>CAYSZH010000157.1:0-10374 GCA_964435305.1 uncultured Granulosicoccaceae bacterium
AAACGCAGCGCGCAATGGGTATCCATCGCTGCTGCCGTTTTCGGGTTTGGTTTTGATCCTGACCATCATGTGCTCAATAGCATTTGGTATTGCGACACCGACCGAAGCCGCTGCCATTCTGCTTTACGCCTCTATTGCTTTCGTGGTGATGGGCGCAACGATTCTTGCCCAGGCGGTGAGTTTATTGGGAGTGCCGCAAGAAATTCTTGAAACGGTTCGTTCAGCTGGGTTCGGACCGCTAACGGTACTCACCGCCATTGTTTTGATCTATTTAATTTTGGGCTGCTTTTTTGACGGCTTGTCACTGATGATGTAGAGAAACATTACACCGGAATTTCTGTTAATCCTAGCGGTAAGCTATTCATCATTTCATGACCGCCAGCCGTTATCAGCAGTTGGTTTTCTACTATCATCCCACCAAGCCCATTGATATACCATGGACATTCAAACGCCATGACCATGCCCGGCTCAAAAACGACTTGTGCGTCGGCAGAAATTAACGGCCATTGCTCACTGCCCACGCTGCTACCTAAGCCATGACCAAAGTGCCCACGTGTGTATCCAGGAAAACCAGCCGCTCGAATGGCTTGCAGCGCCGCATGCAGATGCAAGGCGCCAGCGCATATCAATAGTTATCGCACGGCTTTGCCGGGTGCGGTTTGTGTTAATCTGATGACAGACGATTCCATGGGTGACGTAGCACGATTGGGTAACATTGTCTCAATTTTGAGCTTTTCTAAATAATGATTGTATAGTGAAATAAAGCCAAACGAACTCAGTGCCCTGGTTTCGTGGGAAGATCACATAGATGCAAAACGTAGCCACGCAGGGTAGAGCAATTGCCTTAAACGATGTCACTAAATCCTGGAGTGGCTCACTCGCGATTGAGCGAATGAACCTGGAAGTTGAACCAGGCACATTCACCGTGTTGCTTGGCCCATCGGGCTGTGGAAAATCGACTTCTCTGCGCGTCATCGCTGGCTTAGAACACGCTGACTCGGGAGAGATTTCCATTGGCGGAAAGCGTGTGAACAACCTACCGCCGTCAAAGCGCGATATTGCCATGGTGTTTCAATCCTATGCATTGTTCCCACATCTTAGCGTTGCTGAAAATATCCTGTTTGGTTTAAAAGTACGCCGAACCGCCAAAGCCGAACAAACAAAACGACTAAACGCAACAGCAGAACTGCTTGGCTTGTCCGATTATCTGGCAAGAAAACCTGCACAACTATCCGGCGGCCAGCAACAACGAGTTGCGTTAGGTCGTGCAATTATTGCCGAAAAGTCCGTCTGTTTAATGGATGAGCCTCTGTCGAATCTGGATGCCAAGTTGCGTAACGCCATGCGCATGGAGATTCGAGACTTACAACAGTCACTGGGGTTTTCCATGGTGTATGTGACTCACGATCAGGCTGAAGCCATTACCATGGCTGATCAGGTTGTACTAATGAAGGACGGCCGCGTAGAGCAAGCCGGCTCGCCAAGAGAAATTTACGAAAAGCCGGCTACCGAATTTGTTGCAGGGTTTATCGGCACGCCGCCAATGAATATCGTGCCGGCAAATGAAGTGGGTGCCGCCCTTGGAAACTCAAATACCAATTGGGACGCGTTAAATATTGGTATTAGACCAGAGCACGTCAGAATATCCGATAGTGGCGGTATACCCGCGATAGTAGAACACGTTGAGTATTTGGGAGCCGATGTTTTGGCTGATTGCCGAGTGGGTAGTGCTAGACTACTGGCGCGTATAGAAGGGCATACCACGCTGGCTCAACACAGCGAGGTTAAGTTGGAATGGCCCGTTGAACATATGCGTTGTTTTGATCGTAGTTCGGGAAAGCTTGATGATAAAGAAAGCGCATTATTGAACACTCTTTTTTCGTAGCTTTAGCTTTCACAACATGAACAATCAGGAGGAAGTGAAAATGAAATCATTAGTAAAAATTAAAATTTGCATAGCATCCATCGTATTAACCATGGGTATGGCGACATCAGCGCAGGCTGTTGATCTGGAATTTTATTTTCCGGTTGCTGTTGGTGGTAAAGCGGCAGATACCATTCAAGCCCTAACCGACGAATATGTTGCTGCAAACCCTGGGGTGAATATCGATGCGGTTTATTCCGGGTCGTACGGCGATACAGTGACGAAAGCATTGACGGCATCGCGCGGTGGAAAGCCACCGCAGTTATCAGTGATATTGTCGGTAGACATGTTTACGTTAATCGATGAAGAGGTCATTATGCCGTTCGATGACTTAGTCAAAACAGAAGAAGATAAGGCTTGGTTGCAATCGTTTTACCCAGCATTTATGGAAAACAGCCAAACCGGTGGTAAAACGTTTGGTATACCCTTTCAGCGATCCACTCCCGTGTTGTACTGGAATAAAGAAGCGTTTGCCGAAGTCGGCCTCGACCCTGAAACACCGCCTGCAAGCTGGGAAGAAACCATCGAGATGGGCAAGAAGCTAGTAAAGAAAGATGCTGACGGCAACGTTAGCCGTTGGGGTGTTCGAATTCCATCATCGGGCTTCCCCTACTGGTTGTTTCAGGGATTAACCACGCAGAACGATGCCATTCTGGCTAATTCTGATGGAAACGAAACCTATTTCGATGATCCTAAAGTGGCTGAAGCGCTACAGTATCTGGTTGATCTAAGCACCCAGCATGGTGTTATGGCACCAGGCATCATTGAATGGGGCGCGACGCCAAAGGCATTCTTCGAAGGCCAGACGGCAATGATGTGGACATCAACCGGTAACCTAACAAACGTGCGCGAAAATGCGCCTTTTGATTTTGGTGTGGGTTTACTGCCAGGAAACAAGCGTTACGGTGCTCCGACCGGTGGCGGTAACTTTTATATATTTGCGGACTCTTCCGACGAACAGAAAGTCGCAGCGTTTGATTTTGTTAAATGGATCTCGCAGCCTGCACAGTCTGCCAAGTGGACGATTGCGACAGGTTACGTGGCGCCGCGCCCAGACACATGGGACACCGCTGAGATGAAAGCCTATACAGATGACTTTCAACCAGCATTGGTTGCGCGTGATCAATTAGAGTTTGCCGTCGCCGAGCTTTCTACCTATGAGAATCAGCGAGTGACTGCCGTGTTTAACGATGCACTGGCGGCTGCCATTACGGGTAGCAAATCGGTAGAAGAAGCGTTGGCAGACGCTCAGGAAAAAGCCGACGCCATTTTGAAAGGCTACCGTTAATCTTATAAGCTTGAGTTGTGGCGACGTATTCCTAGTAGTGAGTCGCCGCAACCCCTACTGATATTGCCCACATGATGCACCGACGAGAATGGGTATATGGCTGGCTGTTTCTTAGCCCGGCTTTGCTGTTCCTTTTTACGTTTACGCACTACCCGGCTGTAAAAACTGTCATCAGTAGTTTTTACTCCACTCCTAAAGGTCGACGCCCAGCGAAGTTTATTGGTTCGGAGAACTATCAAACACTCATTCAGGATGATGTGTTCTGGCAAGTGCTGGTAAACAACTTCTGGTTTGCTGTTGGCACCATACCTATCTCTATTGGTTTGGCATTGTTGATGGCGCTATGGGTTAACAGCAAGTTAAAGGGTCGCACCTTGTCTCGTGTTGCATTTTTTGCTCCAACGGTTTTACCACTTATTGCCGTAGCCAATATTTGGATGTTTTTTTACACCCCGGGTTTCGGCTTAATTGATCAGCTTCGTTCAGGTTTGTTCGGCTTGCCAGCTATCAACTTAATCGGTAATCCAGACACCGTATTAGCCGCAATGATTGTTGTGGCCATATGGAAGGAAGCCGGATTTTTCATGATTTTCTATCTAGCCGCCTTGCAATCCATACCCCCAGTGCTAAAAGAAGCTGCCGATGTGGAAGGTGCCAGTCACTTTTATTACTTGCGAAAAATTTTACTGCCATTGCTTATGCCCACCACATTGTTTGTTTCAATCAATGCGGTAATTAATTCGTTCAGACTAGTCGATCATATATTTGTCATGACCGAAGGTGGACCTGACAACGCCAGTAGTTTGCTGCTTTATTATATTTACGAAACGGCGTTTAAGTATTGGCAAACAGGTTATGCGGCAACGCTTACCGTTGTTATGCTCATTTTGTTATCCATTTTAGCCATTGGACAGTTCTTTTTGTTTGATCGCAAGGTTCACTATCAGTGAGTTCTGGTCGACTTAAATTACCGGGCTTTGACAGGGTATTGAATGGGTTCGCGATGTGGTTTCTCGCTTTTATGTGGGCGTTGCCATTACTCTACGCTATCTGGACCGCATTTCATCCTGCAGCTTTTGAGACTAATTTCGTCTGGAATGCGCCGCTCACCTTAGAAAACTTTAAAAAAGCTTGGGCTGCCGCACCTTTTGCGCGATACTTTTTGAATACTTTCATGCTTGTCACACTGATACTGATTTGTCAGTTTGTGCTTTGCACCATGGCTGCATTCGCATTCGCCCGCTTCACTTTTCCTGGCAGAGGAATTTTATTCGCACTGGTGTTGCTACAGCTACTGGTAATGCCAGACATTTTGATTGTCGAGAACTACAAAACCATACGATCACTGAATTTGGTCGATACCATACTGGCGATAGGATTGCCCTACTTTGCTTCGGGCTTTGGAATATTCCTGCTTCGCCAAACGTTTAAGTCAGTGCCCAGAGAGTTAGACGATGCAGCAAGGGTGGAGGGCACATCGTTTCTGGGCTTGCTGTGGAAAGTCTATATCCCATTGGCAAAACCAACCTATCTTGCCTATGGTCTGGTATCAGTTAGCTACCATTGGAACAATTTCTTATGGCCACTGATTATTACCAATTCAGTTGAAACAAGACCGGTAACCGTAGGGCTAAGTGTGTTCTCAGCCATTGATGCCGGCTTGGAATGGTCGGTGATAAATGCCGCCACGTTAATGACATCGGGACCGCTACTGATCGCTTTTCTGTTATTTCAGCGTCAGTTTGTGCAAAGTTTTATGCGCGCCGGTATCCGTTAACACGAGCTCATCAACTCAATCGATAACGAGCTTTATTGGCTGATGGTCTGATGCCGCCGTCTCCACTTGCACAGCCATATCGGTCACTCGCGCTGTCATATCGGCTGATGCAAAAAAGAAATCCCGGCAATGCGAACCTTCTTGCCATTGTGCATGATCAAAAATACCGCAGGTAGGATCGTGTGGCATTTCGCCGTGAATCAGGCGCCAGCAGTCCTCAAGCGCAGGCACATCTGCGCCGGATGTTAAATATTTATAATCATTAGAATCGACCGTTAGATTGAAGTCCCCTGCATAGATCGACAATGCAGTTTCAGGTATTGATTCGAACTGTTCCGCGCCTCCAGCTGGCGATGGAAACTTGAATCGCTGCATACTTTCCACGTGATGTTGCGCAAGATAACGAACCTGAGCGGCGCGTTGTCGCAATGCAAAAAAATCCAGGTGCGTGGTGACGATGCGCAAGGGTTCATTGCGGTAATGCAGAATGAGCTCTATTGCTTGCCTAGGCATGTACTTCGCCTCGGGCTCAGCAGGTTCAGGTAGCTTGTGATGAACAACCTGCAATACCTTAAACCGCGTCAGAATCATATTGCCAAATTCCAATCGACCAAAGGGATGCACGCGATTTATAGCAGCGCCAAAATACACCTCATGGTCAGGAAAGAAATCTGCAATGTCGCGCACCTGATCCTCATCTGCCCTACGCAATACTTCCTGCAAACAGATAACATCGGCATCGGCAAACGCTTGGATGTCGTCGGCAATGCGTTTTGAACTGGTTACGCCATCAACGCCTTTAGCAGCCTGAATATTCCAGCTAACGATTTCAGTGGTCATTTGTAGGGCTCTTTCCTGGTTGCTGTTACAAAGGAACTGTTCATATTACGGCTCATTTACGCGTTCTCGGAACGGTTTCAGGATCGAGTCGTCACTCCAACAGTATCGGCGTGTTGCGCTCATCAATGAAATCAGACGCAGCTTCAAGCTGTGAATATACGTGGATCACACACCATGCCGGGTAACAGTACTAGCGGGCTTCCACGACTTTAGCAATTGATTGCGAGACTCGGTCGTAGCGGACGAGCAGCGAGGGCTATCTTTTCGGACCATGACGGCGAAGGTTAAGGGGGACACCAGACTAAAGATACCAGAAACTATAAGGCTACAATCAACGAAAGGGACTGGTTTCCCGGAAGACGCCGCCGGTTTGCACCAGCCATTGACGCTGATAGAAACCGTTCCGCTCCAATAACTCTATATGCCTACCCTGCTCCACAATCCTGCCCTGATCTAGCACAACAATCTGATCTGCTGCCACAATAGTGGATAGTCGATGAGCCACCACCAGTACAGTACGTCCCTTGGATATGGTCAGTAGCGATCGTTGAATGGCAGCCTCGGTTTCATTGTCCACTGCACTGGTGGCTTCATCCAATATCAGTATCGGTGGATTTTTTAGTATCGCTCGTGCAAGTGAAATTCTTTGGCGTTGCCCACCTGAAAGCTTGATACCACGCTCACCTACCAGGGTATCGAAACCATCTGGTAGCCGTTGAATAAATTCTAAGGCTTCAGCTGCTCTCGCTGCCGTATCAATCTCAGCATCTCTTGCAGCTGGATTTCCATAAGCAATATTGTCACGCACGCTACCTTCAAACAAAAATACATCTTGGCTCACTAAACCAATCGCTTCCCGCAATGAAGGCAAGGTGAGCTGATCAATAGGAATGTCATCAATGCGTATCTGCCCTTGGCTGTAAGGATAAAATCGCAGCAGCAATTTAATTAGAGTGGATTTACCAGACCCCGTTGCACCAACCAATGCGACGGTTTTCCCAGCAGGGATATGCAGCGATATGTCATCAACCCCCGCATCTGATGCGTTATAACTAAACGAGAGATGATTAAAGCTAATGTCACCACGGGTAGGTTTATTAAGCTCCAATTTGCCCGTATCGCGGACATCATTGGGTGTATTAATAACACCTAGAATACGACGCGTACTCGCCATAGCGCGCTCATACAAATCAACCGTTTGTGCCAAGCGTGTTAGCGGCCACAGTAAACGCTGTGTCAGAAACACCAACATGCCATAAGCACCCACATTGAGATCCCCTTCGAGTGCCATTAGCCCACCAAATATAAACGTGGCCAAAAAACCAACCAGAATCGCCATGCGAATTAGTGGTACGAACGCACTGCTGATTTTGATCGCCTGTCGGTTCGCGTTAACGTATAAATCGCTGGCATCTCTAAGACGAGCGGCTTCACGCTGCTCTGCGGTAAATGCTTTTATTGTGGCTATACCGCCAATATTATTAGCCAGTCGATTAGCAAGGCTGCCAACTTGTGCACGCACTTCTGAATACAGCGGTGTGGCTTTGCGCATAAAAAAGAAGGCACCCCAAATCACCACAGGGATTGGCGTCATCGCCATTAAGGCAATAACCGGGGATACATAAAAGAAGACAGCACTAACCAGAATAAACGATACAAACACCTGCAGAAAATCGTGAGCACCGCCATCAAGAAAGCGTTCTAGCTGGTTTACATCGTCATTGAGTATCGCGGTTAACTCACCTGAACTTCGAGCCTCGAAGTACCCCATATCCTGGCTTTGTACCTGCTCATAGGCATCCTGGCGCATTTCTGCCTGAAGATCCTGAGCCAGATTACGCCATAAAATAAGATACAGAAACTCGAACAGCGATTCACCTGCCCAAATGATAAGCGTAAGGAAGCCCAGTACGATAATTTGAGATTGCGGAGTCTCAAACCCGAATGATGCGACAAAACTCTTGTCCTGGTTAACCACCACATCAATGGCAATCCCAATCAGGATCTCCGGCATCACATCGAAAAACGTGTTTAATGCCGAGCAAGTACTGGCAAGAATGATTCGCCGTCGATAGCCACGTGCGTAACGCAGCAATGCGACTAAAGCACCAAAACTGGTTAGCGCTTCATTCATGAGTGCAAACCTTCAGCCCGTAAATGCGCAGCCATTATGCATCTTCCCATAAATGACCAGCCCAAAACGACACAAGGCCCAGCTGCGTACACAGACTGGGCCTTGCGGTACCGCAAATGGTGAAAGTGACTAGTCGCTACGTTCAACAAATTCGATGATTGCCATAGGCGCATTGTCGCCGGGGCGCATACCACACTTTAAAATACGTGTATAACCACCCGGGCGACCTTCGAAACGCGGGCCCAGCACGCTAAACAATTTACCAACCGCTGCCTTATCACGCAAGCGAGCAAAAGCCAAGCGACGCTTCGCTACGTTATCGACCTTACTCATGGTGATGAGCGGCTCGACAACTCGACGCAATTCTTTTGCTTTTGGCAGAGTCGTTTTAATTGACTCGTGCTCAACCAGGGAAGTCGCCATATTGCGGAACATGGCTTGACGATGGCTGCTGTTTCTATTGAGCTGACGCCCACTTTTACGGTGTCTCATTTTCTCTACTCACTAAGCAAGTCTCTGTTCACATCAACTCGATTGTGTCGAATGACGAGAGACTGAACCTGCTCAGAATACTGTTGTAATTAGGTTTACTTACCCAGTTCGCGTTGTTTCTGTAACTCTGGTGGCGGCCAGTTTTCCAGGCGCATTCCCAGTGACAAAGCTTGCTGAGCGAGCACATCCTTAATCTCGGTTAAGGACTTCTTACCAAGGTTAGGCGTTTTAAGCAGTTCGACTTCAGTGCGCTGAATCAGATCACCGATGTAGTAAATGTTCTCTGCTTTGAGACAGTTTGCTGAACGAACTGTCAGTTCCAGATCGTCCACAGGACGCAACAAGATCGGATCGATGTCTGAAGCCTGCTCTTCTTCCTGAGTTTGCGTCTCTGCTTTAAGATCAACAAATACGGACAACTGCTCCTGCAGTATGGTGGCTGATTTACGAATCGCTTCTTCAGGGTCGATAGTGCCGTTGGTTTCCAGATCGATGATGAGCTTGTCAAGATCGGTGCGCTGCTCAACACGTGCGCTGTCTACGTTGTAGGCAACTCGGTGAACGGGGCTAAACGATGCATCGATCTGCAAACTGCCGATGGGACGATTTTCACCATCATCAAGCTTACGGTGTGACGCGGGTTCATAACCTCGACCCAAGCGCGCACGCAGTGTCATATTGAGGTTCATATTACCTGTAAGCGTACAAATCACCTGTTCAGGATTAACAATCTCGATATCGTGATCAAGCGTGATATCCCCTGCCTTAACTACACATGGACCTTGCTTAACAAGCTTCAGTGTTGCTTCTTCTTTGGCGTGCATAATGATGGACACACCCTTAAGATTAAGCAGGATATCAAGCACGTCTTCCTGTACCCCTTCCATTGTCTGGTACTCGTGCAAAACGCCTTCAATCTCTGCTTCGTAGATTGCAGCTCCCGGCATGGACGACAACAGGATACGGCGCAGTGCGTTACCTAAGGTGTGACCAAAACCGCGCTCAAGTGGCTCAAGAGTCACTTTTGCGTGGTTGGTACTTGAAGCAGATACATCTACTATGCGTGGTTTTAAAAATTCGGTCTGCATGGCTTTCAACCTGATTTATACACTATGAACGAACAACGACGCTGTACTTGCGCCCATCTCATGTGGCTTGGTCTGAATCTAGGAAACAGAACTTGCCGGCACGATAGCCTGTTGTTACTTCGAGTACAGTTCCACGACCAAAGACTCGTTGATCTCAGCCGGTAAATCGGTGCGGTCAGGCACTGATTTAAAAACCCCTTCAAATTTCTTGGCATCAACTTCAATCCAGCCTGGTGCGCCGCGTTGACTTGCAAGCTCTAAGGAATCTGCAATGCGAGCTTGCTTACGTGCTTTTTCACGCACAGATACCGTCTGGTTTGGCTTTACCTGATACGAGGCAATGTTCACAATCTTGCCATCGACCATGATCGATTTATGAGACACAAGTTGACGGGCTTCTGCGCGAGTAGCACCAAAACCCATGCGATACACAACGTTGTCCAGACGTTGCTCAAGCAATGTTAACAACCGCTCACCAGTTGACCCTTTGGCAGCCGCTGCCGCTTTGTAGTAATTGCGGAACTGCTTTTCGAGCACACCGTACATGCGACGAAGCTTCTGCTTTTCACGCAGTTGCAAGGCATAGTCTGAAGGCCTGCCACGCTTTGCACCTTGCATACCTGGAGGTGTTTCCAGATTACACTTGGATTCGAGCGGTCGAATACCCGACTTTAAATACAAGTCGGTGCCTTCGCGCCGGCTTAACTTACACTTTGGACCAATATATCTAGCCACTAATCATTACCTTCTTTAAGCAAAAACCAACTGTACATCCAGTTATACGCGGCGCTTTTTAGGCGGCCGGCAGCCATTATGGGGAATTGGCGTTAC
>CAYSZH010000158.1:0-10292 GCA_964435305.1 uncultured Granulosicoccaceae bacterium
GCAGCGCGGGCACTGGGTATTCACATCCATGTGAATCTCTCAAGTTGTAGGGTGAAACTACAGTATCAGAATTTTCCATCCCCAGCATACTGGGGCAGTTTTAAAAGCTTTGCGCCGATGGCGTCTACGAGCGCCTATATCCGTGCTGTAGCCACAGGCTGTGTTAAATGGAGTCTTTGGGCCGCACGTCCTACGTTTCCTGATTCAGCAACGGCGAGAAATGCCCTGAGTTGATCTAGTGTAAAGTTCATTTGAATATAATTAACACTCAGTTTCTGACGATTTTGCCCATAAGTTAATCCCTTGATCGCAAGCGAGACTATCGATTTTCTGCAGTTCGGCTTCGGTAAACATTAGGTTGTTAATACAGCCAGCGCATTCAATAATTTGTTCGGGTTTTGAAGCTCCTATTAGGGCCGTTGTGATTTCCTCATTGCGTAGCACCCAGGCAATAGCCATTTGCGCAAGTGATTGTCCACGTGTTTCGGCGAGGGAGTTTAGTGATTGCAATGCTGCGATTGATTTGTCATTAATAAATTCGGGACGAAATGATTTGCCTTGCGTGGCACGGCTGCCCTCAGGTACGCCGTTGAGGTAACGACTGGTCAGCATACCTTGAGCCAGCGGTGTGAATGCGATAGACCCGATACCGAGCTCAGCCAGAGTTTGCTTCAGGCCATCGGTTTCCACCCAGCGATTGAACATATTGTAGCTTGGTTGATGGATAAGGCAGGGTGTGCCCAGCTCATTGAGTATTGCGACAGCCTCGCGTGTTTTCTCCGAATTGTATGAAGAAATACCAACATACAAAGCTCGACCTGATCGAACGATGTGATCAAGTGCGCACATGGTCTCTTCAAGGGGCGTGTTGGGGTCATAACGGTGAGAATAGAAAATATCTACGTAATCGAGCCCCATGCGTTTTAAACTTTGATCGCAGGAGGCTATAAGGTATTTTCGAGAGCCCATTTCTCCGTATGGGCCTGGCCACATCAAATATCCTGCTTTTGATGAAATAATCAGCTCATCTCGTAGACCTGAAAAGTCTGTTTTAAGTATACGACCAAAGCTCTCTTCCGCCGAGCCAGGGGGAGGGCCGTAGTTGTTGGCCAAATCAAAATGGGTTATACCCTGGTCAAAGGCAGTCCTGCATAACGCGATATGTGTACCCTGCGGTACGTCATGTCCGAAGTTATGCCAAAGACCAAAAGAAAGTGCGGGTAGCTGAAGTCCTGAATTGCCACAGCGACGATAAACCATTGTGTCGTAACGACTTGGATTTGGTGTGTATGTCATCAATTTTCCTTGTGGCAATTCAGTTCAGATATTGGAGAGAGTTGTATTCTAATTCTATTCCACAGCTAATAGAATGGACGGATAGTTAGCAAGAGTTTAAGAATGGAACTATTTTAGGAGCTACAATGATTATCAGAACACTAAAAGACGTAAAAGCACGTGGTAATTATGCTGAGAAACCAGGCGTCTGGACAAGCACCCGATATTTGTTAAAGGAAGACGGGGTTGGATTCACGATGACAAAAACTACGTTTGCAGCAGGCCAGTCGCTTACCATGCAATACAAGAATCATATAGAAGCCAATATGATCATCAGTGGGACTGCAATCCTTACAGACGAGAGCACCGGTGAACAATTTACACTGGAGCCAGGTTCTACCTACACGCTTGATAAGCACGATCGTCATAAGCTTGAGGCAATAACAGACCTGACTATCGTTTGTGTATTTACTCCAGCACTGACTGGCAAGGAGGCTCATGATGTAGATGGCTCATACCCGTTGCTTTGAATGTGATAGCTCTTTATTTTTTATCAAGTAGCGTTTTTGTAAGAATAAGATAAATCACGGATCTGCAGTTCGGGTAAAATTGGTAGGCATGGATGTCACAGGGGTCTTGCTGTTTGGCGAAAAATAGTGCCCTAGCACGTGGAAGACTTTTTGCCACACGAAAATCAATGCGTTGGACAATATCCGTGTAAGTTTAAATAATGGACGGCGAGTATTCGATAGTTCAATGGTTGGTTTAGGGGCTT
Organism: uncultured Granulosicoccaceae bacterium; assembly: GCA_964435305.1. Classification (GTDB taxonomy): domain Bacteria; phylum Pseudomonadota; class Gammaproteobacteria; order Granulosicoccales; family Granulosicoccaceae; genus Granulosicoccus. Next base: position 2,051 of record CAYSZH010000158.1, read on the forward strand.
GCCCCTATGCGCCAGGCTCCAAAGGAAACGTTGCAACAGAACGCGTGGTTGAATTAATGAAACAGCTTGGATACGAAACAAACCTGGACATACTGAAGCTGCACGCAGTTGCATCTTATGTTAGGCAACAGAGGTTATAAGGCTAACAGTGAACGGTTTAGCTGTGCTTACTTTTTCCATTCGTTTGATACACTTTTTATCAATGTAATCTCGAATTACAATGTTATAGCATCAGTCGTAGTTTTATGAGCACTGGCTTACAGTAGAAACACCAGCGAGTTTGAAAAAATGATCAATAGATTAAAACACTTTGCGCTTTGTTTTTTATATGTGATGACACAACTAGGTGTCAGTTCTTCAATTGCTATAGCGCAAAGCGCGCCGTCACCTGGCGAAATTGCTCGCTACAGCGGCTTATTAAAGGCGGCTCACCAGGGAGACTTAGACACGGCTTTCACGCTAATTGAAGCAGGTAGTGATCTTGAAACTCGCGATGGTTCAGGTAGAACACCATTGATTGTTGCTGCGTTCGCATCACATGACGACATTGTGGAGCTGCTGGCTAAAGCTGGTGCCGATATGAATGCATTAGAACATAGTGCTTATGATATCGTCACCATTGCCTCGGTAGCTAATGATGTACCTTTGCTAAAGCTGGCCATAGAGAATGGTGCTAGCGCCGCCAATATAACGAGCCCCTATGATGGAACTGCTTTAATTGCTGCTGCGCATCTTGGGCATCATGAAGTAGTGGACGTGCTGATAAAGGCTGATGCACCTCTTGATCATATAAACAACCTGGAGTGGACTGCGTTGATGGAATCCGTTGTACTTGGAAATGGCGGGTCTGATCACATAGAATCAGCCAGGTTACTCATTGAAGCTGGGGCTGATCAGTCCATTGGTGATTCCGACGGAGTAACTCCCATTGAACACGCAAAATCGCGTGGATTCACAAACATGGTTCTGCTATTTGATAATTGATCAAAAATATATTGTAGTATGCTCGGGCGTTGATGGCGTCAACATTTCAAGTAAAAATCCTATCGTGAAAACCCGGATTTACTGAGCACTCTTCCATTTATTCGATTTCATCGCACTGCGATTGTGAGTACATTAATTGGAAACTGGATAGTGTCAGGGCAACAAGTTAAAACGCGTCTTATTGATGAGTTATTTTTTTATTCATTTAGAGATGCGATTGATCCATCGACAAGTTAAATTGCCACTGTAAGAAAAAAATAATGCTATTCCAAAGACACGTGTTGTGAGTATTACTTTTATTGCCATACTGGCCATGGGTGCAATTATCGGTGGGTTTATAAACGGTTTAGCAGGAACGGGCACTGCACTGTTTTCACTTGGCTTCTATTTGATGGTATTACCACCCACAACGGCTGTCGCTGTGGTTACCTTACTGGCGGTCTTAGCGGGAGTGCCTGGCGTGTGGGTAGTCCGATCAGAAATAAAAGAGAACAAGCTAAAGGTCTTGCAATTCGCCGTGTAAGGGTTGTTGGGCGTGCCGATAGGTATCATGCTGCTTGATTCGATCGATTCAGAGACACTACGTCTTTGTATTGCCGCATTGCTTATATTCTATGGCGGGTATTTCAGTTTTCGAGCAGCGTTGCCTGCAATACAAAAACCCATGCCAAAAGTTGATGTGTCAGTTGGATTGATCGGTGGGGTCTTGGGCGGAGTGTCAGGTGTATCCGGTGCGATACCAGCCATGTGGTTGTCAATGCGGCCTTGGAGTAAAGGTCAAATTCGTGCTGTTTTGCAGCCGTTCAATATGCTGATTCTGTCAGTCACTATTACTTTGCTGTTTTTCAAAGGCGCTTGTGACGCCACAACGCGTGATGCTTTGATGGATACGCTCCCTATAGCCTGACTTTCATCTCAAGTGGGTATATTTATTTTTAAGCGTTTGAACGATACCTCGTTTCGACGACTGCTAATTGCGCTCTCATTGCTGATGGGGCTGGGAATCGGAGAGCAAACGGTTCTGTGACGTCATATTATGTTAGCAAAACTGACATTAAAGTAAAACTATGTCGTATTATGAAAGTTTTACTTTAATGACTAGACTCGCTACTATTCCCTAATGGTAAAAAGTCAGTAGATAAGGTCCCGCGTGGTATGTCGTCCGATGTCATTCAAGTAGAAATTCAAAGAGGCTCGCAAAAGCAATCTCATGCACAGACATTTGAGGTGCCAGCGCATAGCAATCAGACTGTTCTTGATGTTGTCTCATGGATACAACAACATGCCGACGCAACGCTAAGTTATCGGTTTGCTTGTCGCGTTGGTATGTGTGGTAGCTGCGCAATGATGGTTAATGGTGTGCCTAGATGGACATGCCGTACGCATATTTCCACGGTATTGAATGGCGATAAAGTCTCGATAGCACCGCTAAGAAATTTGCCGATCATCAAAGATCTCGTGGTAGACATGGACCCGTTTTTTGATAAATGGGTTTCCGCGGAAGGTGTGCACCACAGTGAATTGACTCGTCACGATTCAATTGTTCCTATTGATGAAAATTCCGATTCGCGTGCAGAGGCAAATGCCGGTATTGAATGCATCAATTGCTCAATTTGCTATGCAGCTTGCGATACTGTTGCGGGCAATGAAGACTATCTAGGACCTGCAGCTTTGCAGCGAGCCTGGACACTACTCAATGATGCGAAAGATGAAGGTCGTAACACTATTCTCGATGCAGTCTCGGGCCATGGCGGTTGCCATAATTGTCACTCGATGGGCTCTTGCACAACGTACTGCCCAAACGAACTGGATCCAATGTCGGCCATCGCAGGGTTAAAGCGCGAAACAACTAAACGTTTTTTCAAAAGAGGCAATGATGATTAGTTTGCCTCTTTATATGGCTCAACGCATCACTGCCTTGTTGATGGCACCCTTGGTAATTGGGCATATCGCTGTCATGATTTACGCGGTTCAAGGTGGGCTGAGCACGGCTGAAATTCTTGGCCGTACGCAAGGTTCGGTTTTGTGGTTTCTGTTCTACGGCACATTTGTTATTGCCGTATCTATTCATGCTGCGATTGGTATTCGAACTGTGCTATTTGAATGGGCTAACGTTAAAGGCGTGCTTCTGTCGATAGTCACAGTTCTGATTGGCATAGGGTTATTTACGTTAGGTGCTCGCGCAGTTTGGGCGGTGACATTTGCATGAGTCTTAGTAAAGGTATAGCCCAACGTTCGCACCCGCTTTGGTGGGCTTATGTTTTACACCGTTTATCAGGCTTAGGATTAGCACTTTTTTTACCCGTACATTTCTGGGTTTTAGCAACGGCTCTGACCGATCCAGCCTGGCTAGATGGGTTTCTACAGTTAGAGAATGTAGTTGCCATAAAATTAGCTGAATTCGTATTGGTATTTTTGTTAGCTGTGCATCTTTTCGGTGGTCTGCGACTCATGGCTATGGAATGGTTGCCCTGGAGTCCACCTCAGAAAACATTGGCAGCTCTTACGGTGGCAGCCTCGATGTTAATCGCTGTTTTGTTTTTCCTACAAGTTATCTGAAGAAGTTAATTAGCTAATGCGAATATCTGATATTGAGCGTCACGATACAGACATACTCATACTGGGATCTGGTGGTGCTGGTATGTTCGCGGCTTTACATGCACAACAAACCGCGCCGGCCGGTACCAAGATTTCGATGGCTGTTAAAGGTCTTATCGGTAAATGCGGTTGTACGCGCATGGTGCAGGGCGGTTATAACGTCGCGCTTGGTGGGGGCGATACTGTAGAGCGGCATTTTATGGATACCATCGAGGGTGGTAAGTGGTTGCCAAATCAGGACATGGCTTGGCGGCTGTGTGAACAAGCTGTTGTGCGTATACAAGAATTAGAAAACGAAGTGGGCTGTTTTTTCGACCGAAACCCAGATGGTTCATTACATCAGAAAGCGTTTGCCGGTCAAACAGCCGATCGCACGGTGCATAAAGGCGACTTAACGGGTATCGAAATAATAAACCGCTTGATGGAAAAGGTGTTAGCCAGCGGCGTCGAGAAATTACAAGAGCATCGCGCTATTGGTCTCATTCCCTCTAAAGATGGAAGTGCCTTGGCCGGGGTGTTAATGATTGATATGCGCACAGGCGCTTTTCGATTGGTAAGAGCAAAAACGGTATTAATGGCAACCGGTGGTGGTCCGTCCATGTATAAGTACCACACGCCAAGCGGTGATAAAACGATGGACGGCTTGGCTATGGCACTGCGACTGGGGCTACCTTTGCGCGACATGGAAATGGTTCAGTTTCATCCAACTGGGTTATTGGCTGGTGACCACACGCGGATGACTGGTACGGTGCTGGAAGAAGGCTTGCGTGGTGCGGGCGGTACTTTACTTAACCATGCGAACAATCGGTTTATGTACGACTATGATGACCTTGGTGAGCGAGCAACACGAGATGTGGTCAGTCGTGGCATTTATTCTGAAATGCGAAAAAACAACAACCCTGAGCAAGAAGGGGTGTTTATTTCGATGTCTCATCTTGAAGCCGATTGGGTAGCAAAGAAATTTAAAGGCATGGTTAAGCGTTGTGCCGACAGCGGGTTTGACTTGGTATCCGATAAAGTAGAAGTGGTACCGACCGCGCATTATTTTATGGGGGGAGTCGTTGTCGACATCGATACGCGCACAGCTGTGGAAGGTTTATATGTAGCAGGTGAAGATGCTGGTGGTGCTCATGGCTCTAATCGCTTAGGTGGTAACGGAGTTGCTAATTCAACAGTGTATGGTGGAATTGCAGGGGACACGATGGGTGCGGATATTCGATCTATGTCACATTTACGCGAGCCAGATGAAAACGTGCTAGAAGAGGAGCTTGAACGAGCCGTTCATCCGCTTAATGTTAAACCTGAGCAGGTTTTGCTGCTTCGCAAACAATTACAAGACACCATGTGGGAAGAGGTGGGAGTCATGCGTACGGAGCACAGCATGCAGCGAGGCCTTGAAGGTATTGCACAAGTCTCTGAGGCTTTAATGCATACCGGTGTGGACTCTGAGAACCTGGCATTCAACCTGACATGGCACGATTGGCTTAACCTTCGTTCGCTTTGCGATATCTCTGAGGTCATAACCAAAGCGGGACTTGAACGCAAAAATTCTCGTGGGGCGCACTATCGCGAAGACTTTCCCGATTCCGGCGACATGCATAAAAGTGATTTTACCGTCGCACAAAAAATAGGTAATGACGTGCATGTTACGCGTGAACCTGTACAGTTTAATATCGTTAGACCAGGAAATACTATTTTGTCTGAAAGCGAACCCGCAACTTTGGTTCAATCATCATGATTAACATAAACCTTATTGAAAAAACAGCGGAAGACTTAATGGCAAAAGCCGCCATCGATATCCCTGAAGATTATCTTGGTGGTCTTCGACATGCCGCTCAAGATGAAGAGAATGAATTACCGTCGTTTGTGCTGAAAGTCATGTTAGATAACTATGATGCTGCGAAAGAAGATCGCTGCGCCATGTGTGGCGACACAGGTGTGCCTCGATGGTTCGTCAAGATGGGTAACGATGCTCAAGTAGAAGGCGGTATGGTTGCGCTTGAAACAGTACTGAGGCGGGCTACAGCTACTGCAACGCACGGTGTTCCATTAAGGCCGAATAGGGTGCACCCTTTGTGGCGTACCGATCACAACAACAATGTGGGCATAGGCGCTCCAGAAATTGAATATGGATATGAGCCAGAGGGTGATTGGATAGATTTAATAACCGTACACAAAGGCGGTTTGTTTGGCACTGATTATCGTATGTTGTTTCCATCTGATGGTGTGCAAGGCATTAAGCGCTTTTATCTTGATAGCCTTATGGCGTTTGGTAAACGCGGCTTGGCCTGTCAGCCAGCGATTATCGGTATAGGTCTAGGCGGCTCTAAAGACACTTGCATGGTACTGGGAAAACGCGCCTCCACCTTACGTGCTGTAGGCAGTAGTAATAGCGACCCCAAAATTGCTGAAATGGAAGCTGAGTTTAAAGAGCTAGGTAATTCAATTGGTATGGGTGCGATGGGCTTTGTTGGTAAAAATATGGTGGTAGATTGTAATATTGAGGTGGGGTATTGTCACACAGGTGGTTTGCCAATGTCCGTTCATGCGTTTTGCTTATCGTCACGTCGCGCTGTCGCACGCTTATACCCAGATGGCCGTGTAGAGCATCGTACCGATCCAGACTGGTTCACGCCGTACCAAAGGCGTGAAACCATCGATTGGGAGCCCATTCAGGAGAGCGCGCATGAGCCTGCGTGAAATTAATCTATCCACCACACCTACTACTGAAGCAATCGTTGATTTAAAGCTCGGCGATATCATTTATCTAACAGGTTTAATGTACACAGCACGTGAAGGTGTGTACATGAGAGCGCTTGAAGATAAAGCGAACATTCCCTTAGATTTACCGCACGAATCAGCCGCAAACTTTCATTGTTCACCTGCTGCGCGCATCAATGCTGATGGCTCTTTTAATATGGGAGCAGTAACGGCTACCGCATCCTTCAGATTCCGTAAATGGTTGCCTGAGTGGTTTGAAAAAACGGGTGCGAAGCTGATCATTGGTAAAGGTGGAATGACATCCGAAGATTATAAAAGTTATTTTGTGCCTAATGGCGCTGTTTACTTATCGACAGTGGGATATGGTACCGGTGCCTTGTTAGGCCGAGGTATTGAGAACGTTGAAGCCGTCTATTGGAACGAAGAGCTTGGATTAGCGCAAGCGATGTGGATTATCAAATGTAACAAGATGGGTCCGTTTATCGTCGCGTCAGATCTCAACGGCGAATGCCTTTTCGAACGTGAAAATGCAAAAATTGCTGAGAACATTGAAAAAGTATACGAAGGTACGAAGCCTGCTGTTCTTAAGCGATACGGTGAAAGCGATGATCGATCAGATGAGTTGATATAGTTAGTGTAGTCTGGGGTTTAAATTCAATACAGACCTGAAAATATCTTAGAAAGCTAATTCAGAGCTTCAACAACAACCTGCATGAAGTCATTGAAGATGAAGTGATGTTAGGAATATCATCGAGCTCTTCCCGGTCTTGCATTTGTAGGACCGTAACTAAGATTAAGTCCGCGGGTTGTCATCAACCTAAGTCCAGTTGGTAACGGTCCCAATAGTTAGGCGCCGTCCAAAGCATCGCCTCTATTCCATCTTAAACCATTTTATGATCTGAACTCACCCAGTCCGTAATCAAAGACGCAAACATTTCGGGCTGGTCTGACCAGGCGAGGTGGCCGGCTTCTGGCAGTATCACTAATTTGCTATGAGGTAGTGCATCATCGAGATGTTTGGCATTACTTACATCAAACATAACCTCAAGCTCGCCCCAGAACATAAGCGTTGGAACATCTATTTCATTCACGCGTTCTGCAATAGCTGCAGCCTTTTTGCGAATGTCTTCGAACCAATACAATACTTCACCAGCGCGCCCAGAATATGCCCGTTTGTAATCATCAATCTGCACCGGGTTTGACCGATGGCGAATAGCACCAAGCTTTCCGGTGAAAGCGATAAGCGGCCCGGCACCGAGTAACGATGTCATCTTTCGCATGATGCCAAAACGTCCGAGCATGCTGATCATAAATGCAAGTTTGAACGGTCCAGGTGTGCCGGGACCACAACCCACCATCATGCTCGACAATCTATGCTCGTGATGAATTGCGTAACAAAGAGCTGCCCCCATGCCAACATCGGGTCCAACAAGGTGAATGTCATGCAGGTCGAGATCGTTAATGATTTCATTGAGTAAATTTCCCTGTGCCTGTGGAGACATATCGTGACGATCACCTTCGGATGCACCAAAGCCCGGAAGGTCAATTGCGACAACGCGGAAATTGCTTGTTAACGTTTCCCATGATCCGGCAAAGCTTAATATACTCTCGGGAAACGGGCTGAGTAAAACCAGCAGTGGTGCATTGGCAGGTCCCGCTTCGGCCAAGCGTATCTGTCTGCCTGCAAGCGTCCTAGTTTCAGTGGGTATGGCAACGTTCGGTGTCTCGAAAGAGTCCGCAGCTTTCCTCGCCGCTTTAACTTTTGACCACTCAGGAGACACCAGCATCAAGGAAGAGGCGTTTATTTGATCAAACTGGTTGAGTTTTTTCATGATTTGATTCCACTGGTATATCTTTGAGTTGAACAGACGATACGAATAATTACGTAACTATAGGTACGTTAATAGCTTGAAGTCAATCTTTAAATACCATAAAGTAC
>CAYSZH010000159.1:0-10226 GCA_964435305.1 uncultured Granulosicoccaceae bacterium
CCTATCGGCTCACATATTAACATTTAGTCCAATATGAGCGTCTGCTTAAATCATATGATGAAATAGGTAATTAAATCACAGACACTCATTCTGATATGTGCGTTTCTCAATGCACTCCATTTTAACGTCGGTTTGTTCGGCATTTTCAAGCGCGTCTTCCACCTCAATCCCTGAATGTCGTCGTGCCCTCTGCAGTCGCACAGACCAACACATTACTGCTCTTTAATCGGCACAATGATCATTAGAAGTGCAGATATTAAGGTTACAAACGCCATAGCGAAAAACGCGTGTTCGATCTTAAATTGATCGGCGAGTAAGCCAAGTAAAAAAGGTCCGATAGCGGATGCAAAGCTTGTCAATGAGTACATTAAAGCGTAGCCACGAGCTAAACGCTCAGAATGAACCAATTCTGGGATGAGTCCATATGTAATGGATGTTGAGCCTTGAGAAAAGACACCGAGCGGAAGTAGTAAACCGAAAGCAACCCAAGGAGGTGTGAGTATGACGCAAACCAAACCTACTACGGTGATTAGCTGAACCAGAATAAAAGCCCGATGAGATCCCAGCCACTGAGCTAAGAATCCACATCCAGCTTTACCGAAAATCCCACCAGCAAGAACGACAACAGCTCCCATTGTCGAAAAATATAAGGGAATTCCTTTCGAGGTCATCGCAAACGCGACGAATACAAGCACACCAGCCTGTACCAGGTTATCTAGAAAGATCACAAGCATCAATGTGGAAAAAGATCGGTTATCGAGAATCCCCCAACGACTAGCACTCCGATTGATTTTTTTCTGTTTGTATGCACCGGTTGCACGTCTGATAAATGGTGATGCCGGAGCTAATCCGATCACTAGAGCGGCCAAGAGTGCAATAAGTCCGAAAGCAACAGTTACTTGCTGCCACGCTACCCCAACCCCAATAGCTAAGCCAAAGCAAGTTGCAAACGCAAGTTTTCCGACGTCTCCTGACGAGTTATATATGCCGAGTGCACCACGCTGTCCTTTTGTGGCAAAGGCTTCGCTGACAAGTGTGGATGCGGGAGCGTGCTGAAAGGCACTGCCAATTCCTATTACTACCAAACATGCCAACAGTGTTGAGGTTTGATCGACAGCGAGAAGTAAGAGATACCCAAGGCCTGCCAGGAATAAGCCTAAAACCAGAGACCGGCTGGGCCCGATACGCTCTGCTAAAAAACCAGAAGATAATTCAAGTATTGCTTGTGTAAGGCTTTTCGCCCCTTTTAAGAGGCCAACTTGTGCATAGCTCAAACCAAAAGCCTGCGCCAGAATAGGCAGCAATACGTAAATTGCGGCACTTAGTCCATCCTGAATAGCATGAGCTGTGCAGCCAATAAATAGTGCCCTTCGTTGTTCAGGGTTCGTAGCCAGCATTTAGATGATCATACGCTCTATCATCTCGCTAAATAAGCCCCTTCAAAATTGTCCGCCAGCACGGTGTTGCTCCAGGTAAGGTTTCACCTAATGCTTATTGACCGAAGCGCTTTCCATCTTTTAAATACTCGAGTTCATCTGCTGTGCTTTCTCGACCTAGCACCTCGTTGCGGTGCGGGAAGCGACCGAACCGTTTGATTAGATCGCAGTGTTTAATTGCAGACTCTTTTGCTTTGCCACTGAAAAGTGTCAATGCTATCTGTTGATCATCCAGTTTCTCTGAATGCATGAACGGCATGTACAGAAATACGCATTGCTTTTCGCTCAATTGATTTGTCAGATTAAATTGCATTGCCTGTTTGGAAAATTTCAAAGCAAGTTCGTCGTATGCAAATGCGTTGCTGGTTCCACGAAACATATTTCGCGAAAATTGATCTAAAACCAGAACGGATGCCAGCGCGTTTTTTCCGTTAACAGGAGCTGGTATAACGGTAGATTCTCTAAGTTCGCGATGGGCTGCTCCAAACCGCTCCGAAATAGTGGCATCGAGTGTATCGCTTGACATAAACCACTCTTTCTCACTAAGTTCTTCAAACCAGAATTTTAATACAACACTTGGCCATGAACTTGTGTTGGCTATCATTGATTGTTTTCTCCTTTGTTGCCTATGTGATTAGGCAGGCAATTCTCATCGCTATGAAAACGACGTACTCAATCACGTGTCTACTGTCTAAGGCGTACACTTTGTATATTCGTTGATGCAGCGAAACTCTCCAGTGCCACAGCAATCAATGGAGACAAGTACATTGAGATAATTCTCAGGATAAACACGTTCGTAAAAGTGATTTCCATCGAGTGGAATCAATGGCATAGCAGACCGTTGCATTGTGCCCTTGGCCAGTAACGTTAAGCTTATCGACAACGGTCATGCCGCGCGTCAAAGTTGCATCCAGGCTTATATCCACAAAATGTTCAGCGCTTTCTGTAGCAATCGTTGGGTCTAATGCCACTGCCATGGCGCACGGGTCTGCCAGTGCAAGCCCTGCTTCACCCTGAATTGTTCTGGCAGCTTTAAGTGCCTGAGCATTGCAATCCATTGCAACATGCGCAGCCTTTGTTCCAATTGATTTAATATCTTCTATCTCTTCGTCGCTCAATGTAGAGTCTCCACGACTGAGCTCCCAACCCAGCATAGTAATTGGAATGCCGGAATGGAAAACCTTGTAGGCCGCCTCTGGGTCTACCCAAATATTGTATTCAGCAGCTGGCGTCACATTGCCTTCAATATTCGCCGCTCCACCCATGATGTAGCAGTGCTTAATGGATTTAGGTAGCCTTGGATTTAGCACTAGCGCAGTTGCGATATTGGTCAATGGACCGAGCGTGACTAATGTGATCTCTTGTGGATTTTCGGTGAACAGTCGGTTTAGTGCGGTTACCGCGTGTTCTGTTTGTGGCCGTAACAATGGTGTGGGATAGTGTTGGTTTCCCATACCATCAGCACCATGAAACCAATCGGCAATTTCAAGCTTTCGCAGTAACGGCTCTGAGCAGCCATCAAACACCGGTACATTGTAACCCATTAATTCGCAAATATATCGAGCATTGGTGCTCGCTTGTTCGACTCTCACATTGCCGGCAACGACGGTAATGGCCTCTACCTGAACAGACTTGAATCGCAACGCCATCATCAATGCTACTGCATCATCTGATGCTGTATCGGTGTCTATGATTAATCTGCGCATGTGTCTCTTTGATTTATATAAATAGGCGTTCGTAAAGGACTTTATGTTCTACAATCATACCCATACTAGTCTAGTCGATACAAATATAGTTTCATCAGACTAGCTTAGAGAAAATTCGCACATGAAGCTCGATATGTTTCAAGCAGCAATGATCCAGTTGACTACTGGTCAGAATATTTCAGAAAACGTCGATATAGCCATTGCTATGATCAAAGACGCCGCCCAATCTGGGGCGCAGATTTTGTTTACTCCGGAAATGACTTCCTTGCTCGATAACCGTCCCGGCGAGGTAGAGAAAAAAGCTCAAATTCAAGAGGATGATTTTGCTTTGAAGGCTTTTCAAGAATGTGCGGCAAAGCTAAAAGTAGTTTTACATATTGGATCTATTCCAATTTTGAAAGGTGATGGCAAATTGGCTAATCGGAGCTTCTGCATTAATCCGAGTGGTAGAGTTATATGTTGGTACGACAAAATTCACATGTTTGATGCCGATTTACCCAACAATCCGAGAATCAGAGAATCAGAGAAATACACATCTGGCGAGAACGCCGCTATAAGCGAAACGCCGTACGGAAAAATAGGAATGACGATCTGTTATGACATGCGTTTCCCTGGTTTATACACTGACTTAGCTGTTGCTGGTTCTGACATATTTGCTATTCCCTCTTCTTTTACTGTGCCAACAGGCAAAGCTCACTGGCATGTTCTGTTGAGAGCCAGGGCCATTGAAAACGGCTGCTATGTGGCTGCCGCTGCACAGTGTGGTTTACATGAAGATGGCCGTATGACATACGGTCACTCACTAGCAGTAAATCCGTGGGGCGAGATAGTAGGCGAAGCGGATAAGGAGCCTGCCGTCGTCTTGTTCAAAATAGATCTTGATCAGGTTAAGCAAGCTCGCAGGAAGATCCCTAACCTACAAAATAGACGTAGTTATAAAAAAGCAATTACCTACCCAAGCTAGATTATACAATTCGAGTCATGCGACCACCCCTGGCTACCCTCTGGCGTTACGTATTCTTCTATATAGTAAGCAGATCTTGTAATGAGGGACGTTATCGCCGCGCTGGATACTAATAGAAAATATGGCGCAGTAAGTTTCGAAGTATAAGATTTCTATGCTTCTAACTATTTTGCTTTACTCTATATCTATCAATGCCATGCAAATTATCTATCGGCATATAAAAAGCAGGTGCATTTTCAGTATCTTAAGATGCTTTGCACTGTATATGAGTAATTAAAAAAGTGCTATTAGTTGACTTGTCGCTCAATTCGTCAATGCGACGACTGGCTAATGCTGCTAATCTAGGATCTCTAAGAAGTGTTAGATTTTAACCAACGGGAGTTGCAATGAGCGCCATCAAAGTCAGTATCGTGTCCGATGTAGTTTGCCCTTGGTGCATCGTTGGGTACAGGCAATTGGAAATAGCCTCGAACGAGTCTGGAATTGACATTGATGTTCACTGGCATCCCTTCGAATTGAATCCCCAGATGCCTGATGAGGGCCAAAACCTGCGAGAACACATCAGTGAGAAATATGGCACCAATGCCGAACAGAGTGAAGAAAATCGGCAGAGACTGACGGCAATTGGTGAGGACCTAGGCTTTTCGTTTAAGTTTCATCCGCAAAGTCGGATGGTTAATACGTTCAAAGCTCATCAACTACTGCACTGGGCCAATCTAAGTGGACGTGAGCACGAATTAAAACTGGCTTTGTTTACCACTAATTTTACCGAGCAGTTAGATATCAACGCTGATTCGGTGCTTGAAGATGTCGTAGAGGCTATCGGCATGGATAAAAGTGAAGCCAAGTCCGTATTGGACGATGGCAGATACAAAGATGATGTTCGAAAAGAACAGCAAACCTGGATACAACGAGGTGTCAGTGGTGTGCCTGCAATGGTGTTTTCTGATAAATATCTGGTCACGGGTGCACAAGGTGTAGAAAATTACACTCAAATTCTGACTAACGTAGCCACAGAGCAAGAAAGTGAAACTACTTAATTGCTGTACGATTAATTGCGTGATGCCCTATGGCTGACAATGACAAGCTTGATCAATTAGTTGCTAACGCAAGAGCCGCGTATCAATCGCGCGAAAACGGCTATCGACAACGCGCACTAAAACTATACCCGTGGGTCTGCGGACGTTGTGCACGTGAATTCGTGCAAGAAAACCTGAGCGAGCTGACGGTTCATCACCGCGATCATGATCATGACAATAATCCTGCCGATGGCAGTAATTGGGAACTGCTGTGCGTGTATTGCCACGACAATGAGCACCAACGCTACGCGGTGCAGTACACCGATTCGAAAGAGGCCGGCACTCCAGAAACCACACAAAAGCCTTTCGCTAACCTTAAATCGCTTTTTGATAATAACGATTGATTGCTGGGCGTAACTCAAAACATACCGATTGTGTAGCTTACAAGCGCAGTTTGGTGAATATAATGTACGAAACATACGTGCGCCTATGCGAGTTTGGACGATGTTTAATGCCCCAATCTGTTCACAGGGCTTATTCCTGCAGTTTCATTCATTAGAAACGGCCTATCAATGAAGTAAGATAGCAACATCCAAACAGCCAGTACTGCTTATGATCCATAGTCATGTTCATGACCACTGATCAGTTAACGCTCGCCATTATCCTCTGCGCAACCATGTTTCTGTTTATCTGGAACCGGTGGCGATACGATATTGTTGCGGGTATGGCGTTAATGGCGTGCGTGTATACCGGCATTGTTCCAGTCGAAAAAGCATTCGAGGGTTTCGCGCACCCTGCCGTAATCACCGTCGCCAGCGTGCTGGTTATTAGTCAAGCGTTACAAAGCTCCGGTATTGTCGATGTGTTTCTAAGATACCTGGCCTATGCTCGTGGCAGCACAACCAGCCAAATAGCCGCTAATGCAGGTATAACGGCTGGCTTATCTGGTTTTATGAATAATATTGGTGCACTAGCACTGATGTTGCCAGTTACCTTACGCGATGCTCGTAAAGCAAAGCGAAGTGCATCAACGCTCCTCATGCCGCTGTCATTCGCAAGTTTACTTGGTGGCCTAACAACTCTAATCGGCACACCACCTAACATCATCATTGCAACGTTCAGAGATAACAACGTAGGTGAGCCGTTCTCCATGTTCGACTTCACACCAGTTGGCCTGGTGACCGCGTTGGTTGGTTTTGCCTTTATTGTTTTTGTTGGTTGGCGATTTCTACCAAAACGCGATGAAAACGCGGAATACGAGACAGATGCGCATCATCAGTTCGCACGTTATACGTTTGAGTTTAGAATTCCAACAGAGTCTGCATTAATTGGAAAAGATGTCGAGCACATTGAATATCTTTGCGACACAGACGTATCGGTTGTGGCCATTTTTAGAGATGGTAAACGACGATTAGCACCTTCGGTACATGAACAGTTACGCGTCGACGATACGCTTATTATTGAAGGGGAAAGCGAGTCATTACAACCCTTGCTCGAAAAACCTGAATTAATTGAAACAGGTGCTAAGCGTGTTGATATGGAGTGGTTGCGTTCACCAGATGTGCGAGTGATCGAAGCCGTTGTTATGCCAAACAGTATCGTTGAAGGCATAGCCATGCGCAAAGTCAGAATGCACGCGCGGTTTGGCGTGAATCTACTGGGTATATCTCGCGAAGGCAGAGCCTCCAGAGCCTTGCTTAAACACCTGCGATTCAAAACCGGTGATGTTTTACTGCTTCAAGGTGAAAAAGAAGCATTAAAAGTGGCTTGCAAAAATCTTGGTTGCCTTGCAATCAAGAATCGTGGTTTTGAAATTAATCCAAGTCGCGGTGCCATCATTACGCCGTTCATCTTTTTGCTAGGCATACTGGCATCGGCATTTGGGTTGGTGCCTGTACAAATCGCTTTTACCACTGTGGTAGGTGTATTGATACTGAGTCGTTTGGTATCACTACAAGAGGCCTACAACAGTGTTGAGTGGCCGGTGATTGTTCTGTTGGGCTTTTTAATTCCGGTTGGAGAGGCGCTTCAAACCACCGATGCAACGTCTTTAATTGCTGCGGGAATTGTGGGTGTTGCCCAGGATGCACCGGTTTGGATGCTATTGGCGATTCTAATGGCAAGCTCCATGTTGCTTTCCGACCTTGTCCACAATACACCCACCGCTGTATTGATGGCACCAATCGCCTTTACAACCGCGGTAAACCTCGGTTACTCGGTTGATGCATTTCTAATGGCTGTTGCGATAGGTGCCGCCTCTCCCTACCTCACCCCTATTGGGCACCAATCAAACACCTTGGTTATGGGACCAGGGGGGTATCGATTCGGCGACTATTGGCGCTTAGGATTGCCGCTGGACATCATTATTGTCTGTACCGCCGTGCCCATGATCATGCTGGTTTGGCTCTAAACACCGCCCATTTGTAGAGTTTTCCGTAATTTGCGCTGGTTCTCAAGGGCTAGCGTCTTTATAGCTTGACAAGTATTCGCTGGTTTCATATATTTCTGTTATGACAGAAAATACAGATACTACTGATATCGCGAAACTGAACGATATGCCCGAGGCTCTTCAGCGATTCGTACTGCATTGGGGCGATATGGGCGGCACTTGGGGTGTGAATCGGACGGTCGCTCAAATTCACGCACTGCTGTACATCAGCGAAAAACCACTGAATGCCGATCAAATTACCGCTTGTCTGGGTGTGGCGCGTTCCAATGTGTCAAACAGCCTGAAAGAGCTTTTACAAATCAAGATCATTTTTCGTGTGCCTATCACTGGCGATAGGCGCGACTACTTCGCTGCCGACACCGATGTGTGGGCGATCGCGACAAACGTTGCAGCCGTTCGAAAAGCCCGCGAGATAGACCCTGCCCTGGAAACGCTGAAGCACTGCCTGAATGCTGCAGAAGTCGATAAGAATGTGAGCGCTGAACAGCGTAAGCGCTTAGAAGAAATGCAAGACTTTACTATTACGATTGCACGTTGGTACGACGAAATGTCGATCCTTCCACCGGCAACCCTGAATCGGCTGATTTCAATGGGTGATCGAATAGTGGGTTTGCTCTCACTCACTCGTAAAAAGAAATCCAGCAAAAAAGACTGATATTTGAAAAGGTATTAATTTATTCCTAAGTTAGGGATGTGAACAATGAAACGGCCAAAACTGCATGCTCAAAACTTTATTCGACGTGAAGAACTTGTAGAATTAGACACTAAGTCTGCAGGTAAATTGTGTTTAGACAAGTCTGAATTGAGCGATATACGATTCCGACAGTTACTTAGCCGGCAAGCGTGGGCCGTGCTGCCAAAAGCAGTTCAGCATCGCTTCGATCATCGTGTTAAGCATGGTGAGAGCCAGATTTACAAAGGGTATGTCAATCATACTCGTATGAACAAAGTGGGTTATTTGCTAGCACAGGCGCTTCGCATCATAGGTGCGCCCTTGCCTATCGATACTGACAATACTGGACAGGCCGCTGTCGTTACCGTTACTGAAGATGCCAATGGACCGGGCCAGTTTTGGACTCGACAATACGGTTGCAATACGGGCTTTCCACAAATCATTCACAGCAGTAAGCGCTTTGCCGGGCCAACTGGGCTTGAAGAATACATTGGTTTTGGTATCGGCATGACGCTGAGGTTGAGCGTTAAAGATGGTGCCTTGCTCTTTAAGAATGATCAATTTTTCATCACGGTTTTGGGGCGACGAGCTTATTTGCCGAAATGGCTGGAGCCGGGTGATTTAACGGTAAGCCACGCCGATCGTGGTGAGCATAACGGGCACCGATGGTTTGAATTTGGTCTTGATCTTATACACCCGTTATTCGGAAAGCTATTTCATCAGCGCGTGATGTTTAAAGATACGGAGGAATAAAAATGACCACTGAAATTTGGATTTTTATCACCTTACAAGTCATCATGGGCGGCTCGGATACGCTTATTCATCATGAGCTAACCGAGAAGCTCGCGTGGCGAATAAGTCAAACGAATGAACTGAAGCTGCACGCGATTCGCAATATCTTTTATGCAGTTATTTTTCTGGGCTTGGGCACCATTCAACCCGGTGGGTTATGGGCTTATATCATTGTCGTGGGGCTGTGTCTTGAATTCTTGATAACGCTCTGGGATTTTGTAGAGGAAGACCTGACGCGAAAGCTACCGGCAACTGAGCGAGTGCTCCATACCGTTTTAACCGCGAACTATGGGATTGTGCTGGCCTTGCTTGTTCCTGTTTTATGGCAATGGGGGCGTAATGACACCGGTTTAGCTTTTACCTGGTATGGCCTGTGGAGTGTGTTTATGATTTTCGCGGCCTGTGCTGTGTTCATACTGGGTATCAGGGATTTTCATGCAAGCCGCCGTTTAAAGCGGCTTTGGACAAGGCCAGCTAAAGACTTGATGCCGGATGCTGGTGATTCTAAGACAATACTGGTTACTGGCGGTACTGGGTTTATCGGTCAACGGCTTATACCTGCTCTTCAGGCTAAGGGCCATAATGTCATTGCGCTCACTCGCTATGCTAAGCGTGCAAACTTATCAGCACCCATCACCTTGATTGAAACCCTGGATGATATTGACAACGACACCGCAATAGAAGTCATTATTAATCTGGCGGGTGAGTCACTGAGCAATGGTCTATGGACCACTAAAAAACAATTGGCGATGCGTGAAAGTCGTGTTGGCCTTACCAAAAAAGTAAACGCACTAATAGCGAGACTGAAACGAAAGCCGGAACTATTGCTAAATGGCAGTGCAATCGGTGTTTATGGCGTTAAACCCAATGGTGAGCAAAGTGAAGCCAGAAAGCCTGTTAACGACGGTACGTTTTCTCAGCAACTGTGCAGTGATTGGGAAGCTGAAGCCTTCAAAGCAAAAGCACACAGCGTGCGTGTAGTCGTCTTACGAACGGGTATGGTGCTTGATCGTGCGGGCGGCGCTTTAGGCCAAACCATCATTCCAACTGAGTTGGGTGGTGGTGCGGTATTTGGAAATGGTAAGCACATGGTCAGTTGGATTACCCGTGACGATCTTGTTGGTTTGATCGGGCATGTAATCGCTACACGAGGCATAACCGGTGCGATAAACGCAGTAGCCCCGCAC
>CAYSZH010000160.1:0-10224 GCA_964435305.1 uncultured Granulosicoccaceae bacterium
CAGTGATGCTGGTCTTGAAGATGCTGAGGTATCGAATGAAAGAACCGGGATCATCGCAGGCTCTGGCGGGGGCTCCACTCTTAGCCAGGTTGAAGCGGCGGATATATTACGCGATCGCGGTTTGCGCCGAGTAGGGCCTTATCGTGTTACTCAAACCATGGGCAGTACGGTCTCGGCCTGTTTGGCCACCCCTTTTAAAATTCGCGGTACCAACTATTCAATTTCGTCAGCCTGTTCCACCAGTGCACACTGCATTGGTAACGCGCTCGAACTCATTCAGTTAGGCAAACAAGATCGCGTTTTCGCAGGTGGCGGAGAAGAAGAGCATTGGTCGCTAAGCTGTTTATTTGATGCCATGGGTGCACTATCAACCAAGTACAACGATGCTCCCGGTTCAGCCTCGCGTGCATACGATGCCGATCGAGACGGCTTTGTCATAGCCGGCGGCGGTGGCATGGTGGTGGTTGAGGAACTGGAAGTAGCCAAAGCACGCGGTGCGCATATCTATGCCGAAGTTGTCGGCTACGGTGCAACGTCCGATGGCCATGACATGGTGGCACCTTCTGGAGAAGGTGCGCAGCGTTGTATGAACATGGCGCGCGCCACCGTTGATACGCCAATTGACTACATCAATGCCCATGGGACGAGTACACCGGTAGGTGATATTGCAGAGCTGGGCGCTGTTCGCGCGGTGTTTGGTGAAGATTGCCCGAATATCAGCTCAACAAAATCTTTGTCCGGTCATTCGCTGGGAGCGGCTGGTGTGCAGGAAGCCATCTACACATTACTGATGCAGCAAGCTGGGTTTATTTGTGCATCAGCCAACATCAGTACGCTAGATGAAAAAGCGGCCGGTATGAATATCGTGCAGAAGCGAATTGACGAGGCCAAAATAGATACTGTCATGTCAAACAGTTTTGGCTTTGGCGGTACTAACGCCTCTTTGGTTTTCCGCCGCGTTTAAGTTGCATCAGCGATCTGCTGAATTAATAAATTAGTGGGGCTTCATCCAGTGCCGAGCGTTGCTCTTTAAGCGAAAGTATGTGTTCGTCCCAAAATCGATTGCCTGCGAAAAACGGGAAAGCGCGTTTAAATGCCGGGTCTTCCCATCGCCGTGCAATCCAGGCGGCGTAATGCACGATTCGCAAGGCACGCAACGGTTCAATTAACTGCAGTTCCTGTTCGTCAAACTCACGAAACTCATGATACCCATCCAGAATATGGCCTAAGCGGGCTTGCGCGTAGGCGCGATCACCTGAGATGAACATCCACAGGTCCTGAATCGTGGGCCCGGTTCCCGTATCATCAAAATCGAGTATATGTGGGGTGTCATCACGACCCCAAAGAATATTACCGGGGTGAAAATCGCCGTGAATACAAATGCTGTTGTATTCCCCTGCCGCGCGCATGCGCTCATGAACAACCGACATAATGTCATGCGCCAGTGGCAGGTAGGCCGAGCGACTTTCCGGGGGCAATAAATCGGATTGCTCCAAAAATTCTACTGAGGCATCGCCGAGCCGGGCAGCATCAATTGCCGGACGATGTTTGAATGTGTGTTTTTCGCCTGCCAAATGAAGTCGACCCAAGGTGCGCCCAATCACTGCCAGTTGATCATCGTTATCCAGTTCGGGCGGCCTGCCACCTGCCGTTGGAAACACGCAAAATCGAAATACGCCGGTGTTAAATAAAGTGCTTTGATCGCGTTCGGATTTGAGTGGCGCGATTACGGGCAGGTCGAGCTCAGCCAGGGCTGCACAATACGCATGCTCTTCGAGTATGGCCTCATCTGTCCATCGTTCAGGACGATAGAATTTGGCAACAATATTACTGCCATCATCGAGCCCAATACTGTACACACGGTTTTCATAACTGTTTAGCGCTGATACACGGCCGTCGGTAACAAAACCTTGGGCATCCAAGGCATCCAGAATTTGGTGTGGATCAAGCTGTGCAAATGCTAGAGTGGGGTCAATACCTGAAATGATGAATTTCCTTTCTGTTAGTTATCTGTTGCTAAATGTTTGTAAAAGTACGCGAATTGATGTTATCTTCGCACATTAAGTTAAAGCAATACAAAGTATTGGTAGAGAACAATTAATGGATATCAGAAAGATAAAGAAACTGATAGAGCTGCTCGAAGAATCCGATGTTGCCGAAATTGAAATCGTTGAAGGCGAAGAGTCGGTGCGCATCGCGCGTGGTGGTATGGCCGCACCCGCAGTCGTTCCGGCTGCGCCGGTTGCAGCACCGCAAGCTGCCGCGCCTGTCGCTCCAGTTGCAGAAGCTGCCGCAACTGTCAGTGAAGATTTACTGCCGCCAGGAACGGTTGTCGAGTCGCCAATGGTGGGCACCTTTTATCGTTCTCCATCTCCCGGTTCGCCACCGTTTGTAGAGATTGGCCACAATGTCTCAAAAGGAGATACCTTGTGCATCATCGAAGCCATGAAAATAATGAATCAGATAGTGGCAGAAACCAGCGGAACGGTCCGCGCCATTGTCGTGGAAGAAGGTCAGCCGGTTGAATATGGCGAACCACTGATTGTCATTGACTGACAGCCATTCACGCTCAATTAGGTTATCTGAACATAATCGCCCGACCCAGACATCAAATATCACATCATGGTTCAGCCGCTCACTAAAGTTCTGATCGCCAATCGAGGCGAAATCGCATTGCGTATCATGCGTTGCTGCCGAGATCTAGGGATCAGCACCGTGGCTGTTTACTCAACTGCCGATCGTGACCTGAAACACGTGCGCCTGGCAGACGAAGCCGTGTGCATAGGTCCTGCTTCGTCCACCGACAGCTATCTGAATATTCCAGCAATCATTGCCGCAGCTGAAATTACCCGGGCAGAAGCCATTCATCCTGGTTATGGTTTTTTGGCTGAAAATGCGGATTTTGCCGAACGGGTGGAATCCAGCGGATTTCGCTTTATCGGGCCCACGGCTGATGTCATTCGGCTAATGGGCGATAAGGTCAGCGCTATTAACGAAATGCGCGCAGCCGGTGTCCCGACTGTGCCGGGCTCTGATGGCCCATTAGGTAATGACAATGCGCTTAACCGAAAGATTGCCGAAGACATTGGTTACCCCATCATTATCAAAGCCTCCGGTGGTGGCGGTGGTCGTGGAATGCGCGTAGTGCATGCGGCCGAAGATCTCGAACAATCCATAGAATTGACCCGCAGTGAAGCCCAGATAGCGTTTGGCAACCCTGTGGTGTACATGGAAAAATTTCTGCAGGCGCCACGCCATATTGAATTCCAGGTACTGGCTGATACTCACGGCAATGCCATTCATCTGGCTGAGCGCGATTGCTCTTTACAAAGGCGTCACCAAAAAGTGGTCGAGGAAGCGCCTGCGCCGGGTATTGACGATGAGACGCGTGCCCACATAGGTCAGCGTTGCACCGATGCCTGTAAACGCATGGGCTATAGAGGCGCTGGTACATTCGAGTTTTTGTATGAGAACGGTGCTTTTTATTTCATTGAGATGAACACGCGTGTGCAAGTTGAGCACCCGGTTACCGAAATGATCACGGGCGTCGATATCATCAAACAACAGATTCTCATCTCTGAAATGCGTGAGTTACCCTATCGGCAGGAAGATATTGTCGTGAATGGCCATGCGTTTGAATGTCGCATCAATGCTGAAGACCCAGACAACTTTATGCCATCGCCAGGGCCAATATTGCAGTATCACCCGCCTGGTGGGCTGGGCGTTCGCATGGACACGCATATTTATAATGGCTACAACGTACCTCCACATTATGATTCCATGATTGGTAAACTAATCGTTAAAGGGATGACCAGGCAAACCGCAATGTCGCGTATGCGGGGCGCTCTCAGTGAGGTTTTTATCGATGGCATCAAAACCAATATTCCACTCCATATTGATATTTTTAATGACGAAGGTTTTTTAGAGGGTGGTACAGACATTCACTATCTCGAGCGTAAGCTGGGGTTGCAGTAGTTTTTATTGCAACATTAAACGCAGTCTTGTTTGTAGTCTTGTTTGTAGTCTTATTTGCAGTCTAATCTGTAAAAAATGGTTGTGAACGCGAGCGACTGGCCTGAAATTGCTGTCAGTGCAACACCCGATTCCTGCGAATCACTGGAAGAATGGTTGTTTTCGGCAGGCGCGGTGTCGGTCACCTACAAAGACAGCCTTGATCAACCTATCTTGGAACCGGCCCCTGGCGAAATTCCCCTGTGGGATGAAATTACGCTTGTGGGCCTCTTCGCACAAGCCACCAATGTTGATGAGCTGCATACCGCTCTGCATCTTGCGGCCAGTGTAAATGGCTTGTCGCTCCCCACGTATGAGCTAAGCAATTTGCGTGATACGGTCTGGGAGCGTACCTGGATGGCTGATTATCAGCCGATGCAGTTTGGTCCGCAGCTTTGGGTCTGCCCAACCCATTGCGATAAGCCCGACGCTAATGCGATTAACCTGCAGCTCGATCCAGGGCTGGCATTTGGCACGGGGACGCATCCAACCACGGCGCAGTGTTTGTCATGGCTGGGTGCGAAAACGGCGCGCACCACAACACCTCTGGAAGGTCAGGCGATCATCGATTACGGCTGTGGCTCTGGTGTGCTGGCAATCGCCTCCTTGCTGCTAGGTGCCGCAAACGCGCAGGCAGTCGATATTGATAATCAAGCGCTTATTGCAACACGCCAAAATGCTGTCATTAATGGCGTGTTAGATCGAATACAAGTGGGGCAGCCTGAGAGTATCGAAGGTGCGCCAGTGGACATCTTAATGGCCAATATTTTGTTTGAACCGTTAACAACCTTGGCGGAGCGCTTTGCTGCGATGGTTCGCGCTGGTGGTGTACTGGTCATGTCCGGTATTCTGGAGCATCAGGTAGCAGAGCTAAGCATGCGCTACAATCAATGGTTCGTATTTGACCCGGTGTCGGCCCAAACTGGTTGGGCGTTGCTGACAGCAACTCGGCGACATGAATAACATCCATGGCCAACCCCAGCCCACAATTAGAATCGGATAGAAATCCGCAAACACGCTGCTCAAATTGCCAGACAGTGTTTGAAGTCACGCGTGAGCTGCTTTCGTCGAGCGATACGCGCGTTCGCTGTGGCGAGTGCCTGAGTATTTTTGATGCCTTATCAGAGTTGCGTTCGGCGGCTGATATCGATCGTGATGAAATGATTGCCACGGGTGCTGGCGGCTCGAAACCGCAACCGGCATCAACGCTTGTCGATAGTGAGGCGGCTGTGCTGGCGGGCTTGTCAAACGACACCGCAGCCCTTGATGTGACCTATTCCGATTTCGATCTATTCTCAGAAGACGCCGATTTGCCTGAAATTGCGTACTTCGATCAAACCAGAGATGCACCGGAATTTGACTTTGATGCGGTTGAACTGGGTTCTGATGAAACTTTCAGTGACACTCTGTTTGTACACGATGTCACAATTGATGCCGACTCCACCCGTTTAAAACCAAAGGTGGATGTGGACGATATTGCGCAAGAGCAAAAAACGGCCGACTACGCCGATATCGATTTTATATCGGACGACAAACCTCGCGAACCATTAATCTTTAATTACCGCGACAGGGACGAGCCGAAACCTGCTGAACAAGAAACCGCTGTCTCTACCAACAGTCGGACCGCGGATGCGGCTCAGGTGGAGGGTAAGGATAGTGCTTACTTTTCCGGTGATGGGCGAAGTGATGCAATAGAGCTTGCGCCGGAAACAACTTCTGGTAAAGATTGGGGTCTGCGCATTGGAATGATTGTGCTTTTTAGCGCATTGTTGGTTGGGCTTTATCTATACCGAGAGCGCCCACGTTTGTATAACGTGCCGGTGATGCGTCAGGCAATGCAATTAGTCTGCGCTGTTGCGGGCTGTTCTGTGCCAACGCCGGTTGACATTGCCGCGGTGTCCATGGTCAAACGAAATGTGTATGCGCATCCAAACGCACCTAATTCATTGAAAGTAGATGTGTCCTTTCGTAATGATGCCAGTTTTGATCAACGCTACCCTGTGATTGTCATGCGTCTTTCCAATCGCTTAGGGCGTACTGTTGCAATTCGTGAATTTAATCCCGATGTCTATCACCCTGACTGGATGAAGGGGGACACACTTGCAGTGCGCGAACAACTGGATGTTAACCTTGAATTGCGCGATCCTGGTCAATCAGCACACTCCTTCGAGTTCAGTTTTAAAGAGCTGAAATAAAATCTTAAATACGGTTGAATTTTTGTGCGTCTTATGCAGGTTGATGTATGGGCGATATATCGTTGTCACAAAGCGCAGGTTTTTTTTTAATCAATCTGTATTAGGGTATAGTTCCGGTTATAATCACATCCCGTTATGCTTGAGATTGGAACACATAAACTAAAGAACAATGTGTTCTTGGCACCCATGGCCGGCATAACCGATGCGCCTTTTCGTAGTGCATGTGCACGTGCGGGTGCAGGCTTTGCCACATCTGAAATGATATCCAGCGATGCGTTACTGTTTGGCAGTAACAAGACACAGCACCGTGTGCGACGTATTGATTATTCTTTGCCACACTCCGTGCAAATAGCCGGATCAGACCCAGTCGCAATGGCCGATGCAGCTGAGTTAAACGTTAAGCATGGCGCGCAAATCATTGATATCAATATGGGCTGCCCGGCTAAAAAAGTATGCAACAAGGCGGCTGGTTCAGCATTGTTAGAACACCCAAAATTAGTTGCAGCCATATTGTCGAGTGTTGTGTCACGTGTAAACGTGCCGATAACATTAAAGATCCGCACTGGGCCTGCACCTGATCAACGAAACGGTGTAGAGATTGCAAAAATTGCGGAAGCCGAAGGTATTTGTTGTCTTGCAGTGCATGGTCGCACCAGAGCAGATCGTTTTAAAGGTCATGCTGAATACAACACAATAAAAGATATAAAAAGCGCTGTGTCAATACCCGTTATTGCTAATGGTGATATAAAAAATGCATCAGAAGCAAAAACAGTACTTGATCTTACTTGCGCAGATGGCGTTATGATAGGCAGGGCAGCACAAGGTAATCCATGGTTGTTTAATGAGATTGCCTGTGCACTTGCAGGACAAGCGTTACCAAGTCCGCCAGATGAAAAAGAAATTCATAAAACACTGGAAACACATCTCTTAGGGCTTTATGATTTATATGGAGAATACACAGGTGTACGGATCGCCCGAAAACATATCGCATGGTATTGCAAAGGCATACGCAATGCGGCCGTTTTCAGGGCGCAAGCTTATACACTTGAAACACCGTGCGAACAACTTGCATTAATTAACGAATTTTTTGCCTACCCCGAACGTTTTGAGGCTGCTGCGTAATTTATTATGGATTCAGAATCGCCAATTTATAGAACAACCCCTATCGCTAAACAAGGGACCGCTTTGCAACGTTGCGTAAACGAAGAGCTGGAACGCTACTTCGAAATGCTCGACGGCCAGGCTCCACACGACTTGCATCGTATGGTGATGCAACAAGTGGAATCAGCCCTTATCGATCATGTACTGCAAGAATGCAGAGGCAATCAAAGTAAGGCTGCAACCTGGTTGGGTATTAGTCGTGGCACACTTCGCTGCAAACTAACGGATTATCATTCCACTCAATCATGACAAGCAATAGCGCATCCTGCGCATTGCTTAGTGTTTCAGACAAAACCGATATTGTTCAATTTGCTACGGCGTTAAGTGAGGCCGGAGTAAAACTGCTTTCAACTGGTGGCACCGCTAAAGCCTTAAGTGACGCTGGCCTAGACGTCACGGACGTTGCGTCTCATACCGGTGCAGCTGAGATGATGGGCGGTCGAGTCAAAACGCTGCACCCGGTTGTGCATGGCGGCATACTTGGACGGCGTGGCATTGATGATGCGGTCATGCAAAAGCGAGATATCGCGCCAATTGACTATGTTGTGGTCAATCTGTATCCGTTTGCACAAACAGTGGCAAAAGACGATGTCAGTTTCGAAGATGCAATCGAAAACATCGATATCGGTGGGCCGGCCATGCTGCGCTCCGCTGCAAAAAACCATGCTTCAGTTTCGGTTGTTACTAACCCCGACGACTATCAACGCGTTATCGATGCGCTAGATGCCAGCGATGCAGACAAGCGCGCGCTGCGATTTGATTTAGCGATTAAAGCGTATGAACACACAGCGCGTTACGATGGCATGATCGCAAGCTTCTTTGGCAGCCTGAAGCAACACGGTGTCACAGCAGATCGGAATGCGTTTCCACGCACATTGAATTTGCAACTTGTTCTGGCTGAACCTTTACGCTATGGAGAAAACCCACATCAGCGTGCCGCTCTATATAAAGAACATAAGCCCGAGGAGGGCACGTTGGCAGCGTCAAGTTTACTGCAAGGCAAGGCGATGTCATACAACAATATGATGGACGCCGATGCAGCGCTGGCTTGTGTCAGTCAATTTGAAAAAACGGCCTGTGTCATCGTAAAACATGCAAACCCCTGTGGAGTGAGCTTGGCAACATCCCAGCTCGATGCCTATCAGCATGCGTTTAAAACAGATAAAACATCGGCCTTTGGCGGCATAATCGCATTTAACACGCCATTAGAAAAAGCCACTGCCGCGGCCATCACAGAGCAACAGTTCGTTGAAGTGATCATTGCACCTGGTATCAGCGATGATGCTTTGCCCGTTCTTGAGAAATATAAAAATGTGCGTGTGTTGAATTGCCACAGCATCAGTGCACGTGCTAACGCATTGCAATTTAAACCTATTTCGGGCGGCATGCTGGTGCAAGATGATGACTTGCATGAATTAACAGAGTCCGATATATCTGTCGTGAGCGAACAACAACCCAGCGCAGATGAAATGTCTGATTTAGTCTTTGCCTGGAATGTTGCAAAACATGTAAAGTCCAATGCCATAGTGTATTGCAAAGATCACTGTACGGTAGGTGTTGGCGCAGGGCAAATGAGCCGTGTTTATTCTGCGCGAATAGCGGCGATCAAAGCGGCCGATGCCGGTCTGGAAGTACGCGGTGCCGTTATGGCATCCGATGCATTCTTTCCTTTTAGAGATGGCATAGACAGCGCGGCAGACGTTGGTATAAAGGCGGTTATACAGCCTGGTGGTTCCATGCGCGACAATGAAGTGATTGACGCCGCAAACGAACATGGTATGGCGATGGTTTTTACTGGTGTCAGGCACTTTAGGCATTAGTGCTACTGCAGCTGCGCAAAGATTGCTAGTATAAGTAGGGTGCCTACGCTAGGTAAACCTTGCATGACAACGACCAATTTGCACGCCAATACTGTCTTTGTAAAAACCTCACAATTAAATGTAGCGTACCGCGCCTTCGGCGATGCCGATGGCTGGCCCTGCATTTTGAATCATGGTTTCCCCTACGACATTCAATGTTACGCAGAATGCATTAACCCCTTGGTTGATGCCGGCGCTTATGTCGTCCTGCCCTATATACGTGGCTTTGGACCCACGCGTTTTTTATCTGATCAAACCATACGATCAGGCGAACAGGCGGTGCTTGCGAATGATTTGCTTGAACTTATGGATGCCTTGTCGATTGAAAAAGCCGTCCTGGCGGGGTACGACTGGGGTGGTCGAGCGGCTTGTATCGTGGCTGCACTTTGGCCGTCCAGGGTAGTGGGCCTGGTGTCTGGAAACTCCTACAACATCCAAAACATATCAAAGGCTATGGAGCCCGCCACGCCTCGTGAAGAAGCTATCTTGTGGTATCAATACTATTTTCATTCAGAACGAGGGTATCGGGGCCTGACGGAAAATCGCGCCGGCATTGCACGTCTACTGTGGGAAATGTGGTCTCCGACCTGGCGCTTTACTGACGACGATTTTAAAGTAAGCGCTGCCTCATTCGACAATGCAGACTTTGTTGACGTTGTCATTCATTCGTATCGCCACCGATACGGCTTGGTTGATGGAGACCCGTTGGTGTTGCCTATCGAAGCCAAGCTTGCAAAGCAGCCAGATATCCTTGTCCCAAGCATTTGTATTGACGGTGATGTTAACGGTGTGAGCGGGCTAACCGCACATCACTCTTCCAAATTTACCGGGCCGTATGAGTATCGCCTGTTTGCTGATACTGGTCATAATTTACCGCAAGAAAAACCACAGGAATGGGTGCAGGCAATATTGGATGTGCGCCGCTTAAACAATTGAAACTGCACCAGTATGCTGGGGATGGAAAATTCTGATACTGTAGTGTCACCCTACAACTTGAG
>CAYSZH010000161.1:0-10120 GCA_964435305.1 uncultured Granulosicoccaceae bacterium
GCAGGTTGAGCAGGTTGAGCAGGTTGAGCAGGTTGAGCAGGTTGAGCAGGTAGCGGACGAAGATCTACCAGCCGCGATAGTGCAGGCGGACAACAACTGTATTGCGCGTGATATCAGCAGTTTGCTTAGCTGTGTGCGTAATGCGGGCAATTACCAGACTATAGACTTTGCAAACGACATCCGATGTGACAACAACTGTTGTCCTAATGGTGGGGCGCTTTTGCAGCTGGACCAGACGCGAAACCTGGAAATTGCCGGGCATGGGCACCAATTGCTGCGAACTCAGGGGCAGCGTCAGTGCAGTCTTTTGGATATCGACAATGCATCCAATATTGAGGTTAATCAGCTAGGGCTGGATGATGATATCAGTGTGAGTGGCTGCCAGGTTGCCGAAAGATGCCCACGCATGGTGCACATTAAACACTCATCCAATATCAGTTTCGACGATACGCATGTTAGCCATGGAAAAGGCTATGCATTTTATGTTCAAGGTACCAACGGTTTTCGCTTCGAAAACAGTTCCTTGCATAATTCTGGTGTGCTGGGCATGTATATAGGACACGACGATGATGCTTCTAGCAACATTCAGATTATCAATTCAACTTTCAGCGATAATCAAACAAACGGATTGGCATTGCTAGGTGTTACCGGGCAATCGATAAGCTCTAATCTTGTCGCTGGCAATGTTTTCACTAGAAATCATCGTAAAGGCCAGTGGGCCGTAGCGCCCCGTTTTGGAACCGGGTTTACCGGTGGTGGGCAACTGTATGTGGCGAAAGCATCGAACGTCACACTACGAGATAACGTGGTGAAAGATGGGTATTGTGATAACTGTTTTGTACAGACTCGAAATCGCTCAGGCGTTAGTGGAATCGAGTTGGGAATACCAAACAAAAGTTCGATCAGCAATATTGATCTCGATAGCAACACGGTACTCAATCTTGACGGGTTTGGAATTTCTCAAAATGCGAATAGTAATTTATCGAATAAGGTGACGGTGCGTAATAACGTGGTACTCAATACCACCAGTGGTGCCAAATTGGACGGTTCCAATCAGTCGGGTAACCGTGTTTTGAATACGCAGCAATTTGACAGTTTCGAGTCCGCTAACGATCTAGGTGGGCGTTTTCAAGGTGCTGTTAACTGTTCCTCGGGTGGTTCGGTGGTACGTCAGTGCGGCGTTCCCTCACGCTTTGGACAGTGTGCTGTGCAAATGTCGCTTGCAAGTGCCGATTGCAGCGATGTGTTTGCTCAATTGAAAGGGCCGCGCGTTAATATACATGCGGGACAGGTGGCCGTGCTCAGTGGCTGGATTCGTTCGCCAGTGGGTCGTTGGTGTGCTCAATTCAGGAATGCTTCAGGGGAGGTATTAAGTGCTCAGTGCTCTGACCTTCATGACATCGATGTATCGGATGTGCAGTTGTTTTCAGGGCTACCTACAATAGAAGCTGTTGCACCAGATGGCAGTGCATCTGTGGAGGTGCTTGTAGTGCACCAGCAGGTAAATGCTGCAATGTGGTTGGATGATCTGAAACTCTCGGTTGAGTGATTGTGAACCAGTCAGTGATACTGCACCCGTAAGGCAGCGTGATATCAGGTGAACTGCAAGGTGACGATGGCACCTTGTTTTTCACCATTTGCCAATTCAAGCTCACCCCCGTAGCTTTGCATAAGCTCCTGGCTGGCGGCAAGGCCCAGGCCCTGACCCTCAACGGCAGTATCAGCACGTACACCGCGTTGTGCTAATTGGGGGAGTATTGTGGCTGGAAACCCCGGTCCGTTATCTTTGATGATCAACGCTTTCGAATTCGGGTCAGTACTGATATTTATTGCAGTTGCACCGTACTTGCAGGCGTTTTCAAGCACGTTACCAAGAATTTCAAACAAATCCACATCGGCCACTCGCACTTTAAAATCCGCATCAACGTTCACCGTAAACGTGATTGCAGGGTCGGCATAAATTTTTGTTAGTGAATCGTTGATACGCCGAATCGCGGGCAGTGGGGAGCTTGCCGTTGCAAGGTATTGTGGGGTTCGCATTGCCGCTCTTCGCAGATAATGGTCCACCGTGCTTTGCATTTGCGCAGTTTGCTCCGCAATCGTTTCGCTTGCGTCGCTGGTAGCAGATTGTTTGCGATCGTTCCCAATGTTGTTCAGTACTGAAAGGGGCGTTTTTAAACTGTGTGCTAAATCATCCAGCAAGTGCCGATACTGCTGATGCCGATTTTTCTCGCTCACCAACAACGCATTGATACTACCAGCCAAAGGTTTTATCTCGGTGGGTACTTGCTCGCTAAGCCGTGTTCGATGGCCTTGTTCAATTTCCGTTACTTCGTTACCGATGTGTCTAAGTGGCTGCAAGCTGATATGCAAAATGACCAGTTGCAATAGCAGAAGTGCCAAGGCCGAGCCGAGCAGGGTGATCCACAGTGTGCGATCAAAACGGCGCAA
Organism: uncultured Granulosicoccaceae bacterium; assembly: GCA_964435305.1. GTDB lineage: Bacteria > Pseudomonadota > Gammaproteobacteria > Granulosicoccales > Granulosicoccaceae > Granulosicoccus. The sequence continues at coordinate 2,452 of CAYSZH010000161.1, forward strand.
ATCTGCGGTGAGAATATCGCCATCGGCAACGGCATGAACAATGAACGCAAGCTCCTCACCGTTATCCAGCTCCCAGGCTGTAGCGAGTTGTAAGCGATGCACCGCTACGCCGTTTTGGCTTTCAAAATTTTCAAAAATCCATTCACCAATGGGTGAGTATTCAATATCGGGCACCACCTCAGTGACCGACTTTGATTGCCACAGCAGTTCGCCACCGTTGCCAATAATTTCCGCATAAAGACCATTGGTGGCTTGGTTTAAACGAGATTCGGGTAAGGCTGCTTCGCTTACAAGCAGAGCATTGTCATCGATTATATCCGTTGCTCCGATGATGCCGTAGATCAAACCCTGCAAGCGATCGTAACGCGCGGTTTCAGCGCGTGTGTGTACCGAGTAGCTCACGGCCAAGCCTGTTAGTAAGACGAATATGGCCAGCACAAAGGCTGTGCTAATCAGTAGCCTTGCTGAGATGGATCCCACGGTGTAATTACGACTCGCTGTCAGCTTGTGCACGTTCTAGTGCAAGCCGGTATCCTCGACCACGCAGTGTTTCAATGGGGTTGAGTGTTTTGTCATGATCAAGTTTTTTGCGTAATCGTTTAACAAACACCTCAAGCACGTTAGGATCGGGGCTGTCTTCTTCTTCATAGAGGTGATCAAGCAACTTCGCTTTGCTGATCACACTGCCGGCATGGGTGGCAAGGTAGGACAATACGCGGTATTCGTAAGCGGTCAGTTCGATGAGGTTGCCGTCTACGCTGACTTGCTGTGTGCGTGTATCAATACTGAGCCGCTCAAAATCTAACTGTGAATCTGACCAGCCGCCAGAGCGTCGCAGCAGCGCTCGCATGCGCGCCATGAGTTCTTCCATGTGGAAAGGTTTTGCAAGGTAGTCGTCAGCGCCTGCCTCAAGCCCCTCAACTTTGTCTTGCCAGTTGTCTCTGGCTGTAAGAATCAATACTGGATAGCTACAGCCTTTTTTGCGCAGTTGCTTTATGACTGAAAGCCCGTCGGTGCCAGGTAACCCCAGATCGATAATGGCAATATCCAGTGGCATAGTGGTGGCAAGGTATAAACCTTCATCACCGTCGGCTGCGGCATCAATAGCAAATTCGTGCTCACGTAGTGCACTGACAACCTGTTCACGTAGTGCATCCTCGTCTTCAATGATCAACGCACGCATCAGTGTCGTCTCCAGGATTAAGGCTTTTCGCTAACCTTGTACACTTTTACGCGGCCTTTACTGATTATTTTGATCGCGTAAACCGGGTTCCCGTTTTTGTCCTGCACTTTTTTAACGCTTAACACTGTGCCGTTGTTACTGCGCTGCTTAGCGATTTCGACGGCTTCTGCACGTGTGCGTAAATGGTTATCGGCAAGCACAGTTGCAGGCATAACAACACTGCCTGCCAGCAACGTAATTATCACAGCTGCTTTAACCGCAGCCCTTATCCGCAGCGACGCAACGTCTACACCCATAAGCGATGCTTTGCTCATGAGTGTTAACAGTTGTATAGGCTTTCGGATCGTCATCATTTAACCTTTAATAGCTATCGTTTTGTGTAGATCAATGACGTGCCGGAGCAACGTTGACCTGCAATTCAATTTGGCTTCCCGGGTCACGTTTCATACGAGTAGTAAACGTCTGACCTCGGTACCGGTAAGTAACATCATAGCTTTGCACACGGTTCTCGTATGAGGTGTGTACTGTTTCACGACAACGCTCAACCGGTCGGGTTTGTACCACTTTTTGTGGTCGCTGGTATCGGCGGTGATTGCTATAACCTCTGTGTCGACTATAAGTGCCGGAAGATTCATTGGCAATTGCAGAACCGATAATCGCTCCGGCAACTGTTGCGCCGTTACGGGTACTTCTGGAACCGTTACGACCTAACTGATTACCAATAACACCACCGATAATGCCGCCGATAATCGCTTCACCACCACTGCGGCCATTAACCGCTCGACCACGACCGTTGTAGTGCTGTCTTCCATTGTACTGCTGCGTATTACCTTGGTATGTCACCACCTCTTCGTGTTCGATCCAACACTCTTTTGTTGGTTGCTGATGACGAATTTTTTTAAAGATCGGGCTTACAGAGATAACATCGGCGTACTCGGTAAATCGGTGTTTGCGTTGTTGGCCGTCGTTGGCATAACTTAAGTTGCTGATCCCAAGCAATACGGCCATGGCGATAATTTTCTTCATATCTGTCTCGCTTAAAAAGTAGCAACGCCTGTATGACGTTGACACACACTGTACGAGTGGCCCACTGAACGTATCCTGAATAGCGGACTAGCAGGAGCTGAAAATGATGTAATTCCGCGAAAATGTCCTTATCGTGTGAAATACTTCATGTTTTTTGCCGAGAATTAGTGGAAATTAGCAGTGAATCAGTTGTTTGCTTGCTCGATCGGCAGAATACGTACCAGCAGTCCAAATCGCTCATTATCAATATAATGGTATTCGCGGCTGCGCATTTTACGGCTTTGCGTGAGTCGGTAGCTGCGACCGTTTTCAATATCCGTGAACACCAGTAGGGCATCCACGTGCAGAAAGCGCCCCAGCCGCACTTTAAGACTGCCATTGACAGTCGTGGTGGTAAGCTTTCGCGTTCGATTGGCTTGAGGCTGGGCGGATCCTGGGACAAACCGCGTATAGGAATCGGTGTTATCGGGGATGTACATTGACATGGTGCGGCCGAGATTAACGCGTATGGCTTTGGCCGCGTTGTTATCCAGACCTGGCTGGCGCCAGGCAAAATGCTTAAGTAGGCGATAACTACCGGATTGCTGAATTTTTTCAGCCTCTTCAGAAAGCGATAAATCATCTTCAATTAACTGAAAACCGAGTGATTCGGCACGATCGCTGGTCAGGCCCAGAGCCGATGTCAGCTTTGGATAATAAAGCGGGCCAGGGGAGACATTTTCAGCTGCCGCCATATTTTCGAACACCACCACATCGATAAGATAGTCAATCGCGTGTGCAGCATGACTAAAGCTCATAAGAAATAAGCTAAGCAGCAGTACTTTTATGCTTCGGCATTGCGTGGTGGGGGCACTGGCGTGCTGGCGTCGCTTGGCGAATGTTCCGGTCGAATTGAAAATGCCTGTGCTCATTTATTCTCCTTTCCCGTGTCTTTCACTGTCAGTCTATCCAATAATTTATCAAGAAATGCGCAGGTATCATCTGGCGTTTCAAATTCCTTAACAATTTTCAATATCTTTTTGCCATCAAAACGGTAGCAAGCGGACTCAGTTTGAATGAGTTTAATCAGTTCCAGGGAATCGATGTTTGGTTTGGCGGTAAATAATACACGTCCGCCGGCTGCGTTCATTTCCAGCCGCTCCACGCCTAAGGCCAGGCAGCGTTGTTTCAGGCGCATCACTTCAAACAGGTTTTCGGTTTGAAAGGGCAGCAGACCAAAGCGATCAATTAGCTCGATTTTTAGCTCGCGCAACTCTTCTGCATCCTTAGCAGCGGCAATGCGTTTATAGAGTATTAACCGCTGATGTACATCGGGCACATAATCGCTGGGTAACAGGGCCGGCACACCCAGATCCACTTCGCTACTTTGTGCCAATGGTGTGTCGTAGTCGGGAATCTCACCGGACTTAAGGGCTTTGACGGCACGATTGAGCAATTCAGTGTACAGCGTAAAACCAATTTCCTGTATTTGCCCGCTTTGCCCCTCGCCAAGTAGTTCACCCGCACCACGGATTTCTAAATCGTGTGTGGCAAGTGTAAAACCGACGCCAAGATCTTCTAAGGATTCGATCGCCGCTAGGCGCTTCTCTGCATCCGAACTCATCACCCCTTTTGGTGGTGTTATCAGGTAGGCATAGGCGCGGTGATGCGAGCGTCCCACTCGGCCACGCAATTGGTGTAACTGTGCAAGCCCGAGTTTGTCTGCTCTGTTAATAATGATGGTGTTCGCGGTAGGCACATCAATTCCGCTCTCAATGATGGTTGTGCTAACCAGAATGTTAAATCGTTGATGATAAAAATCTACCATGGCAGATTCAAGCTCGGATTCGCGCATTTGCCCATGGGCATAACGTACTTTGGCGCTGGGTATAATTTCTTCCAGCGTGCGAGTAATGCGCTCTATGGTACTCACTTCGTTGTGCAGGAAATACACTTGGCCGCCGCGCGTCAGTTCTCTTTCGCAAGCTTCCCTGATTTGAACATCAGACCATTCACCCACAAACGTTTTTATGGCATGGCGGTGCTGTGGCGGTGTTGCAATAATGGAGAGATCACGCATGCCTGCCAGACCCATATTAAGTGTGCGCGGGATTGGTGTGGCGGTTAAGGTGAGTATGTCGATCTCTGAACGCAGCGCCTTCATGTGTTCTTTATGCCTGACACCAAAGCGATGTTCTTCATCAATAATGACAAGCCCCAGGTTTTTATACTTAACATCTTTTTGTAATAGCTTATGCGTGCCAATAATAATATCAATACCACCGCTGGCGAGTTTTTGCAGTATGGCCTTTTGATCTTTGGCTGAGACAAAACGCGATAGTGATTCCACTTGCACTGGCCAATCGGCAAATCTATCCAGGAAATTTTGATGGTGTTGCTGTGCCAGGAGTGTGGTTGGTACCAATACCGCAACCTGTTTTCCAGCATCCACTGCAACGAAAGCGGCGCGCATGGCAACTTCGGTTTTACCGAACCCAACATCACCGCAAACCACACGATCGGTGGGCCTGGTAGAGCGTAAGTCTTCTACTACGGCATCAATAGCGCGGCCCTGATCCGGTGTTTCTTCGAATGGAAACGCATCAGCAAACAATCCATAGTTATCTGAATTCTCAGGGAACGCAAAACCTTTTTTGGCCGCGCGTCGAGCATGGATCTCCAGAAGCTCAGCTGCCACATCATAGGCTTTTTCGGCCGCTTTTCTTTTCGCCTTTTGCCAGGCTTCGCTGCCAAGTTTGTGTAACGGTGCTGTGTCGCTGCTTGCACCGGTATAGCGCGATATTAGATGCAAGGACGACACGGGCACATAAAGTTTGTCATCACCGGCATAGTGAATGGTGACAAATTCGTTTTCCATACCGCCCACATTTAATGATGTGAGCCCCTGGTATCGTCCAACCCCGTGATCCAGATGCACAACGGGCGCACCAAAACTGAGATCAGTAAGGTTCGCTATAATGGCATCGGAATCGCGCGTTGGGCGGCGCCGCTCGCGTGCCTTTACTCGGGTTGCACCGAGCTGCGTTTCAGTGATGATGCTGTAACTACCATCTTCGAGTAGCAGCCCACGATCAAGTGCACTGGTGGTAAGGCACAGTTGTCGTTCACTTGCTAAAAATGCAGTCCAGTTGTCGACCGTTTCCGGCATGAGCTGGTTGCCAACCAGTTGATCAAGTAAGGCTTCACGCCGCCCGGTAGATTCGGCAATAAACAAAATGCGCCCTTTAAATTCGTTAACGAAATCTTGTAAAGCACCCAAGGGCCTTTCAGCTCTTGCGTTAATCGGATACAGGCCCGGCATCTTAAGTGGGAAGTTCACAGCGATTCGGCCTACTTTTTCAATTTCGTTACGCTGCGTTGTTATAACGTGATAGTCACCCAGTTGCTTCTTTAAAGCCGTTGGTGACAAGTAAAGATCTTCCGGTGGCAGAATAGGGCGCTCGACATCATGTCGGCGCTGTTCAAAACGCTCCCTGGTATTCTCCCAAAACGTTTTCATGCTCTCGTCAGCATTGTCTACATGGATGAAGCAGCTTTGTTCCGGGAGGTAATCAAACAAGCTAGCGAGCTCATCGAAAAACAGCGGTAAATAATACTCAATGCCTGCTGGCGCCTGCGCTTCGGACACCGCCTCATAAATAGGGCTATTTTTACTCTCTGCCGGAAACGTATTACGAAAATTACGTCTGAACAGACTGATTCCGGCTTCATTAAGCGGAAATTCATGTGCCGGCAACAGCTCGATTCGCTCGACCTGATCAAGACCGCGCTGGGTGTCAGGATCGAAGGTGCGAATGGTTTCAATATCATCGTCAAAAAATTCGACTCTGAATGGCCTGGCGCTACTCATTGGAAAGAGATCCAGAATGGAGCCGCGTACGGCAAATTCGCCATGTTCTTCCACCTGAGAAACATTGCGATACCCAGCATCAGTCAGCTGCTGCCGGAATTGCTCGATATTGAGTTGATCACCTTTGTTAATCATCAGCGCATGCTGATCGAGAAACCCCCTGGGTGGCAGGTGCTGCATTAGAGCCGATACCGTGATCAGCAAAATGCCCTGTTGCTGCTTGGGTAAGTGATAAAGGGTGCGAATTCTCTGGGAGATGATGTCCTGATGTGGTGAGACTCGGTCGTAGCTGAGGGTTTCCCAATCGCTGAAAATTTGCAGTTGAACCTCAGCTGCACAAAAAAAGGCCAATTCAGCCTCCAGATTGAGCATATCGGGTGTATTGGCCGCCACCACCACCACCATGGCGTCGGCCTGGCGGGCGTATTCAGCAATCGCCAAGGCGGCCGATGCCCCATAGAGTTGTCCCCAGTTCCGCTGTGTGCTTTTAGGTGCAGGGAGGAGTGTTACGTTTGGGATAGTTGTTACCATGTACCAAGCTTGACAAAAAAATAGGCAGGTTCGTTGCCTACTAATTGTCCCATATTTCCTATACTGATACTTATACAGGTGTGCCGAGAGGGGTGTTTCGAACCTTTCGTGTTGCTGGTGTCTACTTAACAGGTCTTGGATCTACTTTTCTTTCAATGTTTCAACCGTATCAACTTTTTGTTGGCCTGCGTTACACCAGAGCCAAACGCCGCAATCATTTCATATCCTTTATTTCGCTTATTTCGATTATTGGGATAGCGCTTGGTGTGACCGCACTTATCACAGTTACTTCAGTTATGAGTGGCTTTGAAAAAGAAATGCGTCAGCGCATTGTGGGTGCATCTTCACATGCCACCGTTACAGCCTTCGGTGAACCTCTTTCCGACTGGCAAAATGTGGTTGAAACAACCAGTCAACATCCGGAAGTTCTGGGTGCAGCCCCGTATGTTGAAGGGCAGGTGATGCTCGCGGCGGGTCAGCGTTCAACCGGTGCCCTAATACGCGGTATTGTCCCTGATCAGGAAAGTGCTGTATCCGAGCTGGGCAGCCACCTTGAGTTCACAGATTCGCTTAGCGACGCATTGGTGCCCGGTGAATATGGCGTGCTGCTGGGTGCTGATTTGGCAGCATTCCTGGGTGCAATTCCTGGTGACAAGATCATGGTGATTACTCCAGAAGCCGCAGTTACTCCAATGGGCTTTGTGCCCCGCATAAAACGTTTTACGGTCACGGGCTTGTTTCGTTTTGGTATGTTCCAATACGATAGAAATCTTGCGGTCATGCATGCCGCTGATAGTGCCAAACTGTTCAAGCTGGGCGGCGGTTATTCAGGCGTTAGACTCAAGCTTGAGGACACGGCACGGGCACCCATTGTGTCCAGAGACATAAAGCAGACAATGGGTTTTAATTATTACGTTAGTGATTGGACTGCGCAAAACGCAAACTACTTTACTGCTGTAAGAATGGAACGCACCATGATGTTTATCATCTTGTCGATGATTGTGGGCGTGGCCGCATTTAATATCGTGTCAACGCTTGTCATGATGGTGCAGGATAAACAGGCTGATATTGCCATTATG
>CAYSZH010000162.1:0-3549 GCA_964435305.1 uncultured Granulosicoccaceae bacterium
GGGCAATTGTCCATACCATCTACCACATCGTCATTGTCCGCATCGTTGTCACAGGCATCACCTATTCCGTCTGTATCCGCGTCGGCCTGGTTTGTATTTGCGTTCATGGGGCAGTTGTCCATGGCGTCTTGTACATCATCCCCATCCATGTCCATAAAATTGTCGCAAGCATCGCCCACGCCATCTGTATCTGAGTCGGCTTGATTGTTATTGGGAACGAAAGGACAGTTGTCTGAGGAATTAGCGTGGTCGTCCCCATCAATATTACTGTCACAGGCATCGCCTTCGCCATCATTGTCTGCATCTGCCTGGTTGGTATTGGCATCAACAGGGCAATTATCCACACCGTTGGCTACGTTATCATTGTCATCATCGAGCAGAGATTGGCAGGTACTGTTTTCAGTACTCGGTATACAGGGGTCGGTATTATTTCGATCGGCCTCATCGGGTAAACCGTCATTGTCGTCGTCGAATGTTGACGATTCGAGAAAATCCTCTAAACCATCACCATCACTGTCGATTGTCAGTGTCTCTTCAATATCAGTTTTGCCGTCATTGTCAGAATCAAACTGCTGCGCTTCGCACGCTGCATTTTCAGCGTTGGGGAGACAAGCATCTCGATTCGCCAAATCGTCCTCATCCACCACACCATCATTGTCGGCATCATTTATGGACGATTCGAGAAAATCGGCTTCGCCATCCTGGTCACTGTCTTGATCACCTTCTTCTACATCAGTTTTACCGTCCCCATCAGTGTCTTGGAGTAACTCTTGACAGGCAATGGTATTCTCGGACGGGACACAGGGATCATTATCATCAAAGTCTGATTCGGCTGGCCGACCATCTTGATCTTCATCATCAATGGATGACTCAAGATAATTCGGGACACCGTCGCCATCAGAATCCGCGTCGCTGGTTTCCTGACTGTCAGCATCACCATCACCATCTGTATCAATAGTACAACCCATACCAAATTGGGAATCGGCACAGGGATCCTGAGCCGGGCTATTGGAATCGAGTGGATTAAACCCATCCAGCAACTCAGCCAAATTGCTCAGCTCATCTCCGTCGGCATCGAAATCTAATCGATAGGCGTCGGTTGCAAAATTGACTTCTGTGTTGCCATCAACCATCAGATTGCGGATACCGGTCGCGATCAACAACGCTTGCGTACCTGCTGCTCTAAATTCCACGGTGACACTAGCAGCATCATTATCAGGAACCAGAGTTTGTCCGATCCAGGTATTTCCCTCTCTATTCAACAACACCGGTATGGTGTTCACGATTGCCTCGGCAGTGAGTTGCTGCAGTAATTCGGCGTCGTCGACAATTCGTTCTGACGGCAGTTCCATACGGACAATCAACGGTACTTGCTGGACCGGCAAACCTGGACTGTTTGCATCGAAGGGATCAGTGTTTGCGTTGCGCTCGGCTAAATTGGTTCTATCGTCGTCGTCATCATCAAAAACGGTATTGAAATCATTGTTGGTAAAAGTCAGAGTACGTTGCTGCTCTGATTCTCCGAGTGTGAATTCCTGCTCAGCCCTGGCGAGCAGTAAAATATTTTCTCTAAATATTTCAGTCCACTCAATCTGTATGGAACTGCTGGTGCCACTCGGTAAGGATATGTTTCCAACAAACTGACCCAGAGCAGGATCCAGGACCATTTCTATTTCCTGGCCGTCAATTGTAACTTCGAGCAGAGGATTTTCAACGGCTCGAGATTCTGCGATTATGGTCGGTGGCACCATACTGAAGGTTGCGCCAGTCGAATCAAGGGTGATTATTGAATCGCTATTTTCAGAGCTACAAGCAGATAAAACGACGACCAGCATTAGCGCAAACCACTGCCACGCTATTTGCGGCGTGTTGACTCGTGCATTCATCGTGCGTTTACCCAGTACTATTGAAACGTATCAACGAGTATTTGCACATCTACATCAGAGCCAGCGTTACCAGAACTGGAAGAACCACCAGAGCTGGCACTTGCGATAACACCCAGAGTTAACACTCCAAGCAAACCATAAAGAATTTTTTGGTTGCGAGACAAGCCTGTGCCAACAGCGGCGCCGCCAACGGCTGCTTCAGCGTTCTGCGCGACGACCGGTTTAAATTCCGATAGGACTCGTTCTAGTGGATCGAAGGCAAAGCCTTGTACCATTCGGTTTCCGCCGCCGTCTCTAGCTTCGATGTAATACTGAATAACATCGGCCTCATTGCTTCTTGGATCAATCGAAACGGTATAGATATTGGTCCCGTCTATCACGTCCATCGGTACTGACGCATATTCTGGTTCAAGACCAAAACGGTAGTAAAAAATAACACTCGAAACCGCACTATTGTCGGATACTGTAGCGGAGAACACCTGCTTGTCACCTGCTGAACCATTTTCCACGATTTCTATCTCGATTGAAGGTGGATCCAGGTCGGTCGACTGTGCACTGGCAATAGAAGGATAGAAAACAGCAATACACATGTAGGCGTATAGCGACGCTGTCCATCGCACGACATTATTAAAGCTTATCAACTTAAGATTAGGCCCGCCATAGCTGACATTATTCAGATTTTTCGCCCAGATTTTTAACGTGGTATTGACCAATGTCCGTAGATGCCTTTTTTGATTTGAATAACGCATAGGTAGATTCCAGCATTACCAACTAATTTGCGACCAACCATCGCCCGTATAACGACTACTGATTGCGATGGTAGCCAGGTTAGATGGCGGATCAACAACTCGACCATCTGCTCTTATTAACCTTTGAATTTTTAGGGTTCCAACAATAGTGGCTTCAGCGTTTCGAGTGGCCACATTGGAAAGTCGAGCATCTATCGAAACATTATTCTCGAACAATTGCAGTAACTGCTGGACTTTAGTCCCTGAAGGTTGCGTTACTGCAATGACTTGGGCGATGTCAGCGCCCTCAATTGCGCGTTCAAGCACAAGAAAACGCTGATACACACTATTAAAGTCTTCGTCTGTAACCTGATAACGTTGTCTTGCCTGTTCGATCTCGGCAGCGCTGCGTGCTTGCGCAGCTTCTGCTAGCTGCAAACGTTCTGCTCTTGCCAGCTCTCGCGCACGTGCTCTTGCGGCACGCGCTGAATTGGCAAGTCTCTCAGTTTCTGCCGCCCGGGCATCGGCGATACTCTGTTGCTCAGCAACCTGAGACTGATTGGCGGCTTCTGCCTGTAATGCATCTGCCGCAGCCCGCGCGGCGATTGCGGCATCGGCAACGCGTTTCGCTTCAGCGGCACGCGCCTGCAACAAGGCTTGCTCTGCAGCATCCGCTGCTTCCTGCTCCAGTTGCTTTCTCGCAGCTTCGGCTTGCGCAAGTTCCGCAGCGCGTTGTTCCTCAGCTAACCTTGCCGCTTCTGCAGCCACTTGTTCCTCAGCTAACCTTGCCGCTTCTGCAGCCGCCTGTTTCTCGGCTAACCTTGCCGCTTCTGCAGCCGCTTGTTCCTCAGCTAACCTTGCCGCTTCTGCAGCTGCTTGCTCCTCAGCTAACCTTGCCGCTTCTGCAGCCGCTTGTTCCTCAGCTAACCTTGCCG
>CAYSZH010000162.1:3649-10109 GCA_964435305.1 uncultured Granulosicoccaceae bacterium
GCAGCCGCTTGTTCCTCAGCTAACCTTGCCGCTTCGGCAGCCGCTTGCTCCTCAGCTAACCTTGCCGCTTCTGCAGCCGCTTGTTCCTCAGCCAATCTTGCCGTTTCTGCAGCCGCTTGCTCTGCGGCTAGTCTCGTCGCTTCGGCAGCCGCTTGTTCCTCGGCTAGTCTCGTCGCTTCGGCGGCTACTTGTTCCTCGGCGAGTCTTGTCGCTTCGGCGGCTGCCTGTTCCTCAGCCAACCTTGCCGCCTCCGCGGTCGCCTCAGATAATCTCGCAGCCTCTGCGGCGGCCTCTTCTTCAGCCAATTTTGCAGCTTCTACTGCCACCTGTTCTTCAGCAATTCTTGCAGCCTCTGCGGCTGCGGTATCTTCAAGCCGCCTTGCAGCTTCCGCAGCCGCTTGTTCTTCAGCGATACGTGCCGTTTCCGTAGCCACTTGCTGCTCAATAGACGTTGTTGTTTCCTCTACTGTGTCCACAGCTAAACCAACACCACCCGCCCGCAACTCAGCTATCTGCTTTTCCATTGCATTGAATTCTGCATAGCCATAACCGTACACGGCACGATCCATCGCTTGGATCTTTGCTTGCGCGCTTTCAATCTCTCCATTTTGAAGCAGTGATTCCAGAGAATTAAGTGTGTCACGAAACTCCTGTGCAAGAGATCGGCTGTTGGCAGACGGAAGCGTATCTGTTGTTTGCGTAGGTTCACTCACTTCAGCTACTGCTTCTGCCGTAGGTGTGTTACCCACAACCGGCTTATCAACACTTGGTACGGTCGGAATAGTCGTTGCTATATCATTTGATTCTGTTGATGCATTTGAGAATGTTGGAATTGTTACGCCATTGCCTGACTCAAAATATTGATAGGCAAAAAAAGCTGCAACCGCACACAGTAGTGCTACGACCGAAAATAAAACTATTCCCTTCTTCGGTGAACGCGCGTCAGAGTAATCTATATCTGTATCGTATTCGGCAGTATTTAAATAGGACTTATAGTCTGGGCGCGAATCCGGGTTATGGGTTGTGTTTAGAAAATCCAAATCGACGCCAGAGTTGTTGGGCATGTCGGCTTGCAAATTCGCAGCGCTGGATTCCGAGACGGGTACAGGCTTACGTACAACAGGCATGACAAGCTCATCGTCGTCCGTATTCGACTTTTGCGGACGCACAGGGCGGTTCGCGGCATCCTCTTCAAGGAAGTCGAACATGGTGCGATTGGGTCCCTGCTGGGTGTCGTCTAAATCAGGATTTGACATAGTTAAACTTAAAAATCAGTTTCGGCTGTTCAAGCAAAATAAACACGGCCAACTGATAGAGCTTTTGCCTACATCAATGATAACGGAATAAGCATGCTTCAAACTCGGTAATAGTGTGATTACACAAGGATTTATATGATTATTGCTTTGTGGTTCAAGTTTCTATAATATGTTTAAATTCAACAGCTTAAGAGATTTATAGATAGGGATGATTTATGACCAAACGATAAAGTGATGACTGTTTAACAATTATGGCACTTTGGAAGTGCCACGCAACAGAACAAACCGACCAATTCGGGTTAGTTGCTCTTTGGATGGGTTAACCAGGCCTATTTCAATGCGCAGCAGGTTTTTGACTTACGCCACTAGCCTGCTTGCGGCTGCTGTTTACAAATCTTCGCGCTGCAGCGCTGTCTCTATATAAATTGACCTTAGCGCTATTGCAACCGGCCCCGGCTTGCCTAAGCCAATAATCTGCTTGTCAAATTTAACCACTGGCATAACAAAGGTAGATGCACTTGTAATGAAAGCCTCAGTGGCGTTGGCAACATCATCTACGCTGAAAGGCGACTCAATAACAGTATATCCAGATGCTTGCGCAAATTTAAGAACCGCAGTGCGGGTAATGCCGCTGAGAATTTCGTGCCCAAGCTGACGTGTCTTGATCTCTTTACCTTGCGTAACAATGTAGGCATTGTTGGAGGTGCCCTCAGTGACAAACCCGTCCTCCACTAACCAGGCATCATGAGCACCAGCCTTGATTGCAGCCTGCTTCGCCATGCTCGGATATAACAATCCAACAGTTTTAATATCGCGTCGCTTCCAGCGTAAGTCTGGCACAGAGATAACATCAATCCCTATCTGAGCAGCAGGGTTATCTATCAAGTTTTTCTTTTGCGTAAACATCACCAGAGAAGACTGTGCTTTTTCAGGATAAGCAAAATCACGGTCAGCCGCACCTCGTGTCACCTGCAAATACAATAAGCCCTCATTAAGGTCATTTAATTCAAGTAGCTTATGCTGGGCGGCCATGATGTCATTGTTGCTACAAGGCGGGGCCATATCGAGTTCAGACATAGATCGAGCCAGACGTTTCAGGTGCGCGTTATTGTCAATCAGTTTTCCGTTAAGCACAGTAGAGACTTCGTAAACAGCATCCGCAAATAAAAAGCCGCGATCGAGTACGGAAATTTTTGCGTCCTCTTCTGCCACAAAATCACCGTTAACATAAAATATTCTACTCATAATTTTTTCTACTTTTGTGCTTGTAAGGCGAAGCTCAAGACCATGCAGGAAAACGAATATACCCTATGCAAATCACATTCAAATCAATTGCACAGTAATTTGTGCAGATCATTTATTCCAGTAACTTCAAAATGAGCTCTGGGAAGACCCTCCGGCCAAACCGCCTGGGTTTGATTAAACCAAACAGTCAGGGTGCCGGCATTGTTTCCACCAACCACATCAGTTTGCGGGTTATCGCCAATATGCAAAATGTTGGCTAGATTCACGCCCAATGCGTCTGCGCTTTTTATAAACATATCTGGCTTGGGCTTAGGTGGGTTTGATAACGAAGCACATTGGAAATCTCTAAAATATTCAGCTATCCCAGCAATTTTTAGATCAGCATTGCCGTTGGTGATAGCTGCAAGCGAATATCTATTGCGCAAATCGTTTAGCATCTCAAGCACCCCATCATACAAAACCACTTGACTGCGGGTCTGATAAAAAACATCAAATGCGGTGTCGGTCGTTTCTGCTGCATAACCATGGGCTTCAAAATTTTCCGACAATGATTTCTTTCGCATTGCGGTTACATCACAAATCAGCTCTGGAAACCGTTGATACATACCCATACGATGCTCTCGCATGGCATCCTGAGAAAGCGCCTCCGTTACCCGCGGCGTATTAGCCTCCATCCACTCATATAACCTGGCTTCTGCTTTAGTAATAACAGACGCACAGTCCCATAGCGTATCGTCAAGATCGAAAGTGACCGCTTCCACTTCAGCTAACAAAGACAATTTGCTTCGATCCATAAATGTTTTAACCAGATACCAGCATCACATGCATGCTTCGTGGCCCGTGAGCGCCTAATTCAATTGTTTGTTCGATATCAGCAGTTCTGGAGGGGCCTGTTACCAGGTTTATGGCTCTCGGTTGCAGCGATAGTGTACGCATTAAATCCCAAACAGCCTCAGGATGATCAACAATTTGCGATTCACGCAGGACCACCAGGTGATGTTCCGGTAGAAAATTCAGAGTGGCCGGCGTATCGCTTCCGCTTTTAAATGCAATACTGCCGGTTTCTGCAATTGCTGCAAAGCAACTGGTGACACTGGTCGTTTCGGTACCGGTCGCAGGCCCCACATGGACTTTCCGTTTCCAGGCCAGATCAGCAAGTGACGGCGATATCGATAAATCCCCGTCAATGTCGTTCTGCTCCAGATACCAGTCAACGGCGGCTACAACATCGCCCTCTGATTGCAACCTGACAACGCTCATTTGAACCGATTCCATATTACGGATGAGTGTGCTGATTTGATCATCCGCAGACGCTGGCTGGGTGTGGATAAGCGGCTGCGTTAATCGTGTTCTCACAGCCTCAGGCTGCACCGACTCCACAGACGTATCGCGCCCCAAAGCATTCCGAACCCGATTTAATATCTGCTCACGCGCACTCATGACTGCTTGTCCCGATACTGTGACATAAACGTTTGGCTTGCTTGTGGCACAGGTAGATTGCGCCCCTTGGTCCAGCCACCAGCTAAGGGTAGACGAGTGACATAACCTTTGTTTCTGCCGAGCAGCGTGAGCATTCGCGCCACAGCTCCGGTAAGCAGCCGATACACGCGAGGTTTAGCAGCAGCAAATGCCCAAATGCTAAGCCCGTAGCGAGCCTTTGCCGTTTGTAGCTGACGCTCAAAAGTGGTTTCGCGATGCTTTCGCAGTAATGACGGCAGTGGAATACTCATGGGACAGACTTGTCCACAGCGTCCATTCAAGGTACAGGCATGTGGCAGATCCGGCGCATTTTCAATACCAACCATAGCCGGTGTTATCACCGAACCTATTGGGCCAGGATAAACCCAGCCGTACGCATGCCCACCAACGGCACCGTATACTGGACAGTGGTTCATGCAAGCACCACAACGAAAACAGCGCAGCACCTCTTTAAGCTCACTTGCGAGTATTTCGGTACGATTATTATCCACCAGCACAACATGAAAATTCTCGGGGCCGTCGCTATCGTCAGCTTGTCGTGGGCCACCCATCACACTGGTGTAATTTGAAAAATGCTGGCCGGTGGCACTGCGCGCCAACAACCTTAAAAGACAGCTTGCATCATTCAAATTTGGGATAACTTTTTCGATGCCCGCTATCACAATTTGCGTTTTAGGAAGGATTGAACTGAGATCCCCATTTCCCTCATTGGTAACAAGCACGTGCTGACCTGTTTCAGCAACAAGAAAATTAGCGCCAGTTATCCCAACATCAGCGTTTCGAAATTTTTCCCTTAGTATGACTCTCGCTTCTTGCACCAGCGCCGCTCGGTCATTAATTTTCTCGACCCGCCCATATTGCTGATGATGCTCATGAAACAGATCTGCGACCTGCTCTTTTGTTTTATGCACTGCAGGTGCGATGATGTGGCTGGGGGGCTCTTTCGCCAGTTGAATGATGTACTCACCCAAATCTGTTTCAATGGCGGCGATACCCGCTGCCTCCAGAGCATCGTTTACGCCGACCTCTTCACCCACCATCGACTTGCCTTTAGCAACCGTTTTGGCATTGGCGCTTTTGCATAATTCGACAATGATGGTAGCAGCATCCTCTGCCGATTCTGCCCAATGAACCGTACCGCCATTCTTGATAACGGAACGCTCGTAAGCAAGCAGATAATGATCCAGGTTATCCAGCACATGGTTCTTTAACACACGAGCTTCTTCGCGAATGGTTTCCCATTCTGGCACTAGTGCAACAGCAGCAGAACGCTTACCAACAAAACCTTCTTTAACAAACCCCATTGCCTGCCGCAGATTTTCATCGTGTAGCGCATCCGATGCATTACGTTTAAATTGCAGCGACTGCACCTTCATGATTCTGCACCTGTGCTATTACCGACCCCTGCATCGTTGATCATATCGGCGAGCACTTCCGCAACATGATAGACACGCACATTTTCTCCACTGCGACTTAACTTACCGCGAATATTCAATAAGCACCCCATATCACCGCCCAACAACACCTTCGCACCTGTTTGTTTAACCAAGGCGGCCTTATCACTCACCATCCGATCTGATACATCAGGATATTTAACGCAGAACGTGCCACCAAACCCGCAACAGACTTCGCGCTCTTCCATCTCAGTCAGTTTTACCCCTGTAACCGATGCCAGAAGTTTACGCGGTTGATCGTGCACACCGAGTTCTCTAAAACCCGAACAGCCATCGTGGTATGTCACGTCATGTTCAAACTGAACAGCGGGTAGTTCAAAAGACATAACATCAACCAAGAAGGCATTCAGCTCATAACATTTTTGGGAGAAGGATTGTGCACGCTGCTGCCAGGCAGGTTCGTTCTTAAACAAATCTTTGTAGTGTTCACTGAGCATGCCAGCGCAAGATCCCGATGGCACAACGGTATAATCAAAGCTTTCAAACGCCTCAATGACCTGTTTAGCGATGCGTCTGGTACTGCTAACATCACCACTGTTGTAAGCAGGCTGCCCACAGCAGGTCTGTGTTTCGGGAACATGCACCTCACAACCGCTTTGCTCTAGCAGCTTAATAGCGGCGAAACCAATATTCGGGCGATACAAATCGACCAAACAGCTTACAAACAAACCGACGCTCGGATTCGAAGCCATGGTTTTCCCCAAAAAACCACTAGTGTCACATTGGCCCTATACTGTGTCAATGAATGAGGATCCAAAAACCGAATTTCTGCACTGCCACAAATCCCCTGGACAGCGCATTGCGATTAGACGCCTCAGTCCCAATCGATCTGATGCACCACAAGTCTTATTCTGCGGCGGATTTCGATCGTCCATGCGCGGCAATAAAGCACAGTTTCTACTGGATCACTGTCAAAGTTCAGGCTGGGGGCTGACTCTTTTTGACTACAGAGGGCATGGAGAATCGGATGGTGACCCGGAGGTACATGATTTAATCGACTGGCTCGACGACATACTACAAATCTTA
>CAYSZH010000163.1:0-2243 GCA_964435305.1 uncultured Granulosicoccaceae bacterium
ACCAGCCGCGTTTGCTCAGCATACGTTAACTCTACCGTTTAACGACATCGATGCCTTGAACACATTATTTGATGCACAAGGCGATGGTATTGCCTGCATTATTGTCGAGCCAATTGCAGGTAATATGAATTTTGTAGAGCCTGCGCCTGGATTCCTGGAAGCCTTGCGTACGCTCTGCGATAAACATGGTGCGGTACTGATTTTTGACGAAGTGATGACAGGGTTTCGCGTAGCCTTAGGTGGTGCGCAAGCACATTATGGGGTGACACCCGACCTCACCACGCTCGGGAAAGTCATTGGCGGCGGCATGCCCGTGGGGGCTTTTGGCGGACGTAAAGATATCATGCACCACATCGCACCGGCCGGCCCCGTCTACCAGGCGGGCACGCTCTCAGGCAACCCAATCGCGATGGCGGCCGGTATTAAGACTCTGGAGCTGTTGTCAGCAACAGGCTTCCATGAAAACCTGCACAACAATACAGCCCAGTTACTTGATGGCTTAAATGCCGCTGCTGAAAAACACAACATTCCATTCTGTAGCGCACATGTTGGCGGCATGTTTGGTTTCTTTTTTAGTGAGGAGAAAAGCATAAATTCTTTCGAATCTGTGATGGCCTGTAATGGCGACAGATTCAAGGCATTTTTCCACGCGATGCTAGAGCAGCACATCTACCTTGCGCCGTCAGCCTTTGAAGCCGGTTTTTTAAGTGCTGCGCATACCAGCGACGACATAGATAAAACAATCGCCGCAGCTGAGCAGGCGTTCGCATCGCTAACATAGCGTTAGCAACGCTCAGCGATTTTAGTAAACGATTATTGATATAAGACTATGAACAAAGCTCAGGGTGTTACGCTGGCAATGTGGTCCGGGCCGCGTAATATTTCAACAGCGATGATGCGTGCCTGGGAAAACCGCACAGACAGCCGAGTGTGGGACGAGCCGTTTTACGCTAACTACTTATCACAGACCGGCATTGACCACCCTATGGCCAATGAGGTGATTGCGACGTACGACAGTGATGTATCACGCCTGGTAAAAGCTGCCAGCGTAATACCAGACGCCGGTGTTTTTTATCAAAAGCACATCAGCACGCACATGCTACCCCACATCCCACTGGAATGGATAAGCGGAATAGAACATATGTTTTTAATCCGCGACCCTGCTTATATGGTGGCATCGTATGCCGTAAAGCGTGAAAAACTTACAGCCGAAGACTTCGGTTACGCTGAACTGACGCGTGTGTACGATGCGGTTATCGACAGTGGTTACACGCCACTGGTGATTGAGAGCTCACACTTTCTTGATAAGCCGGCTTTGTACTTACAAACCATGTGCGAAACAGTAGGCGTTGAGTATCAAGATCGTATGCTGAAATGGCCTGCCGGTGAAAGAGACTCAGATGGCTTATGGCATGCTCATTGGTACGACTCTGTTAAGAAGAGTACTGGCTTTGGGCCTGCTAGAACCCAAAGCCAGGAACTGGACGCTGCACAGAAAAAGCTTGTGCATGAGTGCATGCCACACTATGAAAAGTTGCGCCTACAGGCTTTAGTGCTGTGACGCCACCTCTTTTTTATTAAAAGAGCTTATATACAGATCACTGTATTTTAGCGGATTGTTTTAATTTAAAAATACAGCTTTAGTCCAAGGCTGACCGCAGAGATGTCTTTAAACAAACCTTCATCCTGCACATATCGCATGAAGTCGGCGGTTAAATCCAGGCGTTCACTTAAACGTGTTTCCAGACCCGCACCGTAAGAAAAACCAAAGCGCTCGTCTGTAAACTCATTGCCGCTTACCGTTTGCGTCAGTTCGACATTGCTGTAACCGACCAAACCGTATAAGGCACTGTTAAAACCCAATGGCAGATAACCCTTAAGGTAAGCACCAGCGTACCTTACAGATAAATCCTCAAAAGAACGTGTACTGGTATCAGCGCTGTATCCAAACTGCGCTTCGATATCAAAGTTATTCGCCAGTGGCACGCCCAACTTAAAACGTATCCCTTTCGGATTAAGGTCACCATCGAGATTTTCGTCAACGCTAAGTGATGTGCCCTCAATCCCTATATAGCCATGGCCTATAAAACCATTGGAATAGCCCTTGTTATAACTGCGTGATTGACGCTTTAATTTTGCTTTTGAGGGTCGCTTCGAATAGCTCTTTACATAGTCAGTGGAGTAGCCCTTGGAATAGGTTTTTGCATAGCTCTTGGAATAACCCTGCGAGTGACTTTTAGAGT
>CAYSZH010000163.1:2343-10077 GCA_964435305.1 uncultured Granulosicoccaceae bacterium
GAGTGACTTTTAGAGTAGCTTTTCGAATAACTCTTAGCGTAGCTCTTTGGGTAAGCTCTCGAATAACTCTTGGCAAGCTCTTTGGTTTTGCCTTTTGAGTTGTTCTTTCCATAGTGCTTTCCATGTTGCTTGCCATATTGCCTGGAGTCACCTTTCGAGTACTTGTCACCGCACTTGTTTGAATAGCGGCTTGAATTGCGTTTCGAATGGTATTTAGAGCAATTCTTAGATTGGCCGATGACATAACTCTTAGAATAGCTGTTTGCAGATCCTTTCGAGTGAGCTGAGAATGAAAGCATCATTGCACTGCACAGCACAACGACAGGAAAAATGAATTTTCGCATGATTAGCCTCCTTATTGAACAGTGCGATCACACTATCGTCTCCAGCCTGAACCTTTCCTGAACGCCTCTCTAACTGGACGAGAGCGTTACTGTCGGTTACAAAAAACTTGACTCAATATACACAAATTCGGTGGATTGGTCGCTGAGCTATCGAATTATCAGGCTTGTACATGATGAAAAACGATTAATTACCAGAATGTAAGCGCGTATCCGATATCAGTGCATTTCAGCAGCAACAGGTCTATTGCTTATCAAATACCAAACTGACGGAAGCACCACCTAATATCGATGATTGATTAATAATCAAATCCGCCTGTAGCCATTGCGCTATACGTTCTACAATAGCGAGCCCCATTCCATGCCCCGTAATAGCGGGATCGCCATTGCCTCGCCAGAACGGCTTTGTCACTTTTTGTTTATCAGATTCTGAAATTCCATTCCCATCATCTTCGATGGATATTGATACAACTGACTTGCTTTTCTGCGAACTATCGAGCTTCACCCTGACTTCAACCGTACCAGTGGCGTATTTAATTGCGTTTGAGAGAATATTCACTAGCGACATTGCCAGATACTGGGGATCGGTATTAACAATAATTTCGCTTTCTGAAAAATAGGCGGCAATCGCTACCGAGCTCGCACTTTCATTTTCGATTAATCTCGGGATAAACTGACATAAATCTATCGGTTCATTGTTAAGACGCAATTTATATTCATCAAGCTTTGAATACCTCAACAAGGTCTCAACTAAAGACTGCATTTCGTCAAGATCAGCATTTATTCTTTTTATGTATTTATCCACCTCAGATTTGTCTTTTGCTTCTTCTAGTACATCTACACCCATTCGCAAACGAGTAATAGGTGTTTTTAGATTGTGGGATACCGCCCGACTCAGTAGCTGATTGTCATCGACTAATTTTTGAATTTGATTAGCCATACGGTTAAACTCTTTTTCGATTGTCGATATGTAGGAAAAATTACTCAAACTTACCCGGGAAGAAAGGTCACCTGCACCAAACTGATTAGCCGCCTTCTGCAACATAACCAGTCGCTTGATTAGGGGATACAACCAGGCTAGCAAAACCGAGATAACAACCAGATAGAATAGTAAGGTGAGCATGAAATTGAGCAGAGATTGCTGAGCTCGGCCTTTTATCGGAGATAACATGCTCATGACCTGATCGGTTTTTCGCATGTAAAGATGTAATGACATCTCTCCTTCAGATTCCAATAACAGTGGCGTGCCAGTCTCGAAGCCCTCGGCTATACCAGTAGGCACATGGAAATCAGGTCTGTCTTGAAAGCTTATGTCAATGTCGTTAATGGCTTTCCAATGGGCAACAAAGTCGTCTTGATGTGAAAATTCATCCAACGTTGATGCTATTGCTTTGCCAAGTTGCTTATAGGCGATTATGTTTTGATCAGCCTCGTTGCTACTACTGTACAACCTGGCGTGGATTTGAGTAATTGCCCACCCTGCACCAATGGTTGTGGCAATAACAGCAATTACCAGCGAGAGTATAAGAGGTTTCACAGTAGCTATAAACTAGGATTCTGCATCGAAGAGATAACCTTCGCCCCAAATAGTTTTTATTTTAAAAGGGCAATCTGGTTGATCATTAATCTTTTTTCTAAGTCGAGACACGCGAATATCAACAGTGCGATCAAAACCATCGTAGCCAATGCCGCGTAGTTGCTCAACAAGCGCCTCACGACTCACAACGCTGCCAACTCTGGATGCCAACTGCCATAGCAAATCAAATTCATTGGTTGATATGGGCATTTCGACTTCACCTATAATAACAGTGCGAGACCGGGCATTAAGACGAGCTTTGCCGAAATCGAGTACTTTAGGTGTATCTTTAGTGGCATGAGCTCGCTTGAGTAAAATCTGAATTCTCGCAAGTAACGCTCGCAACCTGACGGGCTTGGTAATGTAATCGTCGGCACCAAGCTCAAAACCTTTTACCTCATCGGCTTCCTGGCTACAGGCCGTGATCATCAGAATTGGGGCCTCATAAAAAGTCCGGACCTCCTTACAGACCTCAAAACCATTTTTTTCTGGAAGCAAGATATCAAGCAAGACTAAATCTGGCTTATCCTCTTCAATAAGTTCAACGGCGATATCACCTCGGTTTGCAACGGTGACTTCAAAGCCGCGAGCGCTCAGGTAATCGCTAATCCAATTTGAAATTGATGGGTCGTCTTCTACAACGAGTATGTGTTCCACGACTAGAAAAGTCTCCAACGGCTGGTGGAAGACGTATTTGACTTATAGATCCAGGAAATTTTAACCAGCGCTTCAGCAAGTGTTTGTTCGCCTAATTTCGAACGAATTTGATAATTCACATTTTTATCCGACCTGAACATGAGTTTATAAGAGTCTGTAGCGTTGCCCGACCAACAAACCAGCGGTTTTGTTCGACTTTCGTCAAATAGACAATATTCTCCAGTCGTGGGCGTAATCCATTTAAAGCTTAACCTCACATAGCACGTTTGCCCCTGTTGCAATGCAATGCAGCGTTCAGGTTTTACCGTCAATGAGGTGGATGAGTTGTCTGCATTAGTAACACTTATGCAACAACATAAGTAACACCCTAGCAGCTTCAAGACTAAATTCATGATTGCTAAACCAGTCTTAGAATACATAGCTTAATGAGTTGGACCAGCTATATATAAAGTCACTGTCTTGTATTGGGCTTCGTGCAATAGCATCTTCAAACTCCGTGTAATGCATGGTTGAGCGAAAGACGACGTTTTCTCGTACCGGGTAAGCTGCGCCTATCTCAGCAGAATAGTTCACGGTCGAAGAATTTACATCATAGGCTTCTAAACGCATGGAAGCTTCTTCTTCCGAGATGCCATACCAATATTGTCCCGTTTCCTGTGATGTGTAATTGGCGCTAATCACACCATGGTAGTTCCAATTTCTAACCTGCCGACTGTATCCGAGTCTAGCTGAACTGGTAATGCCGTTGCCACCGTGCGTATCGGTGACTAACCGATACTGAAATATTATATTACCGAAATACCCAGTAAAACGAACACCAGCTCCGTTGTAAAAAGAACGTCGCCCCAGTATCGCATTTTCACGTAATGGGTCGGGTGAGTTTTCTATATCGTTCCGCCCACCAGTTGCCAGCCGACTCGTCGCATTTACGCCAAGCACGTCCACCGCCCACTGATCATTGTTCCAAAGGGTGTATCCAATAGAGATACCACCAAAAGGGCCAGCAGGTAGTTCGGCCGACGGGCTTAGTGCTTCAAAAAACAATCCTCGATATCGATAGTCACCCGCCAGCACCACACCAGCACCGAAAAACGCGCGTTCGCGAAATACCCTCAAATTTAAATCAACGCCAAATTCGAAGTAGCCACCATCGCTATTGTCAACGCCACCGGACCCTGTACGCACACCCCTTTTGATATCAGCTGCATGTACATTGGCTACATATAACCCGATAGCGACACACGTCAAAATAAATTGTTTCAATAGCATTTTCATTCTATTCGTCGAAGTCGGTTTTAACACCAGACTTTGCTTTCCAATACCAAATGTAGCGCCACTACACCAGATAAGATCATCCAAAGCTGTTTCAAACTGTTTCAATGACGATATTTCTCTTACAAACAACATGTTGCGATTCCAACCGCCATCCAGGATACAAGATGAAACAGACCTCCATGTTGGAAAACAATACGCTGTCTACTTCCATCTTGGGAGAGCCGAACCATGTCATTTATTATTCGCTTGAATACAATTTTTCTTTCTGTAACGTGCCTAAGCGTGGCGGCCTGTTCTGATAATGAATCTGCCATAGAAACAATTACGTTCGAAGACTGCATAGGATCAGCGGTGTTGGAATGCGGCTCGTATGAAGTCCCGTTAATTCATGGATCCACTGACAGCCGACGCATTTTCATCGACATAGCGCGCTTACCTGGTACTGGCGATGGATCACATGAGCCTTTGTTACTTAATTTTGGTGGACCTGGTTCCGGTGTTGAGGTGTTGAGGTGTTGAGGGAATTCGTCGAGCTTAAAGCCATTCCAGCTTCGATTCGTGAGCGCTACGATATCATCGGTTTTGATCAGCGTGGCGTGAGCCGTCCGTTACAAGTGGACTGCGATCAGCCAGGCAACACGGTTTCAAACCCGTACCCACGAAATTTACGCGACTTACAAGTGTTGGTTGATGATTCAATCACTCAGGCCGATGCCTGTTCAACCGAATATGCGGATCAATTGCTATGGTTTGGTTCGAACTCCGTGGTCCAGGATATGGAAGTGTTGCGTGTATTACTAGATGCACCAAAACTACATATGGTGGGCAGCAGTTTCGGCACGCGCATCACTGCACTCTATCTCGAACGTTATCCCGAAACTAGTGGTCGTATAGTTATGGATGCTCCATTGCCACCTTCTGGGAACCTGAACTCTATGTGGGTTGACATAGCAGCAGCTGAACAACGTAGCTTTGAGCTTATGCTGAACGTCTGTGGTTTATCTCTACCTAACTGCGACCGTACAACCATTGAAGCAGCATTTGTGTCGCGGCTAAACAGCGTATTGGACAACGAAGACGAGGCTATCGTAAAGGCGTTCTTTCTACTATTGGCTATTGCGATTGAGGAATCAGATCACGGCGAACTGTTAGCCCCTTTGTTAATTGACTTTGCACTTAATGGCGATCCTGCCGAAATGTTTGCGCTAATCGACCAGTTTGGTTTGTCTGAGGACGATGAAGAGAATGAGAGCGATGATTCCAATAGCAGCATTACTTTAGAACGCGCCGTACTCTGTGCTGATGATCGCATTAGACCGACAATAACATCGCTTGGACCCACTCTGGATGCGTTAAATGAAGCGTCAGACTTTTTTGGAGAAGCCTTAATGCCTATAGCCGCAAGCTGTGTTGGTTGGCCAGAGGCACAGGATCCGATGACGGATATTCAAACTTCTGATGCACCGGCAGCCTTGGTGATAGGTGGTACTGAGGATGTCACAACCCCTATCAATTGGGCGGTTGATATGGCCAATGCAGTGAGCGGCATTTTCGTATCGTCTGATCACTTAGGCCATACCACTTTTTTAGTACGCCGTAATGACTGTATCGATTCGATAGTTGCTGATTTCTTAATTGAAGGCACCTTGCCAGATGCAGGTGTGAGCTGTCATTAAATCAATTTGCAACAACGCGAGAATCAACGCTGTTGCTGATTTACTACCATGCAAGAAGTCTATGCGGTCTCAAATATCGATTGCCGGTAATATTTTACTCGTGATTTTGTCTGCAAATTTGTTAGCCATCAAGCCCTGCAGCGTAGCGCAAGCCACCCAATAGATGAGTACGAAAAGCCGGCTCTGCGTAACTCTCTGGTGTATGACCGCCACCGGTATACCAGGATCTACCGCCATCATAGTTGTGGTACCAGGCGCTTGGGTGATCGTTTCCCATGATGCCACCTGTGTATGAATTTTCATCCAGGCGCAATAAGACGTTGACTCGCGCTCTTGGGTTGCTGCTGTAGTCGTACCATTCATCGCGGCGGGTCCAGCTTGCACTTAAGTGGCTGGTGGATGGGTGCGAGCCATCCTCTACAATTTGCGTGGCAGATTGTATCTCAGGATGTTGCTCGAAATAAGCGCCGACAAGCGAGCCATACCAAGGCCACTCATACTCGGTATCGCTGGCCGCATGAATACCAGCATAACCACCACCTGCACGAATGTATTGTTCAAAAGCCGCCTGTTCACTGTCATCAAGAACATCGCCCGATGTCAGAACCCAGACTATTGCATCGTATTCTGCAAGGTTTTCATCAGTAAACACACCAGACGAGTCACCAGCGAAATTAACCTGGATACTGTCGGACGCTGCTAGTGTTTCCAGAGCATCAAGCGCATTCGGAATTGAAGGATGGCGGTAACCCCGAGTTTCACTAAAGAGCAACACCCGAGGCAACCCAAAGGCATCCGTGCCGGCGATCAATTCAGCAAGATTACTGACACCATCTTCATCGCTGTCCCAGCGTTCAGTATCAAATTGATTAGCAGTGATCCGTAATGACTCTGACGCATTTGTGCCAGTTTTATAATTTTGCTCATAGCGCCCCAGGATGATATCCCCGTTATCATCGAAGAATGTCACTATCAAGGGATGCTCTGTATTCACCGGTAAATCGGCCGACACAAACCAGAATTGATCACCCACCCATTCTGCTTTGAACGATTGATCACCCCATTCCAGCTCAAGCTGCAAAGCATTAGAGACGTACGCAGGGACTGTGACATCAATATCAAGCCGCGTTGACAATGGTATTGTTGGATCGGGTACCGCTTCTGCTATGGCATTTGGCGGCGTATCTACTGGCGTATCCACGGTTTCACTCGCTGACTCACCCGCCCCTTCAGCAACTGGCAGATTCGAAGGTGTTTCATCAGTTTCCAGGTTGAGTCCGTTTAGCTGATCTTGCACACTACTATTTGCAGTTCCGCCTGCGGTTGCATCATCATTTACGACCACAGCGACACTGTCTGTATCCACAGCGTCCATGGCCACAGTTGATGGAACATCGTCCGTGTTTGAGCCCGATCCTGAACAAGCGCTAACAATGACGCTGCAAATGAGTGTTACGCCTGTGATGTAAGCGCGATTAAATGAAAACACGTGAATTGAGTATCCTGTCGCCGTGTAAATCCGTACGAAAACTAATAAGAGCATTGCATGCTGATTATATTCGATAAGGCCGAAACAGATTAGAACCCTTTCAAAGTTTTACCGGGGTATTAATACCACCTTAGTGCGATGGCACACAGACTGGGCCGTTGCATCTAGAATTTACAGCGATTATAGGGAATTCACATGAATCAGGCAGACTATGCCGCCTTATCGATTTGTGTTGATCAGACAGAGTTAATCTGGTTAATGGTGTCTACTGGCTGATCCTCAGGCTTGGGCCTTGAGTAATAGTACCCTTGCACGGTATCGATACCCAGCTTTCTGATCTTCTGTAACTGGTCTTCAATTTCAACGCCCTGGGCAACCGTCGCAAGATCATAGGTATTGGCAATAGAGGCTATCGTTGCTGTCACTGACCTGGAACTGGCTAACTCATCATCGAGCTGTGAAATAAACTCACGGTCTATTTTCAATGTATCAAGAGGAAGGTTTTTTAATTGGCTTAGTGAGGAGTAACCGGTGCCAAAATCATCCAGCACAATTTTGATTCCCTTTTCTTTAAAAATGTACAGACTCTCAACAATCGTTTTTACATCGGCGATAAACACGTTTTCATTTATTTCAAGTTCAAGGCACTTCGGTTGGAGTTTATGCGTATCCAATACATCAAAAACTTTCCGAACAAACCCTGATTGCATCATTAGATGC
>CAYSZH010000164.1:0-10075 GCA_964435305.1 uncultured Granulosicoccaceae bacterium
TTCTACGTTTCGTTGAGCTTCTCGCTCAAGCCTTCTGGACGACTGAACTCGATTCAAGTACCCGTAGACGTATAGTTTAAGCAGCGTTGAGGGATGAAAGCCAGGGCGGCCCGTTTTTTTGGCGTTGGTCTTGAAACCCAGTCCAGTTAAATCCAGTGAATCTATAAAAACATCAACAACGCGAACCGCATTTTCTTCGGTGATGTAGTCATCAAGCCGCTCTGGAAACAATGTCGCCTGCTGGCGATTGTCTCCTTTGATAAATCCGCTCATCAATGGTCCCAATACGCCTAGAAACACCCGAATTATAACCGATAGTTTTCACACAGCCTGAGGACTTAGCTGCCTCGAAACTAAAAACCGGAAAATAGCTCATCACCCATATAGATGATGCCTTCAAAGCGCCCTTGATAGCAAAATATTTAGTGTGTGGGAGGAGGCATCTACTCTGCAGCAGCGGTGCTCGAAGCCAAAAGCTTAATGCCAAGTGCCCTCATGACGAATCCAGACAGCTCTGTCTACCTAAGCTTTTTACGCCGAGTAAATATTTCTTGGTTTCCTGGCTGCCAGCACCGTTGCTTTGATCGAATACCAGCCTGTCTCTATTGCGAATACTGAGACGATAATTGCCATACCGAGCACGGGAGAAATCGTAATTGGTAAAAATGCTGCAAAGACGCTGGCATATACAATTGCCGTTTTCGGGTTGCTAATTTGGGTGATAAGCCCCACCAGAAACGTGCTAGTCGTTTTTTAACATTCCGCGTCTGCATCTAGACAGTCTGCTCTCAATGATAACAGGCGTCCAAATGAGCTTAGCTGAACTCGCAGATCGAAGCGGACGTTCGTTTGCCTGTAACGACTACTTCAATCGTAGCTGTCTTGAACTTGTCGAATTATCGAATTAAGGTTCGGCATAAAATCGGATTTGCCATCATCGATCTGGGCTCTCATAAGTTCTGCGAGCTTCATGTCTACTTCTTAACTCGAATATTGCAAGTATGTCTAACACCCATAATATTCACCTATCTATAGTTAAATCCGCAAACATGGTAGGTTCCATTTTTGCAATAAATGCATGCAACCCCAATCACTTCCTTTTTCTCGAATTTGAAGCGCCATACGTATCTAAGTTCGCCAGGGTACATAGCTGTGGTTTCTGGATCGGTATCGCCAGGCATGCAACCCAGGAACTGTCGATTTAGGTAAGCGCCATACTCTTCTCGCATTTCCTTAACATCTCTTTGAAAATGTTTTATTTCCGGGAAATTGACCAGGTACTTCTCTTCGAAGCGTTGAGTGAATTTTTTATAGTTCATCTCAGCATCACCTTCAATCATTTCATCAACGAACTGTTCAGCCCGGTTTAGATTTAGGCTGATATCACCCCTATACGAATCCCAATTCTCGTAGCCTTCAAGTTTTGAGATAACATCAAGGCATCTGCCTTTGAGCTTTTTTTCTTTTTCTTTAGTCTGAATCTTATTGATTTCATTTGCTACATCAATACACTGGGATTGATCGACGTGGTAGTTCATGCTGACCAGTATTTCGTGTAGTTTCTTGGCGCTACTCTCTACATCATTTGTTGCTTGCATGTTTTTAACCTCATAAAATTAAAGATATTAAAGAACACACATTCACCTTGGCCATAAGAGCGCAAACCGGCGGGTTGTGCTTACCTGTAAAGGGTACCGGAGTACCTCAGCCTAGATTAAAATCACTCCGGAAATACGGGTAATGCTCAATTACCTTAAGTTGAATCCAGAGACGTAGTAGGTTCCATCCTTGCAATAAATACAGGCAACCATCAGCACTTCATTTTTTTCGAATACGCCGCGCCATAGATACCTGAGTTCATTGGGGTACTTCGCCATATTCTCAGGGTCGGTATCGCCCTTCACACACCCCAGGAAATCCCTACTTTTGTATTCACCAAAATCTTCTCGAATTGCCCGAACTTCTCTCAGAAATCTTTTTTTTGTGAAATGCACCAGATACTTTTCTTCGAAGCGCTGAGTAAATTTTTTATAGCTACTCTCAGCGCCACCCTCAATGATTTCATCCACGAACTCTTCAGCCCGATTCAGATTAGCGCTAATATCCGCGGTGTAGGCGTTCCAATCTGCATAGCCCTCAAGCTTTGAAACGACGTCCAGACACTGACCGTGTTTGATTGGGTGACCGCGCGCCATAAGCGCTTCGCGCAGATTGGTAGCGCGCATTTTTACTTCGTTAGCGGTTTGCATGAGTTATCAACCTTATAGACGCGGATGCTTTGCTGGTGCTCGCATTGCCAGTGACCCGCTAGCCACAAAGCTGAAATAGTTGACGGTTAAACACACTTTCACCAAACCCATCTGGGCGCGAGCGGCAGGCAGTGGAGGCCTTTATTTAAAATACTGAACAATATTCGCATTGTCAACCAGGTGATGGATTAATCGTATCTCCGCAGCTCGGGTATCGTCTGACACTTACGGAAGCTAATGCAACTACATTGAGGCAATTAGTAAGAATGCGGAAAATGAGTTCTTCAGTGCGCACCGAAGAGGATCGAGAAAATAATCGCATTACTCTGTAATTAGGGTTTTTTCTAATTGGAGTCGTTTGTCGACATTGATAGGCTCTTTTTTCATTTTCCGGAAAAGGAGTTTCCGATGTACATATCACCTACCTTTATCAGATCTAATACAACATCGATTGCTGATAGCGATAAAACAGGCCAACAAGCCCGTGCATTAGCTGATGCATCATCCAGATCAGTATCTTATGCAGGCTCTAATACTCAATGGTCAGAAAATCAACGTCTTCCGCCAGAAACTAACAATAAGCACAATGGGATGAACGAGCAACTTCGTTCAAATGACGAGGCAATCAGCCGCGATGTGTTATCTCAAACTGACCACAACAGCAAGGCTTCAGTTGCAGAAGCCGAAGTTGATCCCAAGACTCAACAGTTTGCTCAATCCCCTACAGAGTTAGCGGCTTTCAAAACACAATTCTCAGATTTGGCCTCACGGCCAACGCAGTTTCATCAATTGCTGAACTCTGTTTATGGGTCGAAGTATGATGCTAGTACCGCAGAGCAGCTGCGCATAAGCGTTACCTCCAATGATTTTAGTTGGCTTCCGGCCGTGCAACAACTTAAGCCAAGCGATTTGCCCGATGCGGCAGCCGCTTATTCCTCTTCGCAAAATACAATCTACATGAGGTCAGATTTATCTGGCACAGCGTTATCGGCTAGCGCATTTACTGAAGAGGTTGGCCATCATCTGGATACCTTGTTTGGTGGGGCTGATACACAAGGAGATGAAGGTGCTCTGTTTCGGGTACTGTTATCGAACGAGAGCGTCTCGGCAGCTCAATTAGAGGCTATTGCTACAGAGGATGACAGTGCGCTGCTCATGCTCGACGGTGTACAGATTGAAGTCGAGCAATTTAGCATCAGCATGAACGGCATCAAGGACAAATTTAATAAAGCCATTGTAAAGCCATTTGTTAACTATATAAGCGAGCCTATCAGTAAAGGCTGGGAAGAGGTAAAAGAGAAAGCACAGTCGTTTGTGCAAACGGCGGCTTTAAAGCTGTTCGATTATCTTGGAGAGAAAATCAAAGGTGGGCTGCTGAATTTCTATCGCCGCTTTGAAGACTACATAAAAAGCCAGTTTGCATCTGGAGTGGAGTCGGCTGTACACGCGATAAAATCACTCTTCGATAAAGTCGACACCTTTTTAGGACTGGACAAGGAACGCGGGCTTAATCAATCAGAACTTGACATACTTCAACCCGTGTTTGGCGATGCGGTAGATTTTTCATCTATTACCATCAAGCGCGGTGGCACGTTTGCCAGTTTATTTAATGTCGACAATGGCATCACCATTGGTAATGATATCTTTATGCCAGAGCAATCAGGCGGTGTGGCGATCTTTAATACCGACGATAGCTTAACCTCGGCTGGGCAAGCCTTGTTACTGCATGAAGTGGCGCATGTGTGGCAGTTTCAACAATTTGGTGATGGCTATATTAGCGACTCTATTGGTGATCAATTGGCCCATCAGCACTTGGGCGCGGAAGACCCTTACGATTGGCGAACACCCGCGGCCGCGGGCGTATCGTTTGCTGCCATCGGCGTAGAACAGCAAGCCTCATTAATCGCTGATCTTGGTGTGGCGCAGTTATATGACAACGCCAATTTAGATGGTGGTGAGCTAAACAGGGAAGCGTTTACGCTCACCTCTGGCGTGCTGGATGATGCTCAATGGTTGGCGGTTCAGCAAGCTCAGGCTGCACTTGCAGGAGAGGTGCAGACTGAGAGCTTTGCAGCAGCGGCGACAAGCTAGTGGCCTAAGGTTTGGTACCGTAGCCACCACCAGTCGGTGTGTGCACCGTCACGGATTCGCCGGCTTCCAGAACAGTTTGTTCGCAGCCTGCGAGTTCGTCGACGCTGCCGTTTAATCGTTGCACGGTGGTTTTGCCTTTTTGCCCGTCGCCACCACCTGCAAGGCCACCGGGTGCAAGCTTGCGATGGGAGGAGAGAATGGCACAATCCATTTTTTCCAGAAAGCGTATCGTTCTGATAGTGCCATCACCTGCGTTCCATTGTCCTTGTCCACCGCTGCCGCGATTAATGTGGAAATCTTCCAGCACCACCGGGAAACGGTATTCGAGTACTTCAGGGTCGGTAAGCCGAGAGTTGGTCATGTGAACCTGTATGGCATCAGTACCATGAAAGCCTGGGCCTGCTGGCGTGCCAGAGCAAATGGTTTCGTAATACTGATACTGTTCGTTGCCAAAGGTTAAGTTGTTCATGGTGCCTTGCGAATTGGCCATGGCATCAAGCGCTCCAAGCAAGGTATTGGTGACGTGCTGGCTGGTTTCTACATTGCCTGCAACCACCGCTGCCGGGTAGCGTGGCTTAAGCATGCAATTATCGGGAATTATGATGTTGATTGGCCGCAGGCAGCCAGCATTAATCGGGATAGTGCCGTCCACTAACAACCGGAAGCTATAGAGTACGGCAGCCTGTGTTACAGGGGCAGGTGCATTAAAGTTGGTATTTTGCTGTTCCGATGTGCCGGTAAAATCCACTGTGGCTTCGCGCTTATCACGATCAACCGTGATTTTAACTTTTATCACGGCACCTTGATCGGTGTGCGTGGTGAAGGAGGCATCGTGTAACACATCAATTACACGTCGTACGCTCTCTTCAGCATTATCTTGGACATGATGCATATACGCATGCACAACGGGCAAGCTAAAGTTCTCCACCATGTTGCGCAATTCCTGTACGCCTTTTTCGTTGGCGGCAATACTGGCTTTTAAATCCGCTACGTTTTGATGTACGTTGCGTACCGGGTAGGGATGGTCGGTGAGTACTTGTATCAGTTTTGCTTCTTGAAATTCACCCTGATCCACTAGCAACATATTGTCAAACAAAACACCTTCTTCGTTTACGGTGGTCGCCAGCGGGGTCATTGAACCTGGCGCGGTGCCACCGACATCGGCATGATGGCCTCGTGATGCCACATAAAAAAGAATCTCTTTGTCTGCGTCATCAAATACTGGCGACACCACCGTGATATCGGGTAGATGCGTGCCGCCGTTATAGGGTGCGTTGAGCGCAAATACATCGCCCGGGCGAATGCGCCCTGCGTTTTGCTCGATGATGGTCTCAACCGATTTATCCATAGAACCCAAGTGAACCGGAATATGCGGTGCATTGGCCACCAGGCTGCCATCACTTGCAAAAATAGCGCAGGAGAAATCCACACGTTCCTTGATATTGACTGAGTATGCTGTGTTTTGCAGTGTGACGCCCATTTGCTCGGCAATGGACATAAATAAGTTGTTGAACACTTCCAGCATGACAGGGTCCGCGTTAGTGCCAAGCGCTAATGAGCGTTGCAGCGTCTCCACCCGATTTAAAATAATGTGGTTGCGCTCGTTTACCGTTGCCTGCCAGCCTGGTTCAACAACAATGGTTTGATGTGGTTCAATGATAAGCGCCGGGCCACGCATTACCAGGCCTGATTTAAACGTGTCTCTCTCTGTATAGATGGTGGCATCATGCCATTGCCCGCCGGTATATATTTTGGTTGTTTTATCACTTTGGCCGGTATGCGTTGAACCTGCGTTGGTTGGTTCGTCTATGGTGGCGCCACCACCAACCGCTTCCAGTTCAAGTGCTTCAACCACGATAGGTTTGTTTTCGTATGCAAAACCAAACTGCTTTTTATGGCTGGCTTCAAAATCTTGTTGCATGTCAGCAAGCGTGCCAAGGTGTACAGCCAAGGTGGTGTCGGTGCCGTCGTAACGCAGGTGTAAGCGCGTTAAAATCGAAATAGCGCTTGCGTCAACACCTTGCTGTTGAACTTCCGTTTTTGCAGTATTGCCAAGTTCGCTTATCGGTGTTTCAAGTGCTTCAAGTAATGAGTTGTCCAGCGTTTTAACAACGGCCTGTGTGCGATTAGCGCGTATGTTGGCAAGCCCCATACCATACGCAGACAAGATGCCAGAATGTGGATGCACAATGACGCTCGACATACCCAGGGCATCCGCCACAAGACAGGCATGTTGTCCACCGGCACCACCAAAGCAGGTCAGTGCATAGTCGGTTACATCATAACCACGCTGCACTGATATTTTTTTAATCGCATTGGCCATATTTTCAACGGCAATAGCCAGAAAACCTTCTGCAACAGCTTCAGGAGATCGGCCATCACCAATTTGAGCAGCCAATGCGCTAAATGCCGCCTTAACCGCCTCCGTATCTAAGGCCTCGTTTTGCTCCGGTCCAAAAATACGCGGAAAATAGTGCGCTTGTAGTTTGCCTACCATGACATTGGCATCGGTGACGGCAAGCTGGCCACCGCGGCGATAACACGTTGGGCCAGGATCGGCGCCGGCTGAGTCCGGGCCCACTCGATAGCGCTGATCATCAAAGTGCAATAAAGAGCCGCCGCCTGCAGCAACCGTATGAATCATCATCATGGGTGCGCGCATGCGCACACCAGCTACAACGGTTTCAAAGGTGCGTTCAAATTCACCGTCGTAGTGGGAGACATCTGTGGACGTGCCACCCATATCAAAACCGATAATGCGATCAAACCCTGCCATGCGGCTGGTTTCTACCGCGCCGACAACGCCACCTGCTGGGCCCGACAATATCGCATCCTTTCCCTGAAATAAGCTGGCATCGGTTAAGCCACCAGAGGACATCATAAACATGAGCTTGGTGCTAGAGGAATTTGCATCGCCTGCGCTTAAGCCCAGTTCGCCAGCAATGTGATCGACATAGCGAGAGAGGATAGGTGAGAGATACGCATCCACAACGGTGGTATCACCTCGGCCCACCAGTTTCATTAATGCTGACACTTTGTGGCTGACAGAAACTTGTGTAAAGCCGATGGCCTTAGCAGCCGCTTCTATTGTAAGTTCGTGTGCTGGATACGCATAGGCATGCATGCACACAATAGCGATGGCACGAATGCCACTGTCATAAATAGCTTGTAAAGTTTGATTCGTTTTTTCGGTATCAAGCTTGATTTCAACCTCGCCGTGGGCGAGCACTCGTTCATCAATTTCAGCAACCTCTTCATACAACAGTTCTGGTTTTATAACGGCTTTGGCAAAGATGTCATCGCGCGCTTGATGTCCGATAGCCAAGGCATCCCTAAAGCCTTGCGTGATGAGTAAAGCGGTGCGGTCACCTTTGCGTTCCAATAGCGCATTGGTTGCAACGGTGGTCCCCATTTTAATACTGGCAATGTGCTGCGCCGGGATAGCTGCACTTGCGTCAATTTGCATAAGGTCCCGAATGCCTTGCAAGGCAGCATCCGGGTAGGCTTCGCTGTTTTCGGAGAGTAGTTTGTGTGCGTGTATAGAGCCGTGTGGGTCACGGGCGACAATATCGGTAAACGTGCCGCCTCGATCTATCCAGAAGTCCCATTGCCCTTGTTGCATAGTGCTTTATTCGTGTTTATTTGTTTGAACCGTTTTATTGAAACGCTTGAATGCCGGTTTGTGCGCGCCCCAGTATCAGCGCGTGTATATCGTGCGTACCTTCGTAGGTATTCACCGCTTCCAGATTCATCATGTGTCGAATGACACCATACTCGTCACTCACGCCATTGCCGCCATGCATATCGCGGGCGGTTCTTGCAATGTCTAAGGCTTTGCCACAGTTATTGCGTTTCATTAAGGAGATAAGTTCGGCCGGTGCATTGTGCTCATCAAATAAACGGCCTAAGCGCAATGCACCTTGTAAACCCAAAGCTATGTCAGTTTGCATATCGGCCAGTTTTTTCTGAATAAGCTGGTTGGCAGCCAAGGGCTTGCCAAATTGTTTTCTATCGAGCGTGTATTGGCGTGCGGCATGCCAGCAATCTTCGGCTGCACCCATAGCGCCCCAGCTAATGCCGTAACGCGCGCGGTTTAAACAACCAAACGGGCCAGCAAGGCCTTGTGCATTTGGCATGTGGTTTTCATCGGGGACAAACACTTCATCCATTTGAATCATGCCGGTGATGGAGGCGCGCAGCGAAAACTTGCCTTCAATTTTTGGTGCCACTAAGCCTTTCATGCCGCGTTCGAGAATAAACCCCCTGATCTTGTTGTCATGCTCATCCGACTTTGCCCAAACCACAAACACATCGGCAATAGGGGAGTTAGTAATCCAGTTTTTTGCACCACTGATGCTATAACCACCGTCCACTTTCTTGGCACGCGTGATCATGCTGTTGGGGTCAGAGCCGTGGTCAGGTTCTGTTAATCCAAAGCAGCCAACAAATTCGCCACTGGCAAGTTTGGGTAAAAAACGATTGCGCTGCTCTTCTGAACCGTAGGCAAATATCGGGTGCATAACCAAAGATGATTGCACGGACATGGCCGAACGATAGCCGGAGTCCACCCGTTCAACTTCTCTTGCGACCAGGCCGTAACTGACATAGTTTGCGCCAACACCGCCGTAGGTTTCAGGAATGGTGGCACCGAGTAAACCCAGTTCGCCCATTTCGTTCATGATTTCGCGATGGAACACTTCATGCCGATTGGCTTCTATCACACGGGTGCGTAAATTTTCTTCGCAATAGCTGTGCGCGGTATCGCGAATGAGGCGCTCCTCGTCGCTTAATTGCCCTTCCAGATAAAACGGGTCAGCCCAATCCAGCGTGGGCGGTTTCGCCCGAGCCGATTCAGGTGTAGAAGCATCATGGGTGATTTCATTGGGGTTTGCGTTCATGTGAAAACCTTGTGTGGACGGGCAACTTAAGTACAGCGACGTTAAAGTAGGGTTATATGGTGTAATAATACGCAAATCGCCCTGCGGACGCACGTTTATCAGGCGATAGTTTTAGTCCTCGTGTGCTTGCATTTTTCGATCCGCACCTAAACTTCATGGAGCCAGCCAATGAGCAATGCATTACATCTGTACTCTAACCCCGCATCGAGGGGCCGAATCGCACGCTGGATGCTCGAAGAAGTGGGTGAACCGTATACCGTTGAATATCTGGAATACGGATCTGAGATGAAAAGCGATGCGTTTAGGGGCATTAATAACATGGGCAAAGTGCCCACCTTAAAGCATGGCCAGCACATCATTACAGAAGGTGCGGCTATTTGCGCTTATCTGGCCGATACGTTCCCGGACGCCGGCTTGTCACCTACATCCAATGAGCGAGCTGATTATTATCGATGGCTGTTTTTTGCTGCTGGGCCTGTGGAAGCGGCGGTGACAAATCAAACCCTTGGCGTTACTCACGATAGCGAGCGTGAAAGTATGCTGGGGTATGGCAACCTTGCTCAGGTAATTGACACGCTGGAGTTAGCCTGCCAGAAAAATGAGTATCTTGCCGGAGATCGATTTACGGCCGCCGATGTGTATGCGGGGTCTCAAATTGGTTTTGGTATGCAGTTTGGAACAATCGAAAAACGCGCATCGTTTGAGACCTATTGGGCTCGATTGACAACGCGCACTGCTTATCAAAAAGCCAATGAATTGGATAATGCGGCCATGCCTGCCAGCGCTGACTAATGTGTCATAAGAGCGTCCGTGGTCAATGACAGATAAAGCGTTTAA
>CAYSZH010000165.1:0-10049 GCA_964435305.1 uncultured Granulosicoccaceae bacterium
GCAAACACACCGTCTCTACCGAATAATTTTGAGGTGATGCTGCGTATGGGTTCAGGTCCGAAGATGATGGGTGTTTTTCCACTTTCATCCCAGGCTGCATGTATCAGCCTGGCATAATCCATCATATGATCACTGTGTAAGTGGCTAAAAAACAGGTGAGTGATATCAGATGGTTTATGACCAGATTGCAGCAGTCGATCAAACACACCGCCCCCGCAATCAAGCAGTATGACGTCAGAATTGACTTCGATTAAATAACCAGATGATGCCCTTCGTGTGCTGGCTTCTGGCGAACCTGTACCAAGCAGCGTAATGTTCATTAACGAGCATCGAGTGCTGGCGGTGGTGTGGCGCCAGGCGCGCCCAGAGTTAAGGCCTTCTCACGACCACCCATGCGTTCTATTAATGCCGCTTGATCACTGTGCGCAAGCGTGTCGATTTGGGCCGGATCGCAAATGGCATAGAGCTCATTCATCAAGTCGTCTAACACGTGCTTATGATCGGTTTGTTGAGCCAGGTTGTGCTCCTCTTCATAGTCGCTTTCAAGATTGAACAGCTCGGGGTCAAAGTGCTGATAATGGATCAGTTTAAACGCACCTTTCCGGATCATGAATGCACCTGATACTGCACCAGCTGCATGGTATTCACTGAAGACAACACGATTATTATCTGGGGATTTATTATCGCTCTCGCGCTGGTTTATTGTTAAGAGGTTTTCACCAATCGGTTCTCCATGATGCGACTCAGGAATCTTTTGATCAAAATGATCACTGATCGTGACCGATAAATCCAACAGACTAACCGGGGTGTTGCACTCGCCAATATCGATATTGTTACCCGCCATAATTAATGGTACGGCACAGGACTCCTCATACATGTTCGATTTGCCCCATAGCCCTCTAGCCCCCACGTTATCACCATGATCGCTGGTATACACAACAGTTGTAGAGTCGAGCAGACCTTCAGTTTCAAGTGTATCCATGATTATTCCGACGTTATGGTCCATCCAGCTACAAAGTCCGTAGTAGCATGCCATCGCACTTAACCTTTCATCTGCTGACGTGAAGTTGGCTTCAGAATCCATAAGTGCGTTTTGCTTTTCAATCCACGGATGTCGCACATAACCAGTAGTTGGGTGTAATTTAACCTCCGGAAGAGAGTCAGTTGGGTACATATCGTAGAATTCTTGTGGGACCACAAAAGGAAAATGCGGCGCGACCAAGCCGACATATAAGCACCATGGTTTTTTTAGTGCATGTGCGCGAGTGGATAACCATTCTTTTGTATGCGCTGTAACGGCGGTATCATACTGTGTGTAAGTGCTTTCACCTGGGCCGATGTATTCACCCAGCATGCGTTTTTTGTTTGATACTCGCTCGTCTTCTTTGCGAATGGATGCCCAGACCATACCCACGCCGTCCACAACCATCATTGGTATGTGTTCGTGATCGAAACCAGCAGGGTCAGCTGCGGGTGGTGTCGTTGATCAGCTACTCAGAAAAACGACTTCGACCAAACCATTTTCTGGTCGCAGTTGTTATCGTTCTAATGTTAATCCTGTTTTATGACTTACCGTTTGAGGATCTCCTGCTCCCACCAAACGGAGATGTATAGTGGATGCTTGGATTGATCATCTGCTGCTGGGCGTTCAGACCGTTTTCCATCTTAATCCAGATTTTATTATATTCGGATTCGAACTACCCATAACCTTATTGATGGTTGCGGGTGGTTTTCTGGTTGGCATCATCGTTGGTTCTACACCTGGGCTTGCTGGCCCGATGGCAATGGCTGTAGCGCTTCCCATTCTTATATCCATATTTGGTTATCACGAAAGTGCACTATTGCCAGTATTTGGTTTTCTTATTGGCATAATGAAAGGTGCGACGGTTGGTGGTGCGGTGCCGGCTATTCTTTTCAATACGCCTGGTACACCCGATGCGTATATGACAACGCTGGATGGCTACCCCATGGCGCAAGGTGGGGAGGCTAACAAAGCCCTGAGAATTGCACATTTTAGTAGCGCCAGCGGAGATACTTTTTCAGACATTGTTTTAATCCTTTGCGCCCCCTTTCTCGCCATTCTGGTTGAGCGCTATTTAGATTTTCCTGAGAAAACTGCACTGCTAATTCTTTCCATGACCTTTATCGCGGCTGTAATCGGTAACTCAGCAGGCAAAGGCTTGATTGCTGTTGGCTTAGGTTTGTTGGCGGCGTTTATTGGCACGGGTGAAGACTTTTCACCGAGGCTTACATTTGGTAGTGAAGCGCTTGCTCAAGGTTTCTCTGTAGGCTCGGCCGTGCTAGGTGTGTTGATCGTGGGGGAGGTGTTTAAATCAATGCAGGAGCTACGTGATGGCGAAATAGAACCCGGGAGAAAACCTGCACAAAACAACAAGAGTGATAGTGCAAAGTTGGGTTTGCCAATGATCAGGCGGATCAGCCCTTACGTTGCGCGATCGGCCATTATAGGCACCGTGATTGGTGCCTTGCCTGGAGTCGGATCCACTTTGGCAGCAACCCTGGGATACACCACAGCTAAAGCTCGAAGTGAAAGAAATCCAAACAAAGATGTGCCTTTTGGACAGGGCGCGCCGGAAGGCATTGCAGCTACAGAAGCCGCTAACTCATCGGTGTCCGGGGCTAATCTAATACCGGTTCTTTCACTTGGTATTCCAGGTAATGCTGCAGCAGTTTTTCTAATTCTGGCAGCAGATTCTATTAGCGGATTTAATCCTGGTCCTTCAGTATTTACGCTGACTGACGGCAGCATCAATTCTGAATTGGTCGTTGCCTTCGGTTTGTTCACTATCATGATGTTTGCAAACCTTTTGAATTGGAGTGTAGGCGGAAAATTTATGCGAGCGATGGGCATAATGACTCGTGTGCCCAAGCACTACTTGTTACCTTCAATACTACTGCTTACGCTCACTGCAATCTATATCCAGGAAACGCGCATGGCTGCGGTATGGTTTACCCTGGGCTTTGGTGTGCTGGGCTATTTGATGCGACGTACTGGAATTTCGCCATTACCGTTTGTGATCGCCTTTATATTAGGCGGTCGACTAGAAGTAACTTCACGTCAGGCGTTTTCGGCTACGGGTAGTGATCCTTGGTTTCTATTTTCATCCGCAACGAGCACTTCGCTTATGTTGCTTGCTGTCTTCATATTGGTGATTAGTTTGCGTAGAGTTTAGGCGCTACGTTGAAGTAGGCCCTGTGTATCATTGAGCTTACCCATTAGGTCATTAAGCCTTGGGTCCAGTACTTTTAACTGATCGATGATTGATGTGAAATCATCATCAGTAAGCTCAGTTGCTGCTCGAGCACCTTTCTTCATTTCAAAAAGTGGCTGACCGTTGAAATATTTATTCGATACATCTATATTGCTAGTGTGAAATTTCTCAGCAACCCTGTTTGCCAGTTCATGGTCCAGTTTAACAGGTCGATCATCAATTGATTGTGAAAGCGTACCGAGTGCGTTACGAAGCAGACCTTCTTCTTTTTGAGAACAGGCGACATTCAGAAAGTTGAAACGCAATTTAAATTGAAGAAGTTTAGTTGTCAGGCTTGGGTTTGAATCGAATGTGGCTCTATTCATTATTACTTTTATTAATTCTTCATTTTGTATATTTAACATATTTACAAAGAAGTCGACCACGATATCATTTGAGTGTAGTTGATCACGAGCGAATTTTCTAACGCGTATTTTTCCTGGAAAAACGTTTTCCCATTTGTCCAGAAAAGCAGAATAGTTTAAATCAAAAATATGATCAAAGTAGTATTCGATAGATTCAGTGTAACGGTTCGCGCCGACTTTTTGAGCATAAGCTGAGGCGAGATAATCTTGAGGGTTTCTCAAATACACCAATACGCACACGT
Source organism: uncultured Granulosicoccaceae bacterium (assembly GCA_964435305.1). Lineage (GTDB taxonomy): Bacteria > Pseudomonadota > Gammaproteobacteria > Granulosicoccales > Granulosicoccaceae > Granulosicoccus. The sequence continues at coordinate 3,880 of CAYSZH010000165.1, forward strand.
TTTTGTCGATGAACAATTCTCCGAACTGTTCAGGGTTTAAGTTCTGAATTGCTTCAGAGCTAATGAGTATATTGTTATCCGACTCATTAATATCCTGAAGTAACTTTTGGCATAGCGCAATGTCACGCACCTTTAGCTTGCTAGCTGAATCTGCTCTGTTATTGCTTGCCAGGCATTCAGCCAATTCGTGGTGGGCGGAACCCGTAAAACCGTTTCTTGGATACGATAGATTAAACTGGCTAATTAGATCCAGGTTTGATGCAAGGAAATTTTGGATGCTACTAGTGCCAGATTTGTGCCTGCCTATATGCAAGAATATTGTTTGATTATCATTCATTGTATGCAAATACTGATTTTAATGAATTTCTGATTGATTTTTTAGCTGTCAGCCTAATGGTTCGCATTGTTACAGCAGCTTCGCGATCTTCATCAGATTTTCGAGCTCATCCAGATCGACAGCCATATCCAGTTTGTTGATATCTACAGCGTCAGCCGCATTTTTAACTGCGCTTGGCATGTTTTCTTTCGCGCAGTATATGCTGTAATACTCGCATTGCCTTAAGTTACTGATTAGCCAGCAATCGATATAGATGTGTTCAGAAAACAACTCTATAATCTTGGTGCCCGGATTACAAAAGGCGGTGTTTAATGTGCCTGAGCCATGTGGAGAAATTATGGCTTCAGCGTTTCTGAACAAAGTTGCTGTTTCCGATACGGACAGTAGTTCAGGTTCTATGGATTCGAATCCATGGTTGGCAAGAAATACGGTGAGAGCGTCTTCATTTAGAACACGACGATGCTTTGCGTTCTTCCGATTTAGGTAGATTCTTTTGGGGTATGTTGAATCATTGCTGTCAGCTGTTTTTAAGAATGTATCGTTCAAAAAATCACAGACCCATTCACTAATAAGTGCTTCACGGCGCGGAGGGGATGGGTATATGAATTTGCTCGGTTGTATGTGAGTTACGGCATTTTTCTCTACTATTTTTGAGGCCGGTATACCGAGTAATTCCATAGCTTCAATATGAAATGGTTTTCTATACTGATTTAGCACAAACAAGTCTATTTCATTCAAATTGAAACCGGCTTTACGTAATATTTCAATTCTTGGTATGACATCGAATAGAAAGTGGCCGTAAATTGGCCCGCCGTTAGTCACAAGCGAACATACGGTGCCATCGATAGGTTTTGCCGGCGGTAGTCTATCGGAACAAAATAATGCGTAGTTTTTGGTGGTAGAAATATCTTCTATTACTTCCTTTTGCGCAGTGAAAGCCACATTGGCTTTTCCTCCAAGCCAGATCCGGCCGTTGAGAACCTCCGCAACAAATGTATCTGAAGTTTGAGCCGCGCGTCGAGTGAAGTGAGGTTTGACTTTGCCATCCACAGTCACCGGTGACGTTAGTGAAATCTCTTTAGAATCATGAGCCACTCGGTGGGTGATCGCATTATTATCAGTGGAAAGCGTTTTACGAAGAGACTCAACTGTGCTTTTTAAGAATTCCTTCTCTAGTGTGTCCGGTATCTCGAGGCTAAAACATTGTTTTGCCTCTTTGCTTAATCCTTGCTTCTCGTATAATCTGCCCAGGTCCTGGAAGACGGCATGATAGTTAGGGTCAATCTGGAGTGCTTCAACAAAATTAGATTTGGCCTTATCCCAGTTTTCCAGTTGCGCGTACGCCAAGCCTAATCCACGATAACAGAGACGTGACTCTGGTTTTATCGATATGGCTTTTAGGTAGTGACTTATTGAATCTGTCGCATTTTCCAGTTTAAGGTGGGTGTCGCCCAGCTTTAAGTGAAACTGAAATCGATCGTTTTCGGGTATGTCAGCCATACCTGCGCAATAGTAAGAAATAGCGTCTTTTAGTTGACCTTGATTACTAAGGATATTGCCTATTTTTAAGTAAGAATTCCAGCTGTCGCGGTTGAAGGCGATAGTTTTTAAGTGATGGTCGAACGCTTCATTAATCAGCCCTTGTCTCTCCAGAGCGCCAGCAATGGAATCGTGCGCTTGCCAGAAGCCAGGCTCTATATTAAGTGTGGTTTTGTAGCTCTCAATGGCTTGGTCCAATAAAGACTGCCTCTCCAGTGCTTCGCCTAAACGATGATGGACACTCGCCAATTCAGGATGGGCTTTAGCGGTGTGGCGATAAGAAGATTCTGCTTCTTTGTATCTGCCACTTTGCATTAATTTGTTGCCTTCTAATAAGGATTTATTCACCTTGATACATCACTCTACTTTGGAGACTATCCATTGCGACTAGTAATAAAGTATTAATAAAAATTACTGGCCAATTTATTTTTACAAATAGAAAAACGTTTCCAATGTTACCGGCCTTATTAGGCATCATCATCGTTTCAGTTTTTAATCAATGAGAAATGAAATTAAAGTGCCTGAATTTAAGGCGTATTCATAATAATGAATGGGTAAGCTCGATACTGACTCAAAGCAAGTAATAGTCCAAACCAATGCAATAGCATTGTATTGATTTATCGGGGCAACTAACTGAGCACGCCGAGCATTTTGATCGTTGATCCAATGAGCCTGATAATCGCAGTAATTGTTTCACATAGTTTTTAAATTGGCTCGGAATTTGCGAAATAACTCTTACTGAGGTCCCTTGGTATGGAAGAATGAGGGTGTAACGAACGAACCTACTATTATAGTAAGCAGATGTATTTATGGATATGTCCAAAGTGAGTAAGCAGGCTGAGAGCCTGGAGAGCGACTCCGAAATTCTTGACCATTCCGATCACAATCATTCGAGTGCGAGTGTTGCTTGTAAAATAACTGAATTTGTTGATCAGCCCGAGGCAATTAAGCTGGTTGGGAATATTGATGCCTATGAGCAAGGGCTTCTTTCTGGCTGGGCGATGTATGAAGATACACCGAGTGAGCCCGTAAACCTTAAAGTGTATGAAGACAATCGTCTTGTCGGGGAGTGCATTGCTAATGAATTTAGAGAAGATCTGAAAGCCATTGGAACTGGTACAGGTCAGCACGGATTCAAAATTAACCTGGATGAGATTTATTACGACGGCTTAAAACATAATGTTCAGGTAGTTGACGCGAACAGTACTTCTGTTTTGGGGAACTATACATTCCACTCCCAGGCTTTTGCAAATTCATATATTGATGAAATTGCACGCGGGTATGCATGTGGAAGAGTAATACTCACTCTGGAAGGCACGGTGAGTGAATTTGACATTGAACTACTGGCAGATGGAGAGGTTTGTGCGACCGGTACGTGTTCACTAGTTTCTGATAGTAAGTATAGTTTCCGTGTAAAAATACCAGACGATTTATATGACAACATCTTTCATTTATATTCTGTTCAATTGAAATGGCTGCCGACAAAAGGTAATCTAATTCAAGAGCGAATTAAGAGTATATCAACGCCATGGAAGTATCTATGCAATGATATAAGCGCGCAGGGCTTATCGACTATTTCAAAAATATCAGGCTTTCGCTACGAGTCACTACAAGCACAACTTCGAACTAGTAACTCCTGTGATATAGAAAACTTGATGCGGGCGCATGATGTCCTGGTAGAAGGATTTGAAGATCGTAAAAAATATCCAAAGCGTAAATTACCCGCAGTGGAAAATCCTGATATCAGTATTATTGTACCAACCTATAATTCAACAGCGCTAACATATAACTGCATTGCTGCAATAATTCTCTCAACGGAACAGCGTAACTACGAAGTTGTCGTTGTAGATGATTGTCCGGAGGATAATTCCGATCTCTCTGAGCATATTGAGAATCTACGTGTAATAAAGAATGAAAAAAATCTTGGATTTCTACAAAGCTGTAATATGGCGGTAGAGCGAGTCTCAGGCGATTATATTGCTCTGTTGAATAGTGATACTGAAGTGACTCAAGGATGGTTACGGAATCTTCAGTTTGTTTTTGAACATTTTGACAACGTCGGTCTTGTTGGGTCGAAACTCATTTACCCTGATGGTCGTTTGCAAGAGGCAGGTGGTGTTGTATGGGGAAATGGTAAGCCATGGAACTACGGCAATCGAATGAATCCCGAGAACCCTCGCTATTGTTATACGAGACAAGCCGACTACGTCTCTGGTGCGGCTATGATGATTCCGAAAGAAATTTGGAATCAAGTTGGACAATTTAGTCTGGAGTATTTTCCCGCCTATTATGAAGATACAGATTTGGCGTTCAAGATCAGGAAGGCAGGTTTCAAAACAATGTACTGTGCAGATTCCGTTGTTGTCCATTATGAAGGGATGAGCAATGGTGTTGATCTTGAGGTTGGGATGAAGCGGCACGAGCTGCTGAATGCGCCTAAGTTCCGTGCGAAATGGCGATCAGATTACAAACATAATGGTAAAGAAGCAGTTGATGTGCATTTAGAAAAAGATCGCAATATTGATTTTAGAGTATTGATGATCGACTACACAACACCCAGACCAGATCAGGATGCAGGTAGTTATGCTGCTGTTAAAGAAATATCCTTATTGCAGGAGCTTGGCTGCAAAGTCACGTTTCTTCCCAATAATCTTGCTCATATGGGTGTTTATACGAAAGATTTACAAAAACGCGGTGTTGAGTGTATTCATGCACCGTATTACGCAAACAGTGTCGAATTTATAGAAGAGCGGGGTCAGGAATTTGATCTTGTTTATATCACTCGGTTTGATGTGGCTGAAGATGTACTCGAATCTATAAGAGCCTATTCCGATGCAAAAATAGTTCTGAACAACGCCGATCTGCATTTCTTAAGGGAGTTGAGAGCGGCAGTCGCGGCTAACAGTAATACGATTGACGAACCCTTGAAAACAAGGGAAAGAGAACTTGCTGTGATGCAGTCGGTTGATGCCGTGTTGTCTTACAATGAAGTGGAGCACTCTGTTATCGCCTCTCATAATATGGCGTCTGAGAATATATTTAAGTGCCCTTGGGTGCTAGAGAAAAAGAAAGCGACTGCAAGTTTCGAAGATAGGGTGGATATAGCATTTCTTGGTGGATTTAATCATTTGCCAAATCGAGAAGCCGTAGCTTATTTTGTTAATAACGTGATGCCAGGCATACGAAAAAAGCTACCCGGAGTGAATTTCAAAATATATGGAAGTAATGTTACCAAGGAGGTTGAAAATCTTGCAGCAGATGACGTCTTAGTCAAAGGGTATATTGAGAATCTTGACGATCTATTTGACAGTTGTCGAGTATTTATTGCTCCCCTTATTTCCGGCGCGGGAATAAAGGGTAAGGTTTTAGAAAGTGTCTCCTATGGCGTGCCCTGTGTGTTATCTCCAGTGGCGGCAGAGTCAACCGGCTTGGTTCATGATATTTCCACTCTGATATCGACAAGTGATGAAGAGTGGGTTAGCAACATTGAGAAGTTGTATACCGATAGAGCGCTTTGGGAAAAGTTGTCAGCTTCAAGTAGTGCGCTAAGCGATGATCTGTATAGTTTTGATGCAGGCCTGGAGTCGATGCGAGCTATGATGAGCTATCTGGAATTAGACCCTGCTTTGGGTGTTAGTAAATTATTAAGAGCAAGTTAGACGTATGAGAAACGTCATTGTCCATTATCATCTTTTTAAAAACGCAGGAAGTTCTATCGATGCTGTGTTAAAAAATTCGTTTGGTGATCAATGGCTTTCGTTTGACCCCAAAGACCCAGGTGGGAAAATTACGTCGTCCGCGTTAAGCGATACTATTGAATCTAATAGTGATAAAGTTGCTTTTTCCTCACATTGCATTGTGCCACCTTTGCCTGAAGGCGAATTTACCGTTTTTCCTATTGTTGTACTTCGTGATCCAATATCTCGAGTCATGTCCGCCTATTTGTTTGAGTGGAAGAAACAATTAGCGTTAGAAAAACCTAAAGGGACACTAACCGAATATATCCAAAACAAATTTTCTAGTCCAAGAGCCAATGCGATTGAAGACTTTCAGACAATTAGATTGTCCGTTTCAGAGTACGATCGAGGTACGCCACGGAAGAGTAAACATGATGAGGAAATACTGGCAGATGCAAAGCAGTTTATCGCAGAATTGCCTGTTTTTTGTTTAGTTGAAGATTTTCAACGTTCTTTAATGATGCTGGAAGACTATCTTAGTCCGACATTTCCAGATATGAATTTTGATATACAAGCGAAAAATACGACTCAAGATACGTCAATACCTCTACATGAGC
>CAYSZH010000166.1:0-9985 GCA_964435305.1 uncultured Granulosicoccaceae bacterium
TTGAAGTATCGATCGAAAATCGTGCTAAAGGGTTGAGTCGGATCATTGAGCGCCTTCATCATGGCGATTAAGCGATCATGACGATCCCCTCGTTTTATTTCTAAACGAGCTTCAAATCGATCAATATCAACCGGTTCGCCATTTTCATCTATCTTCATTTCTCGTAAATCTGAATCTGAAAAGAAGAAGCTAGTGGCTTTATAGAGGTTATCGTCTTTATCCCAACCTCTGTTTTCCAGATATTCTTTTACAGGCGCTTCTACGTGAGTATAGAGACCGTGGTCGACCGGCCCTGCTCCATCATCAATCCACAGTTTAACAAACTGCGTTCTCAAACTAGGCAAATGCGGTAACTCTCGTATTAAATCAAAGCTGAGTTTGTTACGGAACCGGCTGCGATCATAGGGATGTTTGTTTAGTTGTAGACGACGTTCGCCTCGCCATAAAACGTCCTTGCTATCGAGTTTGATCCTAAACGATTTTTGAACGGCTGTTCTGGTCGATGCCCCACGCTGTCGAAGCGCTGCGTTGGTGACAGCACCATCATCTGCAAAATCATCACCACTTAAATGAACCGGAATTTCGACCTTGAATTCATCCGATCCATCGGTATCATTGAGAACATCTTGTAAAGTGCAACCAGACTGGTCTTCTAATACGCAAGTGCCTTCTGTTGTATTGGTACGAATATCTATCCGAATTACATCAATGGCATCGTATCCACCCAGATCGTAGAACCCTCTTCTATCTGAAATGTCAGTATCAGTGGGTGTGAAAACAGTCGCACCTGGGATTGAGGTAACCTGAGCGTCTGACTCAGCCGGGGTATCTGATTCGATTGATCCACTCACGATTAACTCGCTCAGAGTATCTAATTCGATTAACACGGCGGGGGAATTTGATTCAATTGACTCGATTGGGGTATCTGAATCGATTAACTCAGCTATCTCGTCCGGGATGGCTGGTGCAACAACTTGCACTGGTGCGAGTGCCGATATCTGGTCAAATTCTCCGAATTCGATGGCGTTATCCGCAACGGCTATAGATTCATTGCTGCTTTCAGTATTGCTTTGGCTTGTATTGCTTGCCCCAACAACGACTCCAGTATCGACACAGGCACTCAATAAAACAACAAACAACACACTACAACAGATCCGCAAACCGAATTTCACTATTTCGCTCCTTTTTCATCACGCTACCAGAGCCAGAAAATAATATCGTTCGACAATATCGATCTTCAGCGATTTGACATTTTAATATGCGAACTGGAACACAGCTTGTTGAGAACCTTGAGCATCTAAAGATGCTTAAGTCGGCACACATCAAAGTGCTTCATCAAGCACTTTTTACAATAAGCTATATATCGAAGTCTCTTGCTACGCACTGAGCCAAGCGCGCAATTTGTACAACGTGCGGCGGAGATTTACTCTCATCATATCGAGCAAAAAATTCAAGACTGTTCGGGCGCCATTTGTATTTGAGCTCCACAACATCTTGACGTGCGAGTGCGTCAACAACCATACCTCGTGGTAGTGTCGCAACCCCCATCGCGTTTATTGACATGAACAGGCACGCTGCCAGATTACTCGAGGGGACCAAATGCGGATCATGAATGTCGACGCTTTTAAAGTGTTGGGACACCTCCTTAAATAGCACTGTGTCTCTAGCGTGAGTCAATATCGGGTTTGCAGCCAATGATTTTGTCGAAATACGCTTCTCAGTTTCTAACCCCAATTCGGGTGAAGCAATCCAGATTAAGGGATAAGTACCCAGTTCGACAGATCCGCTAGTTGTGCTTTCGAACGGACCATTCTGAAGCGCTAAGTCAATATTCCGTTCATTCAATTCTTTTGAAAGATTGACTGATAGATCGATAGTCAGCTCAACATGAAGACGCTGGAATTGTTCTTTTATAATCTTAAGCAATGGTTGTAACCATGTGTGCACTACCATCTCGGTGACACCAAGCCGCAAAGTGCTATCGATGAGCGCGTTGTTTTCCATCGAAGCGATCAGATTGTCGGCGGCGATTAAGGTTTGACGAGCATGCCGAACTAGGTTTCGACCGCGTGCAGTCAAACGTACCGACCCAGCATCTCGCTCAAGCAGCTTCACCTGTAATGCCGTTTCAAGAGATTTGATACGTAAAGAGATATTGGGCTGAGTGGTATTAAGCCGTGCTGCGGCCTTACTAAAGCTGCCTAGATCTGCTGCCCAGACAAACGCTTCTAGTTGTTTGAGATCAAGTGGCATTAAACGAGGAGTTAGTCGAAACAGGGTTTATTTGATAATAATTTCTTATGAAATAAATAACAATTAATAATTTGATATTATCATTCAATTTTGGGAGTATATTCGGTTCCACTGTAACTAGCCGCCGTTTGACAAGAATTGCCAGCGAAAGCGCCGGCAGCAAAACCGACGTTATTTTGCTTACTATCCACGGAGAATCCGCTAATGGGCCAGAACTCCTGCCGACTGGGTGTTGATATTGGCGGCACGTTTACAGACGTTGTCCTTGAAACTGACCAACAGCTGTATTCTGCGAAAGTACTTACAACATATGACGCCCCAGAAGATGCCATTGTTGACGGTCTGCATCAGGTGTGCAGTAACGCAGGTATTCAACCAGCCGATATCAGCCAGATTATCCACGGAACCACACTTGCCACTAATGCATTAATCGAGCGTCGTGGAGCAAAAACAGCGTTAATTACTACCAACGGTTTTCGCGATGTTATCGAAATGCGTACCGAATCGCGCTTCGAGCAGTACGATCTTAACCTGAATCTGCCAGAACCACTATTACCAAGAAACATGCGCTACACAGTGAAAGAGCGCATGGATGCAAACGGTAACGCCTTGGTGGAACTCGACCTTGCGGAAGTTGAAAACGTTGTTGAACAAATCCGTGAGGCGGGATACGACAGTGTTGCTGTCGGCCTTATTCACTCTTATACCAACGATCACCATGAAAAACTGATTCGCGATGTACTGAGAAAGAAACTACCCGACGTGATGGTCTCTCTGTCATCAGAAGTGTCACCACAAATGCGAGAGTACGAGCGCTTTAACACCGTGGTTGCGAACGCCTATATCAAACCAATGATGAAGTCCTATCTTAGTCGACTTGAAGGACGCTTGGGTAAGGAAGGCGTCAGTTGCAATATATTCCTTATGCATTCCGGCGGTGGCATCATCTCAATCGAAAGTGCAGCTGATTTCCCCGTAAGACTAGTAGAGTCGGGCCCCGCTGGAGGTGCTGTCTTTGCGGCCAACATTGCCGCACGCTACGAGCTGGACAAAGTATTGTCGTTTGATATGGGCGGCACCACGGCAAAGATATGCTTAATCAAGAACCAAACACCAAAAACCAGCCGCGTGTTTGAGGTTGCAAGAACCTATCGGTTTAAAAAAGGCTCTGGCATGCCAATTTCAATACCAGTTATTGATATGGTGGAAATCGGTGCCGGTGGTGGATCGCTTGCATGCGTGGACGCACTGCGGCAGATTCGAGTAGGCCCAGAATCAGCAGGTTCCGAACCAGGGCCTGCCTGTTACGGTCGAGGTGGTGATAAACCCGCCGTAACAGATGCCGATTTAATGCTCGGCAAACTGGACGCTGATAACTTCGCAGGCGGTAGCATCAAGCTCGACACAGCCAGTTCTGCCAAAGCACTGGATACCGTGCTCGGTAACTCCTTAGACATGGATACACAGACTGCGGCATTCGGTCTTGCAGAAGTGGTCGATGAAAACATGGCAAACGCGGCACGTGTGCACGCTGTAGAGAATGGTGAAGATCTATCCGAATACACCATGATTGCTTTTGGTGGTGCCGCGCCATTACACGCAGGCCGCTTATGTGAAAAGCTGGGTGTTAAACGCTTGTTGGTGCCGCCAGGTGCAGGCGTTGGTTCCGCGATTGGATTTCTACGCGCACCATTTAGCTTTGAGGCCAATCGTTCTGTATTCATGACACTGTCGAATATCGATTCAACAAAAATCGCAACGCTGTTAACCGAGCTTGAGTCGGAAGCCACTGGCTTTGTGCGAAGCTGTGATGCCACTGCCGATATCAATTCCGAATTCAAAGTGTATATGCGCTACACCGGCCAGGGTTGGGAAATTCCGATAACACTTACAAAAGAACAGATAACCAGCCTCGATGCCGAAACGTTTCAGCAACTGTTCGAACAGGATTACACAAAACTGTTTGGCCGCCCCGTCGATGGCATGGATGTCGAAATAACCGTGTGGTCAGTGAACGCAACAACGCTTGCGCACTCCGTCGACAAGGCAGCGGTTGATAACAATGCGCATGCAGCGGCTACCAACGCGGCCTGTATAGACTCACAGCGTGAGCTGTTTGATCCAGCGCTAGGTGAAATCAGAACTAGCAGTGTGGTGCTACGTAGTGCGATCGATCCTGGACAAACAGTGGCTGGTCCCGCCGCAATCACGGAAGATGAAACCACGATCATTGTTCCTTCCAGTCGCAACGCCATCTGTCATACTGACGGCTGTGTTGATATACAAGAGCACGGCAACACAGAACAACTCACCGCAAGCCAACACTCTCAGGTTTCCTTTCAAGTAATGTGGAATCGCCTGATATCCGTCGTAGAAGAGCAAGCACAAGCATTGGTGCGCACCGCTTTTTCAACCTCGGTTCGGGAGGCAGGTGATTTGTCTGCCGGAGTGTATGACCTTAATGGGCAGATGCTGGCGCAGGCGGTCACCGGTACGCCGGGCCATGTTAATGCCATGGCAGATGCAGTAGGACATTTTATTCGCCGCATCGGCACCGATAACATTTTTGAAGGCGATGTCTACATCACCAATGATCCTTGGGAAGGCACTGGACATCTACACGATATCACGATGGTGACACCATCATTTTTCAAAAGTAAATTGGTGGGCTTTTTTGCCTGTACTGCACACATTGTTGATATTGGTGGGCGAGGTTTTGGTGCAGACGCTGCCAGTGTGTACGAAGAAGGTCTGTACATTCCTATTATGAAGTTTGCCGAACGTGGTGAAGTGGATAAATCACTAATCGGCATTGTCCGTGGCAACGTCAGAGAGCCCGATCAATTGGTAGGCGATATGTACGCGCTGGCCACATGCAATGAAATTGGTCATCGACGTCTAGTCGATATGATGACAGAGTTCAATTTGAGCAGTCTCAAAGACATTGCTCAATTTATTATGGAAAACTCGCGCCGTGCAACCATTGAACGCATTGCAGCACTACCAAACGCCACCGCTACGGGTGAGATGACAGTTGACGGTTTCGATACACCAATTACGCTTAAGGTTAAGCTAACCATAGAGAACGAGCGCATCGTGTCTGACTTTAGCGGTACTTCTGGCATCGATAAAAAAGGCATCAACTGCCCGCTCGTTTATACCAAAGCGTACGCTTGCTATGCACTTAAATGTGCCATCGCACCAGAGATACCCAACAATGCAGCCTCACTGGCACCATTTGAAATAGAAGCTCCGAAGAACTCCATCGTCAATGCGCCACACCCTGCCCCAGTCGCGCTACGCCACATCGTCGGTCACTTTGTACCTGACACGGTGTATGACGCCTTAGATAAGATACTACCAGGCGTTGTCCCTGCCGAAGGTGCCGGTTGTTTATGTAACTTCCAAGTGTCACTGCGACCAAGAACTGATGAAGCAGCACCTGAAGATGCCGTCCGTTCGGAAGTGCTCACATTCAACTCCGGCGGTTCGGGTGCGCGGCCTGAACATGACGGGCTCAGCGCAACGGCTTTCCCGTCTGGTGTGATGACAATGCCGATTGAAGCCACCGAAACTGTGGGGCCGGTTATAATCTGGCGAAAAGAGCTACGACCCGACAGCGGAGGCGCGGGCGCTAGACGCGGAGGCCTTGGCCAGTTTATGGAAGTGGGTGCAACAAAAGGCCATGAATTCGATTTCCAGGCCATGTTCGATCGAGTTCATCATCCCGCGCGTGGGCGTCAGGGTGGAAAAGACGGTGCACCTACCACTATCTCACAAGATGATGGCAGTGCAATGCGTGGTAAGGGTAAGCAGTTTGTACCTCATGGTCGCAAAGTCATGCTGGCGTTTCCCGGCGGCGCAGGTTACGGCCACCCAAAAGATCGAGATACCGACAGTGTTAAACGCGATCTACTCAAAGGATATATCACTGAAGAAACTGCGCGCAATGAATATGGTTTATCTGATGCGGAAATTAGTGAAGTAATAAATGCTGTTCGCAACGGAGAGTTGGTTTGACCGGTTCAAGCATTGAATTATATTAAATAAAAACATGACAAATTAAAAACATCTTCAACAAAAAATAAATCATATGAAAAAACTGGTTCTGACAGGTGCCGCCGGACGGCTCGGATCTTATCTGCGTGAGCCGATGAGCAAGATAGCAGATGAATTGGTATCTACCGATATCGTGGATGATATTGGTACGCTTTACACCGGTGAATCGTATGTAAAAGGGGACCTTGCAAACCTTGATGACATGCTGCGTGTTCTGGAGAGTGCAGAAATGGTTGTGCATATGGGTGCTTATGCAGATGAAGGCCCGTTCGAACAACTACTCGGACCGAATTTTGTTGGAGCGTATAACATTTGGGAAGCAGCACACCGCAACGGATTGCGCCGCGTGATCTATGCCAGTTCAATCCATGCGGTCGGTATGCATCCAAAGAACGAATTTATCGATACCGAAGTACGCCACCGTCCAGATACGTTTTACGGCCTGGCCAAATGCTTTGCAGAAGATCTTGGCAGTTTGTACTGGGATAAGCGCGGTCTTGAGAGCGTGCATATGCGTATTCTTTCCTGTGCGCAGGTAACCAGCGCAAGAGCACTCGGTAGCTGGTTATCCTACGATGACCTTATTCAGTTAACACAACGTTGCATTGAAGCACCGACAACCGGTTTTTCCGTAGTATACGGTGTATCAAACAATGACCGTGCCCCGGTAGACAATGCTAAAGCCAGCTTTCTCGGATACCGGCCAAAAGACAATGCTGAGCAGTTTGCCGAAACAATACTCTCAAAAGAGCCACACAAGGACACACAAGATCCTGGTGCCATGTGTCATGGTGGGCCTTTTGCCAGCGTGAGTCTTGGTAACAGCGGGACCGCACAAATGAATATCATTGATGACGCTAAAAAACATAAGGATGCTATAAATGAGTAATAAACCCGTTGCATTAATCGTTGGTGGTGGCAGTGGAATTGGGGCGGATGCCGCACGTAAACTATCGGACACAGGTTATAACGTTGCCGTTATGTCTTCTTCTGGTAAGGGCGAAGCGCTTGGTAACGAGTTGGGTGGGCTAGGCTTTACAGGTTCCAATCTGGTGGTTGCTGATCTTGAAAACTTTGTTTCGCAATCCATGAACAAATTCGGTCGGATAGATGGTGTTGTGAACTGCACAGGCCATGGCCCAAAAGGGCCTGTGATTGAGATCAGCGATGACGACTGGCACTTGGGCATGGACTATTACCTGTTGAACGTTGTGCGCATGACTCGTCTTGTCTTACCAATTATGCAAAAACAGAAAGCCGGTTCTATTGTCAATATCTCAACGTTCGCGGCATTTGAGCCCGATGCGGATTTCCCAACCTCGGCTATCTTTCGCGCCGCACTGGCAGGTTATACCAAATTGTTTACAGATAAATACGCGGCAGAAGGCGTTCGTATGAACAATATTTTACCTGGCTTTATAAATAGCCTACCGGAAAAAGATGATCGTCTTGCACGTATCCCAGCCGGTCGATATGCCGATGTTCGCGAACTATCAGACACCATCGCGTTTTTCGTTGGTAACGAATCAAGCTACATCATGGGGCAGAACATCCGAGTGGATGGTGGTCTGACGGCATCTGTCTGATTCCAATACAACTGCGATAGCTAAACTGGCAGCGTCATTTCTATAACACGTTTTAATGCGTCCATGTGTTTTACGTGTAGCTCATCACCCGGTTTACTAGTCGCGCTCATTCCAGCAAAAATAGGCCTGGATAAACAGGAGACCGGTGTATTGTTTTTGTTGAGTAATTGTTTAATTTGTTCGATTTCTTGTTTGCTGTGATCGCCAACTTCAGTGTCTCAAACCAACTGAAGCTCAGCGTATTCCAGTCCAAATTCCTGCATAACAGAAGGTTTAAACCATCGTATACTCACTTTCAAGCAAGACTGTATAAATAATTGCCACCCGCCTACTTATCTGGCATCAACATGTATAGCCATTCGACTACCGCAAATAATCTCCAACACAATTACTAATAAAGCGAAATCCCTAAAATCACAATGAAACTGCGCCCTTACCTACCCTCAATTGGCCTTGGGATAACACAGATTTTTGCTTACGGCACGTTGATGTACGCCTACGCAATCCTATTGCCACGGATGGCAGTGGATCTGGACATGACACTCTCGACGGCATTCGGGATTTTCTCATTCGGGCTTTTCTTTGGTGGATTGTTATCACCACTGGCAGGCAAATTGGTAGATAGATTTGGTGGGCGATGGGTGATGACACTAGGCTCAGCTGCGGCCGGATTGTCTTTGATTGCATTATCATTTGCTCAAGGTCGTGCCAGCTTGTTTTTCCTGATATTGGCGACAGAATCTGCTGGCATGTTCGTGATGTATAACGTCGCGTTTGCTTCAGTTGCAAGACTGCAAAGCCCGATACGTCCAGCGCTTGCTATCTCAGTGATTACGCTCTTTGGTGGCATTGCGTCCACCATCTTCTGGCCGCTAACCTTGTGGCTTTACAATATGCTCGGTTGGGAAAAAACATGGCAAGTGCTTGGACTTATGCTGTTAATCGTGTGTGTACCAATTCATTTTGCAGCTCTTCGTGGTCCACAACGTCGACCAGAAGAATCAACAGGTGATGCACAGCAAGACTGGCCTCAACTCCGGGGGGCAGCCCGTAAGCGAGGTATGCTATGGGTGGTTGTGTCATTCGTCTTTTCAGCTTACATGATGAGTGCTGTGATGACGCTGTGGGTCACCAACGTAGAAGATCTTGGTCACACTGCTGCGCTGGCGGCCTTAGCCGGTGCTGTGATCGGTCCGTTTAAAACAATTGGTCGATTGTTCGAAATGTTAGTGAGCCGAAACTTATATCCATTGCTTACGTATGCGCTTGCCATGGGCTTCATGATAACCGGCTTTTGCGTTCTGCTGACCTTGGGCTTCACGGTACCCGGTGTAATCCTTGCCGCGGCACTTTATGGCATGGGTGACGGCATTAGCACAATCGCGTACGGTACATTACCCTTAGCGCTATTTGGAAATAAGGGCTATGGCGCACGTCTGGGTTGGATTTCGTTTGCACAAATGAGTGCTAAGGCATCTGCACCTTTCGCGTTTGCATGGGTAACTCAAATCTACGGTGGATGGGTATCGTTTGCAGCCATGGCGGGTGTTTTGATAATGGCTATGGTTACCTATCTCTACATTCCTGACCCCCGGAGGACTGTTTAGTGCTGGTGCCTGCTCTGTCTCAGCTACAACACAGACTATATCAATTCTTTTTGGTTTTTCAGATATCAGTTTATTCATTCTTGCTGACTATTGATTGAAATTCATTTACCAAGAAGTCAAAAACCATTCGTACACGGCTGTTAGTTCTAAGTTCTTTATGAGCGACTAACCATACCTCAGCTTCTATAGGAGAGAAACCATCAACAAGCAATCGTTCTACAAGAGGTTCGTTGTCGCCAACAATATCAATCATTCCACTTATTGCTATACCTTGCTTTACCATCTCCCACATAACGCCATGATTTGACGTTATAACCGGAAAATTTCTGGGCGATAAAGCAAAGCCCTGATTATTGAGTAACGTAAGCAAAAGACCGGACTTTTCAATATCAATAAATGCGGCGGAATTTAAATCAGCTATTGACATCGGTATGCCAATCTCGCTGAGATAAGATGGTGATGCATAAAGATAGCCTTTAG
>CAYSZH010000167.1:0-9851 GCA_964435305.1 uncultured Granulosicoccaceae bacterium
GTTAAACGCACACTATGATCAAGTAACTTGGTAGGGCTAACGCTATCTTCAAGCGCTATGGGTGCATCGAAACTTGATGCCACCTCCTGCACAGGATCACCGGCGAGACTGATCGGCTGCAATTGATCTCGGCTAATCCATTCACCTTCAGTGTTGACATAGCCTAAGGCGGTACCCCCACGTGGAATGAGAGTACGTCCATCACTGCCCAAAGTCGCGACTTCACATCGACGCTTCTTGGCATCGTGAGTGATGACTCGTACGGATCCATAAAGCTGTTTCCGATCAACTTTAATCAGCTCTGCTTCAAAAGACTTGCTATTGTGTTGGAAGGTAAGCGACCGGGCCATGCTGTAGTGTCGTCCTGATGAACAATATGGGCTCTATCCTAGCAGGCAGCGGAACTTGCAGAAAGTGATTGCTTGTCACATTTTCTCGATGGCGAGCAAGGCTTGATCAAATGCTTTGATGCCTTCGTCTGCAGGCCGACACGGCACCGCTCGATCATCGACATAGGCAGAGGCGATTGGCTTGGCAAGGCCTGTGTTGATGCTGTCCCATGCAAAACCATGCTTATCCAGCCAACGCGCAATGCGCTGTTCCAGTTTGGCAACAGCCGACGCGCTTCGAGCCTTACCGCTCGTTGTCGAAAATCGGGCGGTATAAATAATGATGTGAGCGCGGCCATGCAACTCTCGCGAAAATTCTACCGCCCCTTCAATAGGTGATCCGATACTGGCACTGCCTGATCGATGCGCGAGCACACCG
This sequence comes from uncultured Granulosicoccaceae bacterium, assembly GCA_964435305.1. Classification (GTDB taxonomy): domain Bacteria; phylum Pseudomonadota; class Gammaproteobacteria; order Granulosicoccales; family Granulosicoccaceae; genus Granulosicoccus. Next base: position 769 of record CAYSZH010000167.1, read on the forward strand.
TCAAGATCAACACACACGGTGGCCTTGCCAGTGCGTCTATACGAACGCTTAGCCATAGACTTAACGTTATGGCCGGGCTCAGCATCTGTCACAGTCGATGGTTTGCCCGGAGAATCACTGTGTTTCGTTTTCTTCTGTGTTGAATCATCAGCGCTGGACGCCGGAGGTGCCAGGCCTGGCATACAATTCAACATGGCATCAATCGCAGCATGACCCGCTAGCCAGGGGTTATCCAGTCCATCATCACCACTCCACACGCGCGAATGATGTTCTCGGGTATGGTGCAGTCCCGGCAGGCGAAACCAAGAACCCAAGCTGCCTTCTTTAAGCTGCTTTGGAAAAGTCTCAGGTTGGCGCTCCAGTTGGCGCTGCTCCCAATCAGATGTTACTGCCATAGCAAAGCTATACACATCGTGGGTGGGCGCGGGTTCTTTGAAAAGTACCCAAAGGTGATAGCCTCCGGCACCGTTAGAATCAAATAGCAGTGGATCATGCCCAAGCGTTTGCAATTGGCGATACCAAGCCACCGCCGCATTTAAATTACGCCTGGCCAGATCGTCACCACTGCTTGCATCATCAGCGTGATTATCAATATCAATACCAAACCAACAACTTGTGGCAGCTTGACTCTTAGCATGCAAACCGATTAGCTGAGGCTTCTGCCAACGCCGGCTGGCAAAATGCCGGGTGAGCTTATCAATTGTGACCCGCTCAGCGCTTTCATCGCGCTGGGCCACCGCAGGTAATGTCATCGCCTTGTAGCTGCGATCAGTGTTGCGTTGTTCAGAGGGTGTCAGCACAGAATATTGCCCCCAAACATCTCGCCGATTGACCAGTCGTTCCATGGCCCAATCTGCAAGCTCTACTGCCCGGTCACGCCATTCTTCGGCGATAATTTCTTCAACAGTGGCCATCAGTAGGAGTATACATGCCAAGTTTAAAATAGCCGTGTGGGTTCGCTCATACAGAGACGAAGAATAGTAATACAACTATTAAAGCATGAAAACCACGTGGCTCCCTCTGATCATATAGGGCAGCGGTCATATAGGGCAGCGAAAAACCTGCCCCTTATTCTCTTAGTCGTGTTTCCAAGTCACCATTCTGAATAAGTATTTTCAGATCTTCGGCTCCACCTATGCATGTTTCATCTACAAACAACTGAGGCAATGTTCGCACCTGCGGCAGGCGTGCTAGAAGATCTTGCCGATGTTTATAGTTGCTGCCAATATTACGCTCCTCATAAGCGATACCCTGCTCGTTTAACAGGGCTTTCGCCTGCTCACAGTATTTGCATTGAGGGCTTGAAAAAATAATTACCCTGGGCTCCATACTGGCTCAGCCATGCTCGATATTCAGTATAGGCTCGATCCCGCTAAATGCCGGTTCTAATACCACTCCCAGCGCATCGCCAAACTTGCTGACCTGGATGTACATGGTAATAACGAAAACGGCTTCGACTATTTGCGCTTCTGTATAGTGTTCGTGAAGCCTTCGCCAGAGATCTCTAGGGAGTCGGTTTGCATCTACCCAGATTTGATCGGTTAAATCCATCAACGCTTTTTCACCGTCGGTGAAGAGTTCGCTTGTTTGATATTTATTGCCTTCAATTGCAGCTACTTTTTCACGACTGATGCCCAACATGTCCACACTCAGTCTCTCATGTTGAATCACACAATATTGGCAATCGTTTTTGTGTGTGGCCTTTAGAATCAATAATTCTTTAGTGACCCAGTCTAGCTCTGGACCATCTTGTAGTATTTCCATAATGACCGCTGTCCAAGTCTTACCATAAGCAGGTACGTGTCCGAACACTTTGAATATGTTCAGTAGCATTTGAAATCTTGCTTCAGCATTGTCGTAGAAGGCGATTGTTTCTTCGTTCGCCTTATCTCTTTGAACATAGGATACGCCCATCATCACGCCATCATCTATCCGCGCTGCGGTAGCGCCGTCTTCATCAGCCATAAGTTTCTCCACTGTTGTTTGCAAAAATACGGATTCAATTACATTATTAAAGCATCTGCTTTATATTATTATTAAAGCATTCGCTTTTAAATGTCAAATCCAACACAAACGCACCGCTCGCAATAAGCTAGAATGCACGAATGAGTAATAGAAATGCCACCACAACGCCTACCGAACCTGCGCTCCATCGCCGCAGCCCAGGCAGACCCCGCAAGCTCGAATCCGGTGCAATTTTAGATTCAGCATTGGAGCTTTTCTGGAAAAATGGGTTTAGCGCCACAACCACACGTGAACTGGAGTCACATCTTGGTTTAAATCAGTCAAGCATTTACAGCCAGTTCGGTTCGAAACAGAAATTGCTCCAGCAGGCACTGGATCACTACGAAAAACTCACTACTGAACAACTGTTGCGGCCACTACAACAGGGAACTGACGGCTTAGAGGATATTCACGTATTCTTCAAAAATTTACAGAAGTGGGTGACTCTTGATGGTCGGAAAGGGTGCATGTTGATAAACATGATGGCAGAGGATGCCGCAGAAACCGAAGCCATAACCCAACGCACACGCAGGTACCGTCAAGTGGTAAAGCAAAGCCTAAAACGATGTCTGGAAATGGCTAGCGAACAGGACCAGTTGTCAGATCCGGAAACCACCCACAAAGCCGAGCTTCTGATGGCGTTAACACTTGGGTTTAATATGTCGGTGCGTGGCGGAGCTACAAAACGTGAGCAAAATTCCTTAATTGGAGCAGTAAATATGCAGCTGAACGCTTGGCGTAAGGATAATCAGTAACTTAATCTAACCGAGCTATCGGGTCTGGGGTCAAGTATTTCATTGCAACATTTGTTGCAATGAAATACTTGACCCCTATATTAGGCCTCTACGTACCCGTAGGCCAAACACAGCCACTAACAACAGCATTAGAGGCAAAGCGAATATACCGCCACCGCCTCGTGCTGGATTCACATCGATTGTGGCTGGCGTACTATCATCTTCAGCAATGTTATTGACGCTGCCAAGGTTCATCATCAAGGCTACTGTTCCGTTTGGCTCTGCATCCCAGTCGTTGTCTCCACCATCAAACGCTGTGATCCGTACGCACTGGTTTCCTGTAGTAAGCCCTGGCTGGTAGTTGGTGCTTTGCGGTTGAGGGCAGCCGATGCTGCCCGCAGGTGAGCTTGATACACTGTCATTGCCGCTGCTATTAAAATCCAACCAAACACCTTGATTGGGGTTGTACAGTCGTAATATCGGGTTGAACGGCAGAAAGTCAGCTAACTGCACAATGACATCGACTTGTTCCCCTGGGCTGGTTCGTACCGAGAGATCTGCAATACCCATCAAACCTCTTGTTGATTCGTCATTACTGGCTTGCACACCTGCAAAAACATCATTGGCCGTTAATATGAAATCTGTTTCGCCCAAAACAACCGCCGCCGAACTAAAGTCCAGAGCGGTAGCAAAAGCAATTGCAACTGGCCCAAGGGACAAGTTATTGCTACTTGAAAAAACGGACGCGTTGGTTACCGGACTGCTGGCAAGAATGCGATTGGCATTACTATCGTCATCGTCCAGGCTGAAAGGGTATCCATCGCTATCACTGTCAGCCAGACGCTCACAAGCATCACCCACACCATCATTGTTTAGATCACTCTGATCTGTATTAGGTACGGTTGAGCAATTGTCTATAGCATCTGGAACCATATCAAGATCCAGATCAACGTCGACAACAGGGTCTGCAATAACACCTCCGTCTACAGGGTCTGGTGGTTCGTTTTCACGGCCAGTGAGGTACAGCACAGCTTGTAGTAGTTCTCTCGCAGAAAAACGACCACCAAAAGCCGACATGCTACCAATGCCGTTTTGAACGGATGGCACCAGATCGGCAGGCTCACCCCCGGCGGCGGCAATGCGAGCATCCCAGGCAGCTGTATCACCAAATCTAGGTGCGCCAAGCGTTCCATTAAGATGACATAACAAGCACTCTTGCTCCACCAGCGCTTGCCCGCTTTCTAAAGGCTCACCATCACCCGCGATTGATCCGGGACCAGTTGGCGTTACATCACAGGCGTCACCTTCACCATCTGTATCCGAATCTTCCTGATCAATGTTACTCAGTATTGGGCAGTTGTCTTGAATATCAATTACGCCATCACCGTCTTGATCCGAAGGTAGAACGGTTACAATCACAGAGCCTGATTCTGCACCGCGACTGTCCCTGACTCGGTAAGTGAATGTATCGGAGCCGAGCAAGGTGGAGCTTGGTGAGTAGCGAACCTCGTTGTCTTCAACCGAGAGAGTGTTGCCAAGCACAGAGATGTCAGATTCGAGCACGATAGTGATGTCATCACCATCTGGATCACTGTCATTAGCCAGCACATTAATCGTTACGGATGCATTTGGGTTTTGCAATATGCGTGTGTCAGCCTGAGCGATTGGCGCTCTATTTACGGGTGTTGATTCGCCATCTGAGCTATCTCCGTCATCGGAATCTCCATTATCAGTGTCTTCGTCATTTGAATCGTCCCCACCGGCATCCTCATCATCAGTACCTTCGTCATCAGAATCACCTTCATCCGCGTCGTTGTCATCGGACTCGGAGGGATTATCCGTGCGGCCGGCAAGATACACAATTGCTTGCAGCAACACCTCATCTGAAAAATCATTTCCATAAGCTGGCATAGCACCCGCTATCCCGTTTTTGACACTCCCTAATAAATCAGCTGGCTTCCCACCTGCATCTTCAATGATGGCATTCCATAAAGAAGTGTCATTAAATAGCGGTGCACCGGTACCGTTGGCACCATGACAATCAAGACAAACATTTTGGACTAATACGATGCCCGGATTAGTTGTGGGTGGCTCAGCGACGTCATCGTCATCGTCACCACCATCACCACCGTCATCGCCATTATCTCCCTCATCCCCATCACCACTATCAGTTTCACAAGCATCACCAATGTTATTGGAATTGCCGTCAGCCTGATCAGAATTGGCATTGTCAGGGCAATTATCGGTTGCATCAGACTCTCCGTCTCCATCGCGATCCGCAAAGTTTATGGTCACCTCTACAGAATCAGAAAAATTCTCAACGGTATCTTTAACGCGATAGGTGAACTTATCGTCTGAAGCAAGACTGGAAGGTGGTTGGTAGCGAACCTGGTTTGATTCCACTGAAATATCACCACCTGCAGATGTAAGCGATGAATCGAGCACAATTGTGAGCGCATCTTCTTCCGGATCATCATCGTTTGCCAGTACATTTATCAGCACCGAATCATTTGAATTTGTAAGCGCGATCGAATCAGCTTGTGCGCTTGGATTGAGATTAACCACCGGCGGCGCCGTTTTATCTACGATGGTGATGGTAGTGGATGTAATGCTGCCTGCAGATGCGCCAACATAGTTGAACAAATCTACAGTAAAGGTTTCACTCCCCTCTTCAGAAACAGTGTCCGCTAATATATTCAGAGTGTAAGGGACATCAGTTGCTCCGGATATTCCGTCCTCCCATGGATAGGTGGCATTTGCATCATTCGCGGGCCTTAATCCACCACGCTCATAATCTTGTAAAAACACAGCACTGCCATCGTTAACCGTTACCGACGCCGAAGCAAATCCATCACTACCACCGGACCGAACTAAAAACAAGTCCAGCGAATCACCTTCATCAACTGTGTAGCTGTCCCTTTCAAAAGAAATGAAACCCGGGCTTGCAACTGGTGGGTCAGTTGCATCAAGGATTGTCACCGTCGCTTCAAGGATTTCACCAGGAGTTGCTCCTGAAATATTGGACAAGGTTATCTTGAATGTTTCGCTCCCTTCAACATCCAGATCGGATAGGGCATTTATTGAAAACGGTACGCTCGCTGGTCCTGACTGACCATCTTGAAACTGGAATGTACCGCTGGAGTCATTCGCAGGCCGACCACCACCACGTTCGTAGTCTGTTAGAAATGTAGCGCTATCACCAGATAACGATAGGGTCACAGCTGCAGCACCATCACCTCCCCCACTACGTATAATGGGCACATCCAGTGATTGCCCTTCTGTGACAGTGTACGTATTTTGAGTTAACGAAAAGCTGCCAGGCGTGGGCTCAACAGGAGGTGCACTGCGCTGAACGGCGAGTGTAGAACAATTCCAATCTCGTGTACTGATATCTTCAGCATCATCGATTTCGATGTCAAGTGCCCACAGCATGCAATATTCAATATTGATTGGTGAAGGTCGCGAGTCAACTTCTATATTGAAACCTCCATTTGAAATACCGCCAACCAGAGTACCTTCTTCTGTGGAACCAACAAACCGATAGCGCCATGAAGTGAATGTCGCACTGGAGTCCAGCCCTTGCAAATTTATGGAAGCATTGACTGCATCGTGTGAGATTGGGTTAACAGGTGCAACAGCCTTAATATTTGTATCATTCGTTGTGGTATGGCAACCCGCACAGGTAAAGTCTTCATATTCGAGAGACTCTGAAATCCAACGTGACTCGAAAGCCAATGCTGAGTTCGAGCATAGGACAGAAGCTACTATTAGCAATATAGTTTGAAAGGTTTGCCGAACAAAACCACATTGAGTGAAGCGACATAAGAAAAATTGACTATTCATGGAAAGCACACGTTGAAGTGACATCGATATCACATCAATCATGCATGACAACAACTCAGTCATGCAAGCATCTTCCTAAAAGCGTGTGGATTAAGTCGTACTTATATTTTAGCTCCAACCCAAGAACAACAAGTTAGAAATTAAACTGCCACAAAGGCCAAGCTAATTGCTTAGCCTAAATTGGTAATTGCCTTGTGTTGTTCCAGGTGAATGCTAATTCAGTAATAGCAATCGCTACCACAACGATAGCGTGCATAAAAAAGGGGAACCGATGCTTCGCAAAGGCTCCCCGTTTTAATTAGCGATGGTATAGTTACGATAGAACTTACATCGATTGCAACATATTAAGATCAAGCGGTTCATACATTGCTTCGCCTAACATCATTTCTAGAGACATTGACTCACCATTAGCATCAACATACAAGTCATCAAGAACGATGCGGCTTTTTAAATTACCTGCCTCATCCACAACCCACGGAGCAAGCGAAGCTGGATCAACCATCATTGCTAGCGGTGTTAACGCAAGTGCATCTCCAGATGCATCAACGTTAGCATCTACACGTATCGCTCGAAGCAAATCAGCCACCACAGCATTCGGCGAGACCAACAAACCAGTGCCTGTTGGCGTTCCGTCGCCTTCAAACGTTAGCTTAACATCAGCCTCAGCTTCACCACCCGCATTTCCAACAGTAAGGCCGTAGCTTAGAAATGCACCGGGTTGAATCATATCGCCGTAGGCCGAAATGTACTCTTGTGCAAGAGCAGTTAACGCATCATCATCATCCAGCGTCAGGCCACCGACGTGTGCTTTAACAGCAACGTCACGCACTTTCTCAATCTTAGTGATATCAATACCTCCAACACTACTGGTAAATTTTGCTGAATCCAAGGCAACAGGTGCATCGAGATCATCAAACCAAAACGCGTACTCGGTTGCTAACAAGCCATTTTGTATATCAGTCTTGCCGCTCATTCCAAGGCCACGCGCTCCAACGCTCATTCCAGTAGATGGCGAGTTAAACACCACTTCGGGTAAGTCTAATTTATATTCTCCAGAATAAATCGCGGGCCCTAAGCGTTTATAGTTGTAAATATCATTGGATGGGGCAACGGTAATGCTCATATCAGTGCTAGTTAATTGAAGCCCACTCCAGGAACCGGTACCGGCTACCGAGCCCGTCTCATCTACATCAAAGTTCCAAACACCACCATCAGTACTGAATTTCAATTCGCTATCTGATCCGAATTCAAATGGCGCAACAGTGAGCTCATTGCTTACGATGCCGTTGAAACCAACGCTCGATAGCATAGTCACAGGCGCATTTGCACCGAAAGCATTCACTATGTCCTGCTGATATTCGCTAGACAAATCATCCGTGATGAATGTTGTGATAACACGCGTTGCGCTGAACCCCGACGCCGCCGAAGATCCTGCTGGCGAGTGTTCAATGTTGTGTTGTAACCGAGCGACCAGTTCAGCATCTGGCTCATCAGACAGGCGTATTTCAGTGATTGCTGTACTCTCAAGAAAGCCTGGTGCATAGCTAGCTGTTACAAATGAAAGGCCCGTCGATTCTGTAAGATCAGAGAGGATACGTTCGTACGCGGCACGGCTTTCATTGCTGCTATAAAGCGTCGAACCTGCCCACGAAGCTCCAGCTACACCAGCGATAACGGGCAAGGCTAACAATAGTTTCTTTTTCAAGGTAACAATCCATATTAAGTAAACCTCCTTTTACGGCAACTGGGCCCCACGATTCCAACACGAGACAATTAGTTTCACTTCAAAATCAGCTTTTGTTCGCAGTTCAACTGATTGCTGCTATCTATTTGAGTATTGCGTTACCTGTATTCTTCAATCCACTCAAAAGTTCAATGTGACACAGGCCCGAAAAATTCGAGTGACCAGCGCTATTTCGAAACGTAATAAATATTATAGAAATACAAGGAGTTATGAAAAACATGTGATTCGCTTAAACAAACAGAGTTCACATAACGGGTAGTATAACAACTGCTGACTGACAAAAATGAGATTGCTTTAACACACGCCCTGGTGACAGAGATGAGGCGCATGGATAAAATACGCCCCACAATAATGAGTAAAGACTTAAACAATCTTACTCAAATAAAAAGTGTAAATCTAACTATAAGACTACGCCTAAGCGAGCAATCATATGACTACACAGAATCCTTCAAGAAGAGCCTTTTTGAAAACTGCAGCTAAACTCACTGTGGTCACCGCGGCTACAGCAGCCACAGGTTCCAATGCTCTTGCTGGAGCGCTCACAGCTCCTCCGAAAACTGTAAAGTCACTTAAATTGCTGAACACTCATACTCGCGACACCCTGGAAGTGGTTTTTTGCCGTGATGGTATCTACGATCAAATTGCTCTCAGTAAACTGAATTTTTTATTGCGTGATCATCGCGAAAACGAATCAATTGTGATGGATCGTAGGCTGTTTGATCAGATGTGGGCACTGCAACAGCGTTGTGGTAGTGATA
>CAYSZH010000168.1:0-9742 GCA_964435305.1 uncultured Granulosicoccaceae bacterium
GGTGGAAGCGTGACTAACATGATGTCCAACCCCACTCAACTGGGGCAGTTTTTAATGGTTTAAGCCTTGCCCTGCAGCCGGCGATACTTAAACCACTGTAAAGCAATAATGCTAATGGCATTTTTAATTTTACGTGAATCAAGCATGGCGATAGCGTCATCAGCCTTAAGAACGTGTAAGCGTATATCTTCCCCCTCTTCTTCAAGGCCAAATAAACCGCCGGCATCGGAAAGGTCAGTTTCTGTGTAGTAAATATAGATCTCCTCGGTGGTAGAGCCCGGGCTTGCCAGGTAATGCGCTATTAATTCTAATTTATCCAGAGTTAATCCCGCTTCCTCTTTCGATTCTCGTACAGCGACTTCTTCTGGTTGCTCACCAGGTTCAATCATGCCCGCTATCACTTCCATCAGCCACGGGTCAGGCTGCTGGTTCATGGCTCCAATGCGAAACTGCTCAACCAGCGCAACAGTGTCGTTTTTTGGGTCGTATGGCAATACAGCCGTGACATTGCCACGCACAAACATTTCACGATCGATAAGTGGAGACCAGCCGCCCTTAAACAAGGTGTGTTTGAAATGCAGTTTATCGACCCGATAATATCCGTCGTAGACATTTTCATGCTGTACCTGTTCCCAGTTTTTGTCGCTTTTGCTCATCAGCTACCTCGTGCTATTCGGATTTGCTCAACAGATTTTCTACAATGGCGATATCCTCAAGGCGATCTACACCGTGTGCCTGCACAGATTGCACCTCTGCAACATGAATTCGGCCACCGTGATACAACACCCGCAATTGCTCAAGCTGCTCATACACCTCAATTTGACTCGGTGCCATCTCAACATAGTGCTTTAAAAACGCACGTTTATAAGCGTACAAACCCACGTGAATGTAAGCCTGCGGAATTTCATTGCCGCCTGCATCATTATTAGCTGCATCTCGCACGGCTGGAATCGACGAGCGGCTAAAGTACAAAGCCATATCAGATTTATCTCTCACCACTTTTACACGATCACTATTTAGGTAATCGGCCCCGTTCGAGACGGCGAAGCATAGCGTTGCCATGTCGGCTGTGCTGCGTGCATGCAGGTTTTGCGCAAGTAAGTCGAGATGTTCGGCAGGTGTTGCAGGCTCATCACCTTGCAAGCCAACAATAATGGTATCGTCTTGCCAATCCAATTTATCAGCTACCTCGGCAATTCTGTCGGTTCCACTGGGGTGCTGAACCGCCGTCATGACAACCTCAACCCCGTTAGATTGGCACAACTCATAGATTCGTTCATCATCTGTTGCAACCACTGACGTTTGCGCAGACGATTCGCGCGCCCTATCCACAACATGCAATAGCATAGGGCGCCCGTTTATCGGATGTAAGGGCTTACCTGGAAAGCGACTGGAGCCATAGCGCGCCGGGATCACAATATTAAATTCAGGCTTATCCATAATCAGGTCTTTGAAAGTCTTCGCAAGGCATTGTCGATTTCACTGAGTAATAGATTATCCAGTACTGGGGAAACAATCACTTCGTACACGGAGACATTGCCTAGCGACAGTTCAGCCAGCTTAACGGCATCTTTAGTTGTCACAAGCACTGGCAGATCATCATCAAATTGTAGTTGCTGTTCAGCAAACGCGTGGTGATCAGGCATGGGGTGTTCAATGACATGCAAACCCGCCGAACGAAGTGCCTTAAAGAACCGCTGAGGGCGCCCAATACCGGCAACCGCATGTACCTGTGCAGTGTTTAATGCTGACAGGGGCATCACATCTTCAGTCCCCAGCTGGCGTAAACAGTCCAGTTGTAAATGGAAGTGCCCTAAAGGTACTGTCGAATTGCCTAGCCTTTGAATTAAATCCGAGTTATGCACCGTGGCATGTTCAGCCGCACCGGTTTGTACAGCGATCAAGCCTGCCGATTGCAAACGCACCGCTGTTTCTCTTAACGGGCCCGCAGGCAATAAAAACCCATTACCAATACCCGCTGTGCCGTCAATGACGATCAGTTCCAGCGCTCGGCCCATTGCATAGTGTTGCAAACCATCATCACTGATGACGACATCGACGTTGCTATGTTCAATCAAATGCTGAACGGCCAGCACACGCTTCACACAAACACAGACGGGAACATCGGATTGGCGAAAGTGCAGCGTAGGCTCATCACCAGCAACGCCAACAGGTGTATCACCGCTCAGCATAAGCGGCTGGTGTTGAGCTTCACCACCGTAACCTCGACTGACAATGCCAGCGCGTAATCCCAGCGCTTTACAGCGCTTAACGATTGCACTAACCATTGGGGTTTTACCAGTTCCGCCAACACTGATGTTACCCACCACAATTACGGGTACATCAAACTCAGTCTGCTTTAAAACGCCAACGGAGTACAGGCATCGGCGGACATACGCCAAGGCTCCAAACAAACTGGCGACTGGGAGCAGACACCATGCTGCCCAATTTCGTTTGTCCCAATGCGATGTCATCTCGTTACCAAATCCAAAATATCATCAATACCATCGCCATGGCATATGAACATTCACTGCCACATTTCATGAAAACTGCAGATCGTGAAGACGACGGTAATGAGAATCTTGTGCAAGGAGATCGGCATGTGTTCCTATTTCAACAATTGCACCGCGGTCCATCACGACAATACGATCGGCCTTTTCAATTGTCGATAGTCTGTGCGCCACAACGAGTGTGGTGCGCGATAACATCAATTCATCAAGGCCTTGCTGCACCTTCCGTTCAGATTCAGAATCCAGTGCCGAGGTGGCTTCATCTAAAATCAGTATGGGTGCGTTTTTCAATAAGGCACGTGCAATAGCCACACGTTGCCTCTGACCACCGGATAACATGACACCGTTTTCACCCACCAAGGTGTCATACTGTTTATCCATTTTCATAATAAAGTGATGTGCATGGGCAGCTTCACAAGCCTCATGCAATGTTTTCTGATCAACATCACGCTTGTGTCCATAAGCAATGTTGTTGGCTATGGTGTCATTAAATAGCATTACATCCTGGCTTACGTACGCAATCTGGCTGCGAAGCGATGCCAATGAATACGCCTCAATGGATTCACTGTTAACAGAAATGACACCTTCGTCCATGTCATACAAGCGTGGCAACAAGTTAACCAGTGATGTTTTTCCACTACCGGATTCACCAACGAAGGCCACAGTCTCACCGGCTTGAATAGTCAGGTTGACATCCGTTAATACGGGCGGCTTTTCTTCGGCATATTTAAGATGTATGCCCTTATATTGAATCTGCTTTACCGGCGTACTTAATGTCTTGGTGCCCGTGTCTTTTTCAGATTCCAGATCCAGAGTCTCAAACAGGCTTTCACCGGCCGCAATTCCGTTTTGAATTTGATTGTTTAATGAGGTCAGTCTGCGCAGCGGTTGGAAGAGCAGCAACATGGCTGTGACAAACGACATAAATCGGCCCACCGACATTTTTTCCGCCAGTATGCCGCTGGATGCAACATACACAATGAGCGCCAGCGCCAGTGCAACCAACATTTGGATAACCGGGACATTTAAAGCGCGTATAGCCGTTTCGCGCATATTAAAAACACGATTACTTTCGTTCACTGTTTCAAAGGCTTGTGCTTCAGTTTCCTGACCACCAAATATTTTTATAACGCGACTGCCGTCAACAGCCTCCTGTATCACATGACTGACTTCACCCATCGACCCTTGAATGTGCCTGCTAACCGCTCGGAACTGCTTGCTGACTCTACCAACGATAAGGCCAATGATTGGGCCGATAACAAGAAAGCAAAGAGAGAGCTGCCAACTTTGATAAAACATGAGCAGCAGTAATCCAATTGCTGTCAGGGTATCACGCACAATAACGGTCAGCGTTGTGCTGGCAGCATGTGCCACTTTTTGGCTGTTAAAGGTGATGCGCGAAATCAATTCGCCAGAAGACGCATTGTCATAGTACTTACTAGGCAAACTCAGATACTTGGCAAACACCGCTTTACGCAGCTCTTTTATTACCTGCCAGCCTATCCATGACATAAAGTAGGTGGAGGCATAACCGGCCACACCTCGAATAAGAAAAATTACAATTATTAGTAGGGGCACCCAGACAATCGTGCTGGCATTCTGCTCAACAAAACTGCCATCCAGCAGAGGCTTCATTAAAGCTGCAAATGCCGATTCGGTGATCGCGTAGCCCACCATGCCGGCGATGGCATAGGCAAACTGACGCTTAAACGGTTTCACATAGGAGAGGAGCCGTTTGTAGGTTTGTGCGGCACTAGGTTGGGATTCACTGCTACGGCTCATGACAACCTACACGCTGTGTTCGGCGAGTTTTTTTAAGAATTCGGGCCAGCCCACAAGCGGCTGGCCGTGGACCACTAGTTAGGGCTGTGTGATGTCGCTATCGACATACGCAACATGCCCAGTTGGCCCGCCGCATCCATGGCAGTAACCACGGCCTGATGCGGTGTCTGCGCATCGGCACGAATGGTCAGCGGCACTTCTTTATTACCGCCAGTGAGTGTTTGCAGGGCCTTTTGCAGAGATTGTATATCAGATTGGACCAATTCCTGGTCATTCACGTAAAACTGCCCTGCGGCATTGATAACGATCTCAACTTTTTCGGTTTCGTTGGTTACAGGCGCATCGGAGGAGCGTGGCAGCTGCAAGGAGATTTCAGATTCTTTCTGAAATGTGGTCGACACCATAAAAAAGATCAACAGCAAGAAAACCACATCGATTAGCGGTGTTAGATTAAGCTCAAGCTCTTCCCGCGGCTGTCTTTTGAACTTCATGAGCTAACGCGGACCTTTGATTGGCGTTTCTGCAGTACATCAACAAGCTTCAGTGATTCTTTTTCCATATCGACCACCAGGCCATCCACACGCCCTCGAAAATAGCGATAAAACATCAGCGCGGGGATCGCCACCATCAAACCACCTGCTGTCGTAATTAGCGCTTGCGAAATACCACCGGCCAATTGCGCAGGATTACCGACTCCCACTGTCGTAATATTGGTGAACACTTTAATCATCCCGACTACCGTGCCAAGCAGTCCCAGTAAGGGCGTTACGGCTGCTATGGTGCCCAGTGCATTCAAATAGCGCTCAAGCTCGTGTGCTACGTGCCCGCCCACCTCTTCGATGGAAGCCTTCATGGAAGAACGCTCCTGCGTGCGCGTGAGTAATCCCGCGGCCAGCACTCTACCCAATGGCGATTGCTGTTGAATTTCGCGCACCTTTTCATCTGTGAGCTGCTTGGAACTGGCCATGCGCCAGACATCGGCTACTAAATTGGTGGGCAATATTTTCTCTTGCCTAAGCGTGAAAAACCGCTCTGCAATAATGGCCAAAGCGATTATCGAACACAATACGATCGGCAGCATTAACAAGCCGCCTGCACTTACTATTTCCCACACGTTATATACGCCCTTCTTTTAGACTGCCCAGACTTTATTATTTATAGCCCATTTGCGCACGCTCGTGCGCAAATTCATGCATCGTTGGGTGTCTCGGCCACGATCCAGTGTGGATTAACTGCGCGATTGTTGTACAGGCGCTACAAAATGACAACTTCATGACGCGTAACTTACATTAGGACTGAACTGCTTCTACCAAAACCGCCGATGCCGTTGCCAGTGATACTCAGGCTCGCCGATCAAGCCCTTGCGATTAAAGTGAAAACTGATCGCACCTTGTTCACCCGTGGTAAATGTTCGCGACCCAAGGGACTGGTAGCGATCAACTACGTCTTTATGCGGAAAGCCAAACTTGTTTTGGAAACCAGCGGGAAATACCACATGTTCCGGGTTAAATTTATTCAAAAAGGGCATTGTCGATGATGAGCGACTGCCATGATGCGGGGCTACCATGACATTGATCTTGAGTTTATGCTCATTCAACCGCGCGGTAATCAAGCCTTCCGTGCGACGCTCAATATCGCCTGTAAGTAACACACGGCTTTGGCCAGCATGCACCAGTAGCACGCAAGATAAATTATTAGTATCGCCAAAGTCGCCTTTTGCAGGATGCAGAAACGAGAACCCGACCTCATCAAGGTACCAGCTATCCCCCGCCAGACAAAAATGGGCTTTTTGTTGATTTAAAAGCGCGTTATTAAGATTTTTTTGATCACTGGCGTAGACGCGCATCTTGGGGTAGCGCTGGATTAACCAATCTGCGCCGGCAGCATGATCGGCATCGGCGTGAGACACAACAAGAACGTCTATCGATTTACGACCATGACTATGCAAGAAAGGAACGACAACACGCTCAGCCATAGTGCTATCAGACGAAAAACGATTACCGGTATCAAATAGCACAGTGCTGTTACGCGTAAATATCAAGGCAGCGTGGCCCTGCCCCACATCCAGCACATGCAATTCAAGCTCGACGCTTTTCGGCCCAAACACGTTAAACATCATCACAGGTGCAAGCAGCGGCACTGCAAGCCATCGCATTTTCGTTCCGCGTGGCGCAAGCAACAAGGCTAAGCCCAACACGGTGTAAATCAAAATTTCGGCAGATGGCACAATCAAAAGCACATGCGCCCATTCAAGTTGGATAAGCCAATGCAACATTGTAAAAACCTTTTCAATGAGCCATTGCGCGGCTGTCAGCGCAAGATCAGCTAATGCATCGGAGATAAACAACAACACGATAATGGCCAGCGATAATGGCACCACTACAAGACCGATAACAGGAATTGCAATGGCGTTCGCCAACGGTGCTATCAGGGCACCTGATTGAAAAAACCAGGCTGAAGATGGCAGTAACACCACGCCTAACATCAAATGCACACGGAGCGAACTTAACAGCCAATGACGTTCGGATAAACGCCCGGCATGTAGATAAATTAGCGCCGCAACCGTTGTGAAAGACAGCCAGAAACCGGCTGACAACATGGACAGTGGAGAAAACAACAATACAAGTGACAACGCCAGTGTATAGGCTGTCCAGGGAGGCCAGAATCGTCGACACAGCATAACCAGTGACGCAGCAATGAGCATCATTAGCGCTCGCTGTGTTGGCAGGCTGAAACCGGCGAGCATCGCATACGCCGATGCTGCAATAACACTTGCCATGATAGAAAAAAAGAAACGCGTTGGCCTACGTTTAAGCTGTGTAGAAATCGACAAAAGACGCCAAAGCCCTCCACCGAGCAAATAAGCCCAGCCACTCACAAGGCCAATATGTAAACCCGAAATAGCCAGCAAATGTGCAGTCCCACTTTCACGTAACAGTGTCCAGTGTTCGTCAGCCAACGCAGCCTTGACCCCAACACTTAACCCTGCCACAACGGCTGCAAATTCGTTTGCACTGGGCAGTGCATAGATACGCTGAGCAATTTCACCACGAAGTAAATAGGTATTCCATGACGCTTGCTTGATTAATAACGGTGCTGGTGAA
The DNA here is from genome assembly GCA_964435305.1 of uncultured Granulosicoccaceae bacterium. GTDB lineage: Bacteria > Pseudomonadota > Gammaproteobacteria > Granulosicoccales > Granulosicoccaceae > Granulosicoccus. The sequence goes on from CAYSZH010000168.1 coordinate 7,397, forward strand.
TCTCGTACGTACCCAACGGCAACAACCTGTTGCTGGAACAGCCAGCGTGAATAATCAAAACCACCTGCGTTTCCCAGCCCAGACGGTGGCTTCAGCCGCACTGTTAATTGCCATGTGTCACCCGGTTGTAATTCGGGTCGATCAAACCCATACCAGCTTAGGCGCAGCTTGCCTTTAAGTGCGGCGTGAGAGGCGTGCTGCGGGTGAAGGTTTATTTCAAACCGGGTGCGTCGGCCATCACTTTGAGGAATGCCGATTATCTGGCCTTGTACGAGCAGGTTCGCACCAATAAGCTCCGAGCTAATCTGCCGATCAAACTGCCGCCGTTGCACCACTGTGGCTACCAACCCTGCGATGAGCCACCCAATAATAAACAGCCGAACACAACGAAGCCTTAGTTGTGCAGCGCACAGCAAGCACACGGCGACGAAGACGGTAAAGACGCTCAAACTACAACCAAAGAGCACAATTAACCCGGTAGATAACGCCAATCCAACCGCAAAACTGTGCACAACAGCTAAAGATTCGCGAAGAAAAACAGGACAGGCCAGCTCAATTTGGCTATTCGCGCGGACGTTACATAACCTATCAAATAGTTAATATGGATAACGTAATGCCGCGCAGCTGGTTGCAGAAATACCTGCCCACAGATAAACAGATGCGAAATATATTGGGCATGCCCCCTAACGTTGCAGCGAGCGCTCGAAACGGTGCACAAGACGGAAAGTGGACTGCGTGGATTAGTGACGTGATTGCAGACCCGGCTCTGTGGCACTTGAACCGACGCACGGTTGCAGGTGCCGTTGCTGTGGGGCTCTTTATTGCGTGGCTGCCGATTCCAATGCAAATGCTGGTAGCCGCACTCCTTGCTGCCGTGTTGCGCGTCCATATGCCTATCTCTGTGATGCTGGTCTGGCTCAGTAATCCAATTACTGTAGCGCCATTACTTTATGCCTCAGGGGTTGTAGGTTCTACCGTTCTGGGAACAGATTCGTCTGCCTTCTCGCTCAGCGGCGGGCTGCATGATCTGTTAAGGAATGCAGTAGAAGCTTGGCCGACGCTGCTGTTTGGCAGTATTTTTATGGGCGCCTTAAGTGCCGTACTCGGCTATATAACAACCAAGCTGATTTGGCGTTTCATTGCGATAAGACGCTGGCAAGCACGCGCGGAACGCGCATCATCTCTTGTCTGAAAACTTGTCTGACAAACAAAGCTAGCCTGTATGGCTTAGGTTCCCATGCGTTAACGTCAACACACGATCCATTCGATTCGCTAAACGCCTGTCGTGTGTCACCACTAGAAAACTTGTCGCAAGTTCGCGGTTCAATTCGAGCATGAGTTCGTACACTCGCTCGGCCGTATCCTCATCTAGATTTCCCGTAGGTTCATCCGCTAATACCAATGCAGGATCGTTTACCAGCGCTCTTGCAATTGCGGCCCGCTGGCGCTCACCACCGGATAATTCTGAGGGCTTATGACGCATGCGCTCACCTAAACCCACGCGCTCTAGCAAGACGGCCGCTTTATCGTTGGCCGTTTTAACCGATTCTTTTCTGATCAAGAGCGGCATGCTGACATTTTCCTGAGCCGTGAACTCGGGCAGCAAATGATGAAACTGATAAACAAACCCAATGTGCTTGTTGCGAAGTTTTCCGCGTGCAGCCTGACCCAATGAACCGATATCCTGGCCTGCGACCTGAACGCTACCCTTTGTGGGCGAATCCAAACCACCCAGTAAATGCAGCAAGGTGCTTTTACCACTACCAGATGAACCGACAATACCGACACGCTCTCCGCGATCGATGGTGATCGACAACTCGTTAAGCACATCTACTGATAAATCACCTTGCGCATAACGCTTACTGATTTTATCCGCAATAAGAACCTGATTCGGAATATCGTTTTTAGCAGTGTCAGTCATGTCCGGATCGAAGCTGTGGCAATAGAGCAAAAAATGAGTCTGTTGGGTTGCGTCATGGGTGATGCCAAACCACTATTCATAAGCCAGAGCGCTGGCAGGATCTGTTCTGGACGCACGCCAGGCCGGATACAAGGTTGCCAATACCGATAAACCGAACGACATCATGGCGACTTTAACCACATTAGGCCACTGCAAATCCGATGGCATTTTATCAATGTAATACACCTCAGGATTTAATACAGGTCCGGTAAAACGTTCAATAAACGGTACAACAACATCGATATTAGAAGCCAGCAACACTCCGCCAACCACACCGACAACGGTACCTAACACGCCAATCAATGTGCCTTGCACAAGAAAAATACTCATGATGCTGCCAGGTGATGCACCTTGAGTACGCATAATGGCAATATCAGCCTGTTTAT
>CAYSZH010000169.1:0-9499 GCA_964435305.1 uncultured Granulosicoccaceae bacterium
GGTGATCAGGCCAGAGCGCCCGGACCGCCCACACTGTCGCCGTTCTTGTCTGTCAAGATCAGCAAAGAATTCGCTAAAACCTGCCAATAAATCACACTTTGTAAACATAAGATACACCGGTGGGGCCACGCCGAGTTGAGCGTAAAGCTCATCGATACGGGTCCGTAGTGTTTTTGCTGTTTGGGCTAAGGTGTCGTCATCCGACTGCACAATATCTTGAATGCTAAGCGCGAGTAAGACACCATTTATTGGCCTTCTGTCACGTTTTTCCTTTAACAGGCTTAAAAAATTGCCCCATGCCGATTTGTCTACTTCTGCTTCGCTGTCTTGTGTGGTGTAGCGTCCCGCCGTGTCCAATAGCACGGCTTGATCGGTGAACCACCAATCGCAATTGCGTGTGCCACCGACGCCTTTAACTGAAAACTTGCCATGTGTATCTTCAAGCGGAAAGTCCAGCCCAGAGTTACTTAACAATGTTGTTTTACCCGCACCGGGTGGGCCAATAATTACGTACCAGGGCAGTTCGTACAAATAACGACTGCCACTTTTTTTAGAAAAATTGCGCGTTTTTAAAGTGTCTACAGCCTCTTGCATCTTGCTTTGTAAAATGGCTTGTTCTTCTTGTGAAGCACTGTCTGCTGGTGAGGCTTCTTCAGCAATTGAATTGAGTAGTTGTGCGTTTCGTTTGCGTGATCTTATGTAACGAACAACAAAAGAAATTAGAAACAAACCAGACATGCCACAAATGAGCATAATTCTGTTGTATGAAGACTCTAAAGGTGTCGTGCCACTGATGCCTATCAGAGGGCCAGCAAACCAAATGAATAGCGATGTAAACACCAGCCCAAGAAAGGCGAGAAACATACGACTTTTAAATAATCTCACTAAACCACCCATCTTGTCCCTACTAGCCAATGTCCAGAATAACTGTCTTACTTATCTGATGATGTTTGCGTAAAAGTTATGCTTTAAAACGGTCAATAAAAAATACTGATTTCTACACGTCGATTTAAATTCCTGCCGGCTGCCGTTCCATTATCCGCTATTGGTTCAAGGCTGCCTTTTCCGACGGAGCTAACACGCGTGGGGTCATCCTGGTACCGATTGAAAAACGCCATTACCGAGTCTGCTCTGGCTTGAGATAATTCTAGATTAGATGAGAACCTTCCGGATCGAATCGGTATATTATCTGAGTGCCCAGAAACGATGACGGTGCCATCAAATTGCGCAATCGCTTTACTAATGCGTTCAATTAAGGGTGCGAAATCTGAGTTGAGTGAAACGCCACCGGATGAAAACAAATTAGCGCCTTTTATTCTGACGCTACCGGAGTCGAATGATTCGTCTACTTGTATCGAATCTTGTTCTATTTCACTTTGCAATAGCTGTGTCAGTGTGATTGTGCTTTCTTCTTGAGTAGCAACGGCTATTGGTTTGGGCTTAATGGGCGGTACTACTGTGCGAATGGATAAAGGTTTTACGTCTTTATTGAAGTAGCCTGCAATAACATCATCGGAAAAGGACGCTATGTTGTAGCGTAAGCCAATGTACGCAAATGAGGCAATCGCAAGTACCGCTGCCGTAATAACCCAGATGGGCGTCAATTTTGGCAGCCTGCTTTCCTTTACTCCGCTGCCAACCCAATTAGCTGATAACACCTTTTCAGGATTGGTTCTTACGGATTGAATAATGTCGTATAGCCAATGACGTACCTTGACCAGCGTCTCTTGACCTTTCGGTGCAATTCTATAAGCCCCTTCATAACCAAGGGCAAGGCAGACGTACATGAGTTCCAGCAAGTCGATATTTTCTTCCGGATCTTTACCTAAACCTTTAAGCAGTGAAAAGAAGCGTTCACCACCAGACACATCGTCATGGAAAGTGGAAAGCAAATTGTGCTGCGACCAATTTGACTCGTGCCCCCAAGGTGTATTCAGCGCGGCCTCATCAAGCGCCGTGCACATGACATAGCTTGCTTGCGTGACTTTTTTAGGATCGTTCAGAATGGGTTGGGCGCGTTGTTTGAACTCATTGAGTTCATTGATCAGTTTATTTCTAAGTTGTTCTGGATGAGGGTGCTGTTGGCTGTTTTTGATGGTGATCAGTAAAGGAATGAGCCGTGATGCTGCTTTCTCCAGTTTATTGATACCGCCTAGTAATGGCGTAGCATGCAGCTGATCGGCCGCTGATGGTGCGCTTTCTTGTCGAACGCTTGCACCTCCTGCTGGCGCACTTGGTGCTGCAGTGCGACGCCCTGGAGTTGGCTGCAGTACTGTTCGGTCATCGTCACCAAAATCAAAAGGATCGCGGCTCATTTTTGTATCGTCCACATTTGCATTTCAAGCCCTGATGGGGTGCCTGCAATATGCAATGCAATATCGCCGGTTGAGGCAATATCTCTCCACAAGGGGCTGTCTTGCTTTAATTCGAAATACACATAACTTTCGTAACTTGGGATACTGCTGGGAACTGTCATTAGAGGCTTTATTTCAACGCCCGGGCTTTGCGCCTGCACCAATTCTTTTAATTTTTGCTTTGATGAAATCGTTGATTGTTGTGGCAGTTTTCGTGAAAGCTCATCTGGCGTGACTCTGGCCTTGGCTGCTAAAATAAATCTTGCAGAATCAAACAGGTGTAATTCAGCAATAGTAGAGGTGTATATCCCCGCCTTAACATGGTTGACAGGGTAAGACTCTGTTTTAGAATCGGGTATCCAGTTTAAGCTCTTCCTTAAGCTTTGTATCACGGGTGAAAACGACTGGAACTGATCCCGATGGATGTAGGCTTCCGTTTCCACGGCAAGCCGTTCGTTTGTGGTGATTGTTTCCATTTCACCCGCCAGTTGAACCAATTCTTCGTAACATCGCTCCGGATGCATACTTGCACTTTGCACGATATGCTTAAGTAAAGGTGCAGAACGGTTAAGTATTTGGAGTAAAAAGAATTGGGTTAATTGGGTAGAATCTGATGCGTTAGGTGTTCCCAAACGTTTTGCAAGTTCGCTGGCTCTTTGCTGCACTAAGCCCGAAATTTCCTGACACGCACTTACAAGCGGTGGTGTTGCGGCCAGCGACATAGCGCAGCTATAGAATTCTTTGTCTAATATAAGCGTATTGTCCTCGCGGCGCTCAACCACTCTTGCAATCGGTATTGTGTGATAAGCACTTTGATCGTCGTTTTCAAGTACAAGGCGTGTCCAGAGTTTTGCTGTAAACACAGATTCTTCGTTGTCCGAATCTGGGCTATGCCGATCAGCTACCAGTGAATTATCCAGAATATACTGAGAGAAATTCCCCTTTTCCTTATGTTCAGCAATGTCTTTGTCATGCGTGCTCGCTATGGGGATGGCAAGCGAGACTACTGTATTGCGTGTTGCTTGATCGATCTCCAGAGGATCGGGAAGTGGCTCATCGGCTGGCAGGTTAAACGGTGTGCCGTTAGAGAATATGCCCGCTACTTTGTTCAAGGCGACTTTGCCTTCACGCAGAGCACCTTCATCTATTTCCAAATTAAGTAACCCGAAGGGGTGCCCAGACAAGCCTTTACCTAGCCCGGCGAGCTGGTTAAGCAGAAATCGATCATGTTGCTGGAAATGCTGTGGGCCTAAAAACATGCCCTCAGTCCATGCGGTTCTGCTGTTACTGGACAATCTGTATTGCTCCCTTATGTGTACAACTCATGTCAATTCAGCCTGCCTATATGCGCTCTTTAATCCAATATGAGGATTTAATTCTGCTGTAAGGTCACAGCAGATGAAGATAATGTTGCGTTAACGTTAACGACGTCATTAACAGCAAGGTCAACGCTTTGAATCCACTGTGCGTTATAAGCATCTCTATAGGCAACAGCGATAGTCAGCTTCGAGTTGGACTTGAAGCTAGACAAGGATACTGTTTCAACAGAACCCGGGCTTAACGTCAATGACGAGACTGGTTTTAAGTCCAGACTGAAATCACCGAACTCAAACACCTCTTCAATTGGTAAAGGCATTAAGTCTGTTGTACTGTCTCCAACGAAAATGCGTGCTCTTGCCGGTGATGGCCTGGATGTACTGTCCGGGTTGAGATCGTTGGCGGCCTTTATATAGATATTGACTGTCATTGGCTGTTCAGATAGCGGTATTTCTGCCGGTATCAGTTCAGGAGGCGGTGGTGGTGGTGGCTTGCCTAAACCGACTAATTGAAGGCCCGAATTAATGACACCACAGCCTGAGAGTAAAGCCGCGAACAGCAATGTGATACAGAGCCTGCATACGCACTGAGTCGTTGATTTTGAATGTAAGTAATTTCGAATTAACATGGTTTACCAATCATTTTTGACATTATTCATGTCGATTAATCATCCGCTCGTAGGCCTTTCTAAATTCGTGTCCAAAAACATCATTAAAGTTGTTAACCGTGTCTTCGTGAATGTCGTCGTAATGTTCCTCGAAAAGTTGCCATAATTTGGCCTCCCTTGTAATGGGAATATTGGCAGCAATCGGGTGATTTTTTTCGAGGGTTTTTCCAAGTTTTTCAGGATTAAATTCCACCAACAAGGCTTTAACCGCGGCTTTCATGCCCTCCAACAGAGCAACTTGATGTATTTTTAAGTCATCAACGGCCTGCATAATGGCTCTTTCAGCATCCTGATACCCGTCTCCTCCATTTTTATCGGTTAACAGTTTTTGCAGCGCATCTTGTGAGCTGTAAGAGAATTTCAATGGGTTGTTGTCTCTTCTGCTCAGTTGCGTGACATCGCTTCTTATCGCGTTTTTCATTTCTGCGCGAGATTGCAATAGCATCATCATCCCGTCGATAGAAAGATTTAGCAACTTGCCCGTTTGGGTCATTAGCTCTTCAGGAGATTGATTTTGAAAATCGGCTTCCTGTAATTTTGCGGCTTTGTAGAACGCACTCAGAGCCGATGCGGCCTGTGCATGATGATGAGCTGGTGGGGTACTAGCCTGTCGGTATTGAGGTTGTACCGCATCCCTATTTGGGGCAGCAGCAGATTGTCTCTGATGCCCAAAGTCGTATCTTGGGTCATTACGTGGATTGTGGCGGTCATCATTGCGCGGTTCATTACGCGGGTTGTAGCCCTGATTATTATAAGGAGGGTTACGAGGGTCATTGCCGGGGTGGTTGTTTGCATCGAAGCGCGGATTATTGCGATGATTGTTATGCGGTTCGTAGCGCGAATCGGGGTGAGGGTTGTTACGCTGATCGTACTGGCGTTCGTTCCGCGAGTCTTGTAGAGAACCAGGGTAGGGGTTGTTGCGCGGATCGACATTCGCTCTCGGGCTTCCACCAGGCGGTGCAGGATTGCGGGATGCTGCGTGCGGGTCGGGCAAATTGTGCTTGGTCGGCTGGCTAGGTGATGCTCTAAGCGGTTGTTTTTCTTGCGCCGGGGTGTCGGAAGGGAAATCATCCCAATCCAGATCATCATGCGTGTTCTTATTCTGGGGTGCGTCATTGCTCTGGGCAGCTTGTTGCGAAGAGCCGGTGTTCAGCGATGTCCAATCATGCCAATTACTTTGCGGGTCTTGTTTCTCATCTTTCTCCCAGCCCGGTTGATTATCGTCGTCTTTTGACCAATCAAATCCGGAGTCTTCGAACGGGTTATATTCTGATGCGGTTTCCTGTTTGGGTTGCTCTATCGTCCCAAAAGCATCATCGGCTGATCCATGGTGATCGATTCTAACAACGATAGAGTAATCTCCAATAGCAATCGTATCTCCATCACGGAGCGTTGAAGTTTGTCCACGTCCGATTGGATCATTTGCGCTGTTAATGTAAACCCCGTTTGAACTGGTGTCTTCAACGAGGAGCTGACCTTGATCTTCAATGACAACGGCATGATTGGAAGAAACGTAGAGGCTGGGATCGTTTAGGACAAAATGACACGATGTTGAGCGGCCGATGATGACAGGAAACTGATCAAAGGTTCTTGCTTGTAAATTATCGGCGGGACTTCCGCTTGCCGTGCGAATTGTTAACGTCAGCTGCATACATTACTCATGAAGAAGTAGTGTGATTATCTTACTGCTAGTAACTCACATTCAACTATAGCATTCATCGAGTTACGACAAGATGGTAGACAAGCATCTAAGCAGAGATTGAATAACAGTTGTCATTATAGAAACAACAGTATTAAGACACACGCATAGCAAATACCTACCAATATGGGTTAACTCGTATGTGGCACATTTTGCTTTGAATTTCGTTTTTGGTTTAAGTAGGTCTTGGAAAACACGCGATTCATGTCTTATTTTGAATGGTCAAGTACTTAAGCTAATCATTTGATGTACAAATGGGCGATTGCGCCGGAAGTCAAATGCTTTTAGCGTGTCGGCTTGTTGCATCACATTGATGCGTTAAAAAATTTGAAACGAGTATAAGGCCGTCACGGAATGATCAGTGTTGAAGAGTATGAAGGGTCTGCTGATTATCAGTCTTTATTGGTAGCGTCAACAGGCAGGCCCGAACGCAGTATGGGGGATTCTGTTATTCCGGCGGAGCCTCCGCAATGGTCAGAGGTGCGCAATATAGCCAAAGCACTGCTAAAGTCATCTCCGTCGCATTTGGGTCCGCTTACCTTGCTTATTAAAGCTGAAGCGAATTTAAACGGGTTCGTGGCTATGCAAGAAGCTTTTTCAAATACGCAAACGGCCTTGAATGAAGAGTGGGACAGCATGCTCCCATCTGCGGATGAAGATGATCCTGAGGATATGTTTTATGCGCGAATCAATCTGTTTAGAGATTTAGCGGACGATCCTCAGTTTATTGATGATGTGTATCGCGTGCCATTAGTCGACGTGAAAGGGATCGGGTCGTTTTCATCCAGAGACATCGATATCGCACGCGGCAATATGGCAGGGACTGCCGAAGAGAAAGAGCGGTGTCAGGAAGGTTTGATACGAGGCTGTTTTAAAGAAACTGCCCCTGAGGACTTACAGCAGGCCCTAACCGCACTGCAAACAATTGCAGCCAGTTGCGATGAAGTGGAGCAACTATTCACTGAAAAAGCCGGGTCTTATAACTCATTATCGCTATCGGGGTTGAAAAACAAAATTAGCGCTTGCGAAAGCGTTTTCAGTGAGTACGCGGAATCCCACATTGAAATTAGTACTCCTGCTGATGAAGCTGGTGATAGTCAGTCGTCGACAGGATTAAGTGGATCCGCAGACCTTGTAGCCGCGTCCACTATCGAGCTGTCCGGTTTGCTGGGTAGTCGTGCCGATGCAGAATTTGCTTTCGATCGCGTACTTGAATATTACTGCCATGTGGAGCCCTCCAGCCCCGTTGGTGTGCTGGCTCAACGCGCTAAAGGGATGGTGACCAAGCCGTTCTTCGCTGTATTGCATGAGCTGGCACCTACTGAACGCGATAACTTCTCTACCATGTTGAGCTCCTTGTCGGAAAACCCAACAGCCTACCTGTTGGATGACAGTTACATGCGATTTCTTAACGGAGAAGTGCTGCCAACACCCCCAGACATTAACGTGGCAGATAACGCACCGCCACCTGCTATGCCACAGAGCATGCCAGATCCGATACCCGAGCCGGCTTCGGAAAATCATTCTGACCCTCAGTCTGGTATGCCTGCCGAGGGCGTTGAACAGGCAACTGCGATGCAACCTTCACCACCCGTGCAGGAAAGTCCATCGCCGGCGGTTGATACCAATTCAGCACAGCAAGGAACGCCGTCTATTCCAAAGTTGCAAACGCGTGGCGATGTAATCGCGCTTTTAAACGAGATAGAGCAATATTTTATGGCCACTGAGCCATCTAATCCGATCCCATTGGTGTTGGTAGACATGAAAAGATTAGTGCCCAAAAGCTTCGTGGAGCTATTAAGCGAATTTAGCCGAGCACAGGCGCTTAGGGCGCAGGTAGAAGACGTAGCAACAGAATAATATTAAGCAGCCTTCGCGGACGCATCGCAATGTGTTGCCCTAGTCGTGCAGATCAGTAGCAATTAAGGACAGATGAAGACTTTGTCTGAAGTAATGAGAAGTAATTTGAATTGCTAATTTGAATTACTAATTTGAATATAAGTGGAGAGCAAGATGGCCAGTAGTCAAAAGTTTATTGCACGTAACCGTGCACCCCGAGTGCAAATCGAATATGACGTTGAACTCTATGGAGCGGAGAAGAAAATACAGCTGCCGTTCGTAATGGGTGTAATGGCTGATCTGTCGGGTAACGCAGGCGACCCGAAAGAGCGGCTAGATGATCGAAACTTTGCCGAGATTGATGTTGATAATTTCGACGACTATCTTAAATCCACTAAGCCAAAAGTGGCCTTGCGTGTGCCCAACACCTTAACCGGTGAAGGTGAATTGAGTGTTGAGATGGCCTTCGAAAGCATGGACGATTTCTCACCAGCTGCCGTCGCCAGCAAAGTGGATTCACTGAATAAGCTTCTTACGGCCAGAACGGAACTAAACAATCTGAAGACGTATATGGATGGTAAATCAGGTGCAGAAGAGCTAATTCAAAAAGTGCTGGATGATCCTGCATTGATGGAGTCTTTAGCGGCATCACCAAACCCCGATGCCGATGGTGGGGACGAGAAACCAGCTGAGTCGGAGGAATAAACATGTCAGAAGAACAAGCGGTAGATGAGAAAGCGGAAGGCGCGGTAATTGAAGCTGACGACTTTTCAGCATTAATTGATAAAGAGTTCAAGCCTAAGTCGGACGAACGAAAGAGCGCTGTAGAAACAGCGGTTGCGACTCTGGCGCAACAGGCATTAGCTGACACCACTGTGATCGGTGCGGATGCTGTTGCAACCATAGAGTCCATTATTGCTGAGATCGACAAAAAACTCACTGAGCAAACCAATCTTATTATGCACAGTGAAGAGTTCACGAAATTGGAAGGAGCTTGGCGCGGCCTGTCTCATCTGGTCAACAACACCGAAACAGATGAAATGCTCAAAATTCGTGTCATGAATGTTGAGAAGAAAGAATTAGGCAAGACTTTCAAAAAGTTTAAAGGTACATCATGGGATCAGAGCCCTATCTTCAAAAAGATCTACGGCGCGGAATATGATCAATTAGGTGGCGAGCCATACGGTTGTCTGGTAGGTGATTACCATTTTGATCACAGTGCACCTGATGTTGAGATTCTCAATGGAATGAAAGAGGTTGCAGCTGCAGCCCATGCGCCATTTATAACAGGCGCGGCACCTTCCGTTATGCAAATGGAGACCTGGGAGGAGCTTTCAGACCCCAGAGATTTAACTAAAATTCTCAGCACGCCGGAATATGCTGCTTGGAACTCATTGAGAGATTCTGACGATGCGAAGTACCTTGGGTTGGCTATGCCGCGTTTTCTCTCAAGAGTACCTTACGGTGCCAAAACAGATCCGGTCGATGAATTTGATTTTGAAGAAGATAATTCTGCTGGTGCAGATAGCTATGTGTGGGCTAATTCAGCTTATGCGATGGCGGTTAATATCAATCAGTCATTTAAAGCCTATGGCTGGTGTTCTCAAATCCGAGGTGTGGAAT
>CAYSZH010000170.1:0-9254 GCA_964435305.1 uncultured Granulosicoccaceae bacterium
CGCGAGGACATGGACGCGGTCCGGCACGATGTAATCGAGCATGGCCTAAGCAATAGGTTGATGCAAAAGAGGCTATCAGTGTTCCCTCTGGCCTGAATAACAAGTTGGCAGAGGCAGAGACAAAAACCAATGGAAAGAAAATGGTGAAAGCGCCCATTACAAAAAAACGCCAGTTACTCCATTTTTTTCTGCGCGACAAGTTAATAAACAACAACGATGCAATAAAAAATATCACCACACCAATTTTATAGTTACCCGAAAAAAGGTACCCAGGCATAAATTTCGCGAGCAGATTGTCAGCAATCCACAACGTGCCCACAACGTAAACTGAAAACAAGCCGATGACAACGACATCCAGAATGAATGCCTGCAGATGAGATCTATTTTGTTGTGGTACTGTCATGCACTACTCCATGCAGAGTAGACTTTAACCTCTTAGCGCATATTTTTCTATAACAAGCCATGCCGCTTTGCCCACACGGATGCCGCACTTCGGCCAGACACACCGATGGTGTCGTATATACGGCTTAGGTGAGTCTTGACCGTTTGTGGCGATATGTCAAAGCGCGACGCAATTTCTTTTAGCGACAAGCCGCGCGCAAGATGGACCAAAATATCGATTTGCCGATTTGTCAGGCCTAGCTCCTGCGCTTCTGCCGCCGTTCGACCAAGAAAGTTGTCTTTTAAAGGACGTTTTTCAAGTAGGTGCTTAATACCGTCAATTACCAAACTGGGGTCGGCATGTTTTTCAAAATACATATCGGCCCCAGCCGATAGGCTATCAGATCGATCGGATCGGCTTATGGATGACGATATCACTAATAAGCTTGCATGAGGAAATTGAATACGCAACCTTGCAAACCACTTGTACATATCAAAACCCGGAATATACAGGTCAGATACGATTAAACAGATATCGTGGGACGGTTTTTGCCCCATAGCGCTTTGAGGTTCTTTGTGACAATAAACCTGGTCAATAACATCAAGTGAACCCAGCATGTAACTGAAGCCGCCTGCAAACAATTGGTGATCATCAATAACGAGAGCGCTTGACATAACAGGTCCCTGTACCGTGGTTTGTCCTCTTGCCGTGAATATAATTATACAGGCCAAAGCGTATGTTAAAGAGCCAAGCTCGTCCCCCCATTGGTACTGGCACACTGATTTCAGCGACCAATTCACTAATAAAGTACCCGCACTACGCGCTTTGCACGGGCTTACATCGGTCAATCAATCGAAACTTCGTGCAATACACATGTGGCCGGTCGACAAATAAAAAGATCAAATAAAATCCGGATATACAAGGATAATTCCCCATAGCCGATAACCCAAATGGGTAATCACAACGCTTGCCTTAAACCCCATTAAAATACCTTAAGTTAATTTTTTTGAGTTCAATCATGCAAATAACTATTGGCTAACAATTGTGTTGGCCAATCGATGTTTAAAAAAGCATTTGCAAGCGTGGTTTTATGTTGATCAAAGCACGGGTATTGTTCGGATTACTGATGCCTGAAGCAACGCTGCGCATCCAAGGCCATAACCTGCAATCTGGCAATTTGCTTGACAACCTATCGGGCAACTTATCTGCAGAGCTCAAAGCCATTTTCAATTGCGCTAGTGCAAGCGACCCAGTGGAGCGTTATCGCTCAGCCGATAGCTTTTTGAAAAATAGTAAAGCTTGGCTGCATTCCTGTTTATCGTCTCTGGTGCGGTATCACTGCTAGCTTGGCAATACCATAGTAAATGTCAACAGCTGGAAATCGCGCAGGAAGAACAAGTCACGGATGTGCTGAAATCGATCAACTAGTCCAATGGCCTTTTCGAATGATATTTTACCAATACCCCAATTTGGTGTTTGTATAGCGGGTTATTGTGCCGAATTGTCATTTCGATGATGAAAAAATGAATGTTTCGCTGATTCAATCACGAAAGGGTTAACCATCATTATACACACCTATTAGGGTGTGCCTGCAATATGACGCCGGCAACACACAGGTCAACAACATGTCGGAGATTATTTCCGGGGCTTACAACGAATTAAAACGAGTTGCCAGTTACTATATGTCTAGAGAACGCTCTGGTCATACCTTAACGCCAACGGCGTTGGTGAACGAAGCCTACCTCAAATACCATGCTGCAAAAAAAGAATGCACGCAAATTGAGTTCAGAGTGGTTGCATCGCGCAACATGCGGCAAATTTTAGTCAATCATGCGCTTGCGAAAAAAGCACAAAAACGTGGTGGTGATCAAAACACAATAGTAGTACCTGAAGACGCTTTGGGTAACCAAGAGCCCGGCGTCGATCTGCTGGCTTTAAACGATTCACTAGAACGATTGGAAAAAGTGGATGACCTTAAGGCGCGCATCGTCGATTTACGCTACTTTGCAGGATGCACTAATGAGGAAATTGCAGAAGAACTGGATATGTCTGTTGCCACCGTTAAACGCAAATGGACTGCAGCTCGGGCGTGGTTATTTAGAGATATGAGTGATTAAGAAAGCTCAGGCGTAATACCGGATTCGTTCTACTATCTTAAACTAACTTCGGGTACCCTTCCCGTTGAGTTACGCTCAATAATAGACCCATGCAGCTCCCTGTGCTCAAGTTCAACACCGTCATCCAAATGACTAACAAGGACATCTGCAGCCTGCCTACCCATTTGCTCAGTTGGTAAAGCAATCGTTGTCAGCGCTGGCGTGCAGTGTTTAGACCAATCCACGTCTTCAAACCCCATAACTGATATGTCTCTTGGTATCGAAATTCCCAGCTCATGAGCTCCTAACACAATACCCAAGGCATTAACATCAGTAAGACATAAACACGCCTGGGGCATCGCGTTATTTTTATGCCAGCTACTAATAGCCTCTTTGCCTGCTTCAGCACCAATAGGCGCCTCGTTTAATTCAATATGTAAGTCTGCGTTTTGATTAATTACTGTTTTGATGCCGCTTACACGTTCACGCATTCGATCATTGTTATTAAGCGGACCATGTAGTACTGCAACACGCGGATGGCCTAAGTTATAAAGATACTGTATCGCATTGTTAGCTAAGCTCGCTTTGTCATAGCCAAGTGTCGGAACCGCCTCATTCGGCATATACACGCTGGTGTACAAGCACGGTATGGACGTTGACTCAAGCAAGGTCGTAAGGTTTGGTGAATGCTCTGCCCCTGACACTATCAGCGCTTCAGCCCCGAGGTTCAGCACATCATGACATCGTCGCAGTTCCGTGTCGTAGTCAAACTGATGCGTGGCAATAACAAGGCTGTAACCGTGCGCGGCGAGTTGATCTTCCATGGCATTCATAAACACAGCAAAAATCGAGTGCTCTAACGTAGGAATGACAGCAGCAACTGTGCGGGTTCGATTCGTGGCCAGCGCTTTTGCTGCAGCGTTGGGCTGGTAGTGATGTGCAGTAATCGCATTGCTGACCGTCTTTTTAGCTCTGTCACTGACATTGGCGCTGCTATTGAGCATGCGCGAGACAGTGGCGATAGAAACACCGGCAGCCTCCGCTATTCGCCGAATACCCCTTTTATTTCCAATTGTGTCGACCATCATCTCCCTTGGTTAGCTTGGATAGTAAGGTGCTGTTTATACGCTAAATACCTAAGCGTGATCAGGTATAACTTAAGTTGCTCTGTATTTTTTTGCTTGACGCATATGTCCTAAAAGCCTAATACTAGACCGTCATTGAAACCGGTTACATTCTGTCAGAACAACATGAATTCCGACAAGCTGGCTTCACCTGGATCAATACCTCAACCCAATTGGCTTCACCAGCCAAAGCGCGGTGGTTTTGACTCATCTTCGCGCTACTACAAAGGCTATGATGCGCAGATTAAAACGCATCTGCTTCGCCCCGCCATACCCGCAAAGTTAGAACTCAAAGCAAATGATCTCGTAAAATTAACGAACACCGACGGTGCAACACCTGTTTTACTCATCCCCTTCGATGCACGCGGAT
Source organism: uncultured Granulosicoccaceae bacterium (assembly GCA_964435305.1). Lineage (GTDB taxonomy): Bacteria > Pseudomonadota > Gammaproteobacteria > Granulosicoccales > Granulosicoccaceae > Granulosicoccus. The sequence continues at coordinate 3,973 of CAYSZH010000170.1, forward strand.
CGGCCGACTTTGCATCCATTGGCCTTGCGAGTAATTCGCGCATAAGCCGCAGCACCCAAACTCCAGACATGGCAAGAATTGCCAATTGGTATGTAAACCGTGGCGGTAATATGCAATCGCACGGACAGAACACAAATGGCCTTAATGTCAGTGAATCCTCCTTAACAGCAATCGCCATTTTTGACCTGGAAACCCCGGCTGGCGAATTTTTTATTCTCACCGCAAAAGAAGATGTCACTTTATGGCTATCCATCGATCCAGAGCTTGTCTTCTCTAGCGATCGAATTTTTACTGGCGGCATGGGAGGGTCTGTGTGTTTCGAGCACGTACGAAATGGGCAGGCCGTAGCGGCATTGCCTGAACCACTGGGCGACATTAAAGAAGAATTCAGAATCAAGCGTGGCACCGCAAGCGCATACACACTCGAAGCCGGCGAAGTGCTACAAATCATTGATGTAGACGGACAGCAATGCTCCGACTTTATGGCTATGAACGCGCGGTCACTCGATAAGGGTCTGGAGCGATACATTGATTCAACCGTGACTCGCTCAATGATAAGAGGCGCTTATCCAATACCAGGCTTATTCGATAAGTTCTTTGATCAGGACATGCGACCCTTACTCAAATTAAAACAGGACACGGTGGGTCGGCACGATACGTTCGCCTACGCGTGTACAGCACGAGGTTATGAAGAGCGTGGTTTTTTCGGGCATCTCAATTGTTCAGATAATATAAGCGCCGCTTATTCAAAATATGGAATTAATCCGCGTGCAGCCTGGCCTGCGATCAATTTCTTTTTCAATTCCTGGATTGATCATCACGACAATCAAATTCAATCGGATGAGGCATGGTCGCGCCCTGGTGATTACGTTGCCCTGGAAGCCATGACCGATCTCGTTGCTGTATCAACCGCCTGCCCGGATGATGTCGGTACAGTCAATGGGTGGAACCCAACCGATATACATGTTCGCATCTATAAAAAAAACACAGCCGTCACCCACGCCGTTGCTTATCGTAGCGAACCCGACTCGGAGGCCATTTTGACCGAACATTCTGCTTTTCACGAGCGCACCAGTGCCTTAACCAGGCAATTTGTTGTGGCTCGAGATACCTGGCTGCCACAATCATTTGAAGCGTCTCGCCACATTGACGAATACCATGCCTGTCGAGAGGCTGTGACCATACAAGATATGTCATCGCTGCGGAAGTTCGATGTGCTCGGACCTGATGCCGAACAGCTATTACAAAAAGCATTGACACGCAATATTTCCAAACTCAGTGTCAATCGTGGTGTGTATGCACTGATGTGTGATAACACAGGCTCAGTCATAGATGATGGCACTTTGTTTCGTCTCACCCCAGAAGCTTTTCGTTGGTGCTGTGGATCAGATGACAGCGGCTTGCAGCTTAAACAATTGGCAGAGTCCAGTGGGTTAAACGTGTGGATAAAGTCGCTTTACTCGGCGTTACCAAATCTAGCCATACAGGGGCCAAAGAGCCGCGAGTTAATGCAACGCATTACGTTTACGCAACCACATGCCACGGCAATAGAACAACTTCGCTGGTTTGGCTCAACAATAGCGCGGCTGCATGATAGAGAAGGCGAACCGTTTCATCTGACTCGCACAGGCTATACCGGAGAGCTAGGCTACGAGATATTCTGTCACCCAGATTCAGCAATAGCCGTTTGGGATTCAGTAATGGAGGCAGGCAAGGATTTGGGCATTAAGCCTATGGGTCTTGATGCACTTGATACCATACGCATTGAAGCAGGTCTAATGGCCGCAGGCGCTGAGTTTGGTCCAGACGTCGATGTTTTTGAGTCAGGCCTCGGGTTCGCAGTCGATTTACAAAAAAATGATTTTGTTGGGCTCGCGGCACTATCTCGGAACCAACAACAACCTCGACGCGTTCTTAAGGGCTTACGCTTTGATGGTCACGAGGCACCGACCCATGGCGATCCGGTTTTTATTGGTCGACGGCAAATTGGCGTTGTAACCAGTGCTACCGTGTCCCCTGCCCTGGATTGCGCTATCGCCATGGCCCGTTTGGCAATTGAGCATAGCGACATCGACCAGCCCCTTGAGGTTGGCAAATTAGATGGGCATAGCAAACGATTAACCGCAACCTGCTGCGATATTCCTTTTGTAGATCCAACTCGCAGCCGAGCGAGAGCGTAACAATCAAACATAACACCCGATTCATCCATGCATACAAATTCTAAAACCGACGTGTCGAATGAACCTGTTATAAAAATGCGCGATGTGTGGAAAATTTTTGGTGAGCGCGCCAAAGACGCACTGAACGCCATTCGAAAATGTAATTTATCCAAGGCAGAAGTACTGGATAGGTTTGAAGCTGTTGTAGGTGTACATGAAGTTTCGTTTGATGTCCACCTAAGCGAGATCTTTTGCATCATGCGCTTATCTGGCTCCGGCAAGTCAACGCTGGTGCGTCATATAAACAGACTGATTGAGCCAATGCATGGGCAACAATTATAATGAGCTAATCAAACAATCACGATACCAACCAGAGCGCAATTCCAGGAAACATCAGCAGCAACACTACACGTATAAGATCACTCATCAGGAACGGCAGCACCCCCTGATAGGTGCGCTGAATAGGAATATCTTTTGCCATAGATTGAATGATAAATAAGTTCATGCCCACTGGCGGTGTGATTAACCCCACCTCCACAACAATCAATGCCAGTATGCCAAACCAGATAGCCGTTGCTTCTGCACTCATGCCAAAATCCAACGATTCAATGATTGGGAAAAAAATTGGAATGGTCAAAAGGATCATCGACAAGCTATCCATCACGCAGCCCAGCAGAAGATAAAAAACCAGCATCAAAATCAGAATCAACATGGGTTGATAGCCCTGTGTTGTTATCCAATCAGCGATTAATTGTGGTGTTTGCGTAAAGGCCAAAAAGGTATTAAACAGCTGCGCACCAAGCAATATGAAAAAGATCATTGCTGATGAGCTGGCGGTTTGAAGAATGCATTCCATAAAGGACTTCCGGTTCAGCCCCTTCGTCCAAAGCCCATAAAGCCCTGTTGCAACTGCACCCACCGCAGCTCCTTCTGTTGGACTAAATAGGGCCTGTGTCCCGGGTTTAACCCAATTCCAGTCGGCTGCAATACCACCAATTACCAACCCAAAAATCACCATAACAGGCCACACCTGGGCCATTGACTTAAGCCGTTGCTTATACGAAACACGCTCGGCCGCCGTAGCGCTATTGGGTCTTATGCGAACATAGACCACGACAGCAAGCATGTAACCAATTGCAGCGAGTATGCCTGGCACGATGGCGGCCAAAAACATTTTAACGATATTCTGCTCTGCCATTATCGAGTAAATAACCAGAATGACAGACGGTGGTATGAGAATGCCCAAGGTGCCACCTGCAGCCAATACGCCCGTTGCCAAAGCATCTGAATATCCGCGCGATCGCATTTCAGGTAAGGCCAGCTGCCCCATGGTACTCGCCGTTGCAAGCGATGATCCACACACAGCACCAAAACCTGCACATGCACCGACCGCTGCCATCGCCACCCCACCTTTACGATGCCCGAGCCAGTCACTGGCGGCATTAAACAAAGCGCGCGACATTCCGGACTTTGTCGCAAACTGCCCCATTAGTAAGAACAAGGGCACAATGGATAATGAGTAGCTGGAAAACGTATCGTAAGTGAGCGACTTTAATTGGCTTAATACTGCGTTTGGATGCCCCAAGACCACCCAGCTACCTACAAACCCGGTTACTGCCATTGCAGCCGCAATTGGCATGCGTAAAAAAATAGCGCCAAGCAACAACGCAAACGCCACCAAGGATAGTTCAAGCCCTGACATCGGACACCTCGTAAGAGCTCAATTCATTGATGGATCGCACAACGGTAAACACAGCAACAATAGAAAACAGCATGGTGCCAACAACACCCAGAACATACCCATACCAAACAGGCACGCCCAGGATAAATGTTTCTGGTGGCGAAAAAGGCTTATAGCCAAATCCAAGTACGTCACGAGTGGATTGTTCGAACCAGGTGACACGCTCCCCCATACCCATCCATATTCGCCAGGTAAGCACAAACGCGATTAGAGTAATCACAATGTTGCCTAATAACTTTAAAAACCGCTGAACAACTACTGGGAAGCGATTAGAGAAAATGTCTACCGTCACATGCCCTTGGTTTAGCTGGCACCAGGGCAGAAACGAGAAAACAGCAATGGCCGATCCAATCTCGACTAATTCGAAGTCACCTTTTATTGGGCCAAGCCCGAAACCAACAAAGGCGCGACCGATAATAGAGATCACCGTCATCACTGCAATGGCAGTTAAAACAAAGCCACCAAAGTACGCTAGCCAGCGAGCAAGCTTAGATAGCAACGGAAAGGTTGCTTTCTCAAGTTTTCGAAGCATAAGAGGAATCCAAAAAAAGCCTCGCAAGGCGAGGCTTTAAGTACAACTTAAAAACAGGAAGGCTTGGCTTACTTGGCGTACTTTGACATCATCTTAACAGCATCGTCATACATAGCCTGACCAGGCAACCCCTTTGAATTCATCTCTTCAATCCATTCAGCAACCACCTGTGCACCAACCGTTTTAATATCGTTAGTGGCTTCATCACTGAGCGTATGCACCATGTTGTCTGTACCATTAACAATATCAAGCGATCTAACATCACCTTCATCCATGGCACGTCCAGCCCACGCAGATGCTTCAAGGCCTGAATTGGCATCGATAATGGCTTTTAAATCATCAGGCAATTTCGCATAACTTTGCTTATTCATACCCCAGATAAAGAAGGTGTTGTACATCGCATTATCGCCACCAATAACAGTATGACTATCCGCAAGCTCATGCACTTTTAATGGCACTACGATTTCCCAAGGGATAACACCACCATCCACAACACCTTTCGATAAATTTTCTGGAAACGCTGGCACTGGCATGCCAACGGGTGTTGCACCGAGCGATTGTAAAAGCTTATTGGCTTGTCGGGACGGGCCACGCAATTTCAATCCTTTAAAATCTTCCGCCGATTTTATCGGCTCACCTTTCTTGTGTATAACACCTGGTCCGTGCACATGCACAGCCAGTAAATGCACATCACCCATGCGGTCCATTAAGTACTTTTCGGCGAATTCCCAGGCAGCACTAGATGCAGCCTCGGCACTGGTGCCTGTTAAAAACGGTAATTCAAACGCTTCGGCTTCAGGAAAACGGCCTGGCGTGTAAGCAGGAAGTGCCCAACCACCATCAATTACAC
>CAYSZH010000171.1:0-9218 GCA_964435305.1 uncultured Granulosicoccaceae bacterium
CTCGTATTAGTCCCTGATAATGTAATAACAACTTCAGCATTAACCCGTGATCACCCATGTAATCACCATGATCACTGGTAAACACAACAATTGTATTTTCAGATAATCCGGACTGCTCCAGCTGGCTAAGAACCCGGCCAATGGCATCGTCGATCATGGTAATCATGCCGTACGTCAGTGCGATTATCGCCTGTGCTTCACTTTCGGTTACAGCGAACGGATCTTGCGAGCTGCGCTTGTCTGTGCCTTCTGCCAGTGCTTTACGCATGCGCTGAATCGGCAGTGAGTCACCTGCACCAAATGAAGCCGGCAGTGTCATCTCTTGTGGATCGTACATATTCCAGTATTTGCCGGGCGGTGTAAACGGATGGTGGGGGTCAGGAAATGACATCTGTAAAAAGAACGGATTGTCGTTGTTACTGCGCTTACCTAACCAGTCGCAGGTTCGGTCTGCAATCCAGTTGGTTGAATACAATTCCTCCGGTACCTGTGTACGCCATGCCTGTGGTGCGTCAATTCGGTTGTCACCCAGCGCATTGCCTTTACCCGTAAGCTTATCGAAGTCTGCACGTTGTTCCTGTGCCCACAACAAGTAGTCTCCACAGGCCTGATCACCGTGGCCTGCAGCGACTTCTACATGCTTGAAGCCGTAAAAATCTTCATTAATGCGATCCGCCAGCGGCGTTTTCCATTTCGGAGCAATTTCAAGATCGTAGTCAGTGCTGTGACGATTGCGTTTATAGGCATCGCGCAGGGCAGGTGAGGGCGTGTGTTTGTTCGGATCGTCAGTGAACTGATTAGTGGCTTCAAGTCCGGTGAAGCTTTGCAAGTGGGATTTTCCGATTAGCCCGGTATCGTAGCCGGCGTCTTTTAACAGCTCTACAAAGGTAGTGTGATCCTGCGACAGAGGTATACCGTTGTGCCGTGCACCGTGTGAGGAGCACATCCGGCCAGTCATTATAGATGCCCGGTTCGGCATGCAAATCGGGTTTGCAACATAGAAGCGATCCCAGCGCTTTCCGCGTGCTGCAATTCGATCGATATTCGGAGTTTGCACGACTGAGTTGCCGTAGCACCCGAGATGATCGGCGCGGTGTTGATCGGTGATAATAAACAGGAAGTTGGGCTGTTGTGACATTTACTTAGTCGCCTATATTAATGCTACAAGTCTGTATGCGTTTAGCTTGATCCGCGCGTATTTGAATGTGATTGAAAGCGCGAATGATGGCTGAGAGCTAACAAGGCTATTCCAATAATGATCGCTGGAAGATGTATCCACGGGCTAATTGCCAGGCACGCAAATGCGGTGCAAAATCGCAGCAGAATTTCGACAATGTTAAGCTTCGTTCGATCAAAACCCGCAAGCGCTGATGAAAACAACCAGATGCAAAGGCAGGTACGAATAATAATCCATATGAACTCAAGTGGCTCGAATACTTCAATGATTAAAAGTGTCGGGTAAAACGCAAACACAAACGGAATGATGAACTTTGCCATGCCCAGTCGGAAGGCCATCAAAGAGGTTGCCAAAGGGTTGGCATTGGCAATAGGAGCGGCAGCATAAGCCGCTATTGCAACTGGCGGTGTGAGTGAGGACGCCACGCCATAATAAAAAACAAACATATGTGCTGTTAGCATCGACAAGCCCAGCGTTTGTATGGCCGGACCCATCACTAAAATAATTATCAGATAAGCGGGCAGGGTTGGCATACCCATGCCCAGTACCAGCGCGCCACCCATGGCCACAAGTAATGCAGAAAACAAGCTGTCGCCACGGATTGCACCAATCACATTGGCAAGCTTAAGCCCCAGGCCGGTCGAATCGAGTGATCCTACCAGTATGCCGATGGCGGCGATTGCAATAAGCAGCGTTGCACCTGATTCTGCGCCTTTAAGGAAAGAGTTCCATATTCGTTTCGGGTTGCTTCGGACCTCCGGATTAATAATCGATAATGCCAGCAACACCACAACGGCATAAAAACCAGATGCAGAAGTAGACAGGCCAGACAGCAAACAGGTGACAACGGTTATGATCGGACCAATAAAAAGGATCGAATTGATGATATCTACACGGGTGATTCTGTCTTCGGTTGCCAGCGCCTGCACCTGTATTCCCTGGCGTCTGGACTCGATGGTGACAGCACTGAATAAACTAAAGTAATAAAACAACGCAGGTACCAGTGCTGCAACAATAACGTTTAAATATCCGGCACCTGTTAGGTCTGCCATTACCAGAGCGGCTGCTCCCATTATGGGTGGCATTATCTGACCGCCAGATGATGCAGTGGCTTCAATGCCTGCAGCAAACGTGGGTGAGAAACCTCGTTTTTTTATCATGGGTATGGTAAATGTACCGGTTCCAACGATATTCGCGACCGTTGAGCCAGACATGGTGCCGAACATTGATGAAGCCAGTATGGCTGCATGTGCCGGACCACCGCGGGTACGTCTGGTGAGCAGAAAAGCAAACTTGAGTAAGGTATCTCCGGCACCTGTACCTTCCAGAAGCACGCCAAATATAATAAATATAAAAACGGTGCTGAGAACAATATTGGTGATTGAGCCAAACACGCCCTTATTCGTGTTGTACCACAGTGCCTCAGCGACTTCTTTTAGAGAAAATCCCGCATGTTGAAGAATGCCGGGTAAGTCGTGCCCAATAAAAAGATATAGTACGCCAAACACACCAACACAGAATAAACCCCAGCCCCACAAACGCAAACACAGGCACAAAAACACAAATATTCCGGCAAGTGCCGGCCATGCATCTTTATTGGTAACGTCATACAGTGCAGTTTCCATTTGTGTTTGTACAAAATAGAAACTGCCGATTGCCCACAGACCCAAAGCAATTAGTAGAAGATCGAAAGCGAGATTAAAACGTGGCCGTTTGTCTCCACTTGCAGAGGCTTCGCGACGCCTGCGTGCAGCGATGGTTGCAACAATTAGTGATAAGGCAAACCCCAGTGCCCGATGCAGCTTGGGGTCGATGAGCCCAATGCCGGCGCTATAAAGCGCAATTAAACCGAGGGACAAGGATGCGAAAACCCAAACCATTCCGAGGCTTCGGGTACCGATCGTACCGGCTTGGTGCTCAACTGCCATGATGTATAAAAAACGTGAGAATTAATTTGGCGGCAACCGGCTGGCGACCGCCAAAATTCAAACCAGGTTATGGCAAGCTAAACTACGGGCGGATACTATCGGGAATATCAAATCCAGCTTCTTCATAATACCTGGCAGCACCCGGGTGCAAAGGCACGTTGACTGAAGTAAAAGCTGTTTCAGGGGTAACTGCTTTTAAAAAGAATGCTGTGTTATGGACTTCTTCCAGGTTTTCCCAAAACGATTTGGTGGCGTTATACACAACCTCTTCATCCACAGATGAGTTGGTTCCAACAAATTGTGTAAAGCCAAGCGCTGTTATGGTGCCGTCTGTCAACTGACCTTTGTACATGTCACCTTCAAACTCCAACATGCCACGTCCAGGTCTGCCGAAAAGTTTTTGCATTGGTTCACTGGAAACAACGGATTCAGGAATTGATAGAACTCTGAACTCACCATTCAACCCGAAACGTTCAATATTAGATGAGCCGACCTCAGCAGGGCGTACCATCATGGCGACTTTTCCATCCGCAAGTGCCTGATAACCTTCACCCCAGCTTAGTCGTACCGCCTTATAATCACTACCTGCTTCATAACCGGTGATAATTTTAATTAATGCCTCAGAGGTCGCTGATGCGGAGCCAGCCGGTGGCCCGGTAAAGACTGTTTTGCCTTTGAGGTCTTCCCACGATTCGATACCGGAACCGGCAAGGGTAACCGGATGATAAGCACCGGCTTTGAAGCCAAGAATTGCTCGTAGATTTTCTGCCTGTTGTGGGGCGTCTTCCACCTTGGCGTACATGGCCTTTTGTCCGGCCATAAGCCCTACCAATGACGGTACGCTTGAAAAGAAATCGATTTCACCTTTCGCACCTTTAAGCATGGACTTGGTTAACGTCTGGCCAGCGTTCACCTGGATCTCAACACCGGCCTTGCCGGCCTGATTGGTGAACGCAACAAACATTGCATGCACCGGGTCGCCTGCGCCAGCAGTTTCGCCTTTAAAGATTTCTGCCATTGAGGCTGTTGAAACCATACCAAGGGCGGCAGACAGGCTGAGCGCTACAGTTACAGATTTGAGTCGACTGAGATTTCGCATAATTTCCTCCAATTTTCGTCGTGTGCAACAGATTACCAGCAATGATAAAGGAGGGATAGGTATCTGCTTTATGCGCCAGATGGGTTGATGATTACAGAGGCAACTAGCTACCGCTGTCAGGACAAAAGCGAAAATTTTTATGCCACTGAGCGTTGGGAATGTCCGGGGTGTACCGCTACGAGGGGAATGTTTGGACGTAATCCGGGACCGTCAAATGTGCAATGAATTAGATTTGTAGCAAGATGATTCGATCACCTGATAGACACGCTCCGGAGCGCCACACTTTACAGCGTCACTGGAATTCTATAACCGGCTTTAATTTAGCGTTTTGCAGCGTAGTATGAAACCCGTCGCTCAAGGTATGCCAGTATTTCAGAAATGGTGAACGCAAGCGCAAATAGCACCAACAACACTGCCCAGAAGTGCGACATTAAAAAGTTATTGGCATAGAGTTCAAAAAGTGCGCCGAATCCGACAATTGAAATCAGTAGCTGTCCGATAATCACACCTTTTACCGCTCGAATTACTCCAATGCGAATGCCGCCAAGTATTTCAGGCAGTGCTGCCCAAACATAGATTTTGCTGAAAGCAGCCCATGGAGTTGCTCCGAAACTCTGCGCCATCTCTAACAAGGAACGGTTGATTTGCATAACACCCGCTCGCGCGTTAAGAATTATTATCCAGATGGCAAATAACGTGGTGGTAATGATTATTGACTTCATCCCAAAGCCAAACAGAACCATCAGAACCGGCACCAGCGCGGTGAGCGGTGCGCTTAAAAATATATTTACCCAGGGAAGTAATAACTCATCGATTAAGCGGTTCTTGCCCATTAATATGCCGACCGGAACGCCAATAGACACTGCAAAGAATACACCTGACACAAAAGCATAAGCTGTTTCGGATATCGCTTTTTGAAACGCCGGAGAACCAATGATTTCGAACAGCGTGGCAATAACTTCAGAAAGTGGAGGCAGGAAAAATGATATTTCAGATCGCCCAACCAATTCCCATAAGATCCCCCAGAGTATCAACGACGACATGCCGGGCAGACGAACACCGAAAACTTTCATGATCTATTCCACATAGGACCTGAGTGATTCCCATATCTGATCTACGATATCAAGGTACTCGGAATCACGGCGAATGCTCATTGGATCTTTTTCACGCAAACCAGTGGGGCGAATGATGTCTGACACTCTGCTTGGTCGTGGAAGTAATATAGCAATTTGATCAGAGACATATACCGCCTCTTCAATTGAATGAGTAACAAAAATAAAGGTTTTATTTTCGTTGGCAACAAGCGACAGGAGGTCTTCCTGAAACTTGCGCCGCGTCTGTTCATCAACCGCGGAAAAAGGTTCATCCATTAGCAATACATCAGCATCAACAGATAATGCCCGTGCCAATCCTACTCTTTGACGCATTCCACCTGAAAGTTCATGAGGGTAGCTGTTTTCGAAGCCTTGCAGGCCTACGTCTGCAATATATTTACTCGCGGTTTCTTCACGCTGTGTTTTACCAACACCTTTTAATTCAAGACCAAAAGCGACGTTTCGCATAACCGTAGCCCACGGCAGTAATGCGAAGTCCTGAAACACAAAGGCTCGATCAGCGCCGGGTCCAGTCACTGGTACACCGTCGACTTCGATCTCACCTGCAGTTGGTTCCAGCAGACCTGCAACTATTTTCAATAGTGTCGTTTTACCGCAGCCACTTGGACCTAACAGGGAAGTCAGCTGGCCACGAGGGAACTCAAGGGAAAGATCCTTTAATGCCTCCACATCACCATAATTTTTAGAAACATTTCGCACCGATACAGCACTGTCAGTGCTGGCTGTTGTGAGATCTTCGGATATCATACTAGTCTGAGGCATAGCCACGAACATTCCCCGTAAATAGATATTTTTCTATTTTTTCCAGTAAGTTTAAAAACAACACAGCCAACACAATAATTGAAAATATCGCTGCATACATACTGGCGTAATCAGCAATAGATCGGCTGTAGGTGATGATATCCCCGACACCAGTTGGTGTGATCTTTAACTCGGAAAGAATCGCACCGATAAATCCTGCAGACACTCCCAGACGCAGCCCGGAAAAAATAACCGGCGATGCAGCAGGGATAATTATTTTTACTATCACTTCCCACCAGCTTGCCTGAAAAGAGCGACCCATTTCGGTTAATGATGATGGTGTGTTACGTACTGCGCCTGAAGTATTTAAAACAATAACCGGCATAGCCATGATGCAGACCACAAAGACTTTCGAAGTCAGTCCGATGCCATACATCATTACCAGCAATGGAATAAGTGCTGCAAGCGGTGCCGCCTGCATAACGATAAAAATAGGTGAAAACAACCAGTCAAACCAATTGCTTAAACCAATCCACAAGCCAATCGCGATACCCAAAAAAGCGGAAATTAAAATGCCAATCGCAAGTGGTTTCAGGGTTTCAATGTAAGCCTGCAGTAACGTGCCATCGAAAGCCATACGTGCAAGTGCACCCATAGATTCGATAAACGTTGGAAACGCATAGCTTACCGGTATGCGGCCTGCTATTTCCCACGCTCCGAACAGAACGAATGCGGAGACGAATTTTAATAGTAATGAACGAGGCAAAGGAGATGTACCTGGGTTAGGGACTCACGGACTTACGCCGTAAGTCCCTAACCATTGGAGAGTGCTATTTAGCAGCTGCCGCTTCAAGCGGTGCCATGTACCAGAAATCATCAATGTTCAGCGTAGATGGATCACCTTCAAGCTGACCCGCCTGGCTGTACCATTCCATGTCTGCTTCGGCAGCTTTGCGACCACCGCCCTCTGGATCGTAAAGACCACCAGCTGCAGCTTCAGTGTAGAAGTTGTCCAGCTCACCCAGAATCTCTTTTGGCAACTGGCCGATGGGTCCATCAGGGTTGGTCTCTTTGCTAATGATAGTTGGGTCTTTAGCCATATCAGACCAGGTGCTCAACAGGGCATCGACAAATATCTGCACATCACCTTCATTGGCTTTTATCCAGTCAAGATTGGCAAACAAGGCTTCATCACTTGCCTCTACATCAAACATGGGTAAAACGTTGAATTTATCCCCATGCGCGCGCTGAACTTTATTTTTGTTGGACAAATCGATGATCGTGGCATCTGCCTGTCCCGCTACTAATGCAACCACTCGATTCGAAGAGCCGGGTACATAAGAACGCTTGCCGAATTTAATTCCCATTTTGTCTTCGATAACGTTTGCGATCGAATCTGTTCCGCCACCGCGTGAGTGCAGCAGTATAGGCTCACCATCCAGTTCTTCCAGTGATCCGTACTTCTTATTTGTTACAGGGAAAAACTTAAGCTTCGACAGCTGAAATATAATTCTGAGCGGTGCTTTAGAGCGTTGCATTGCTGAGTAAGGTGTACCGAAACCGATATCCATCTGACCACTCAGCACTGCCTGAATTGCCAGCTCTTCATCGGAGAATGCAGTCCACTCGTAATCGAGACCATTCGCTTTTGCACGCTCCAGGGCCACGAAAAAGGCTGCCAGTTCGTCTGATGGTGTTTCAGCAAGCGCAATACGAATTGTGTCTGCGTTTGCAGCAGACATCGTCATTGTGAGTAGCAGGGGTGCGGCAAGCACTGTTGCTGCTATTTTGGTAAATAACCGTTTCATGTTTCCTCCTCCAGAAAAATTAACTCTATGCATAGTTAACTACATGCATAACTAACTACAAAATGAGCCCACAAAGTGGGCGTTAACGCCAAATTCAATACCTGTTTGAATGCCTCTAAACGCCTCCAAATAATCTAATAGATACTGAACTAAGGTGGTTGCGCATTGCTTCATGCGCGCCGAGCGGGTCCCGTTGCTCGATCATTGCAAAGATCTGTTCATGTTCCCCGAAACTTGGATGCTCTGTTGGCGGGGTTTCTGTTTTTCGTACCACTTGCTGCCAGGCAACTGCTCGACGTACCTGATTTAAGTGGTCAAACAACGATAACAACAAAATATTTTCAGTTGCCTGTGCGATAGCACGATGAAAAGCATCATCATTTGCTTCGTAGGTATTCCAGCTCTCAGCTTCAAGTGTGCTGTTTCGAACCTGTTTTAACTTACTTATGGCCTCAGCTGATGCGTTTAGCGCAGCCTCTCGTGCTATGGCGGGCTCAATTGCCAGCCTGCTGCGCATCATTTGCAGTGGTGTGATCTGATTGCTCAGTTCAGCTAAACCCGGAATATTGGTTTGGCTGTCGAGGGCAGTGATGAAAGTGCCTTTGCCAACGTGGCGCCAGACTACGCCTTCGTGCTCCAGTACATCCAGCGATTTACGCAATGTGTTGCGCGTAACACCCAACTCCCGGATTAACTCTCGTTCCGCCGGCAGCCTGTCACCTGGAGTGTAACCACCGGCTTCAATAAAGCGCCTGAGTAGCTGCAACCCATCTTCAGTGATGACTTTACGCGGCAGAACCTGCACAACAACCTCCGAAATTTGGTTGATCAATATGATCTAATGGTTCAATATTAACGAGAATCAATTCGATTCTGCAACACATTTCAACCAAATTAGGATAATTGATCCTGAATTGGTCGTATCACAACTCTTTAAAAAACTGAAAAAGTATATGTCGAATCTTTCAATACCAGCACCGGAACTTGTCACCTTGCCAGTAGCGGGAACCAGCGATAGATTTCCAGTCAGGCGGGTTTACTGCATTGGTCGCAACTATGCAGCCCACGCAGTCGAAATGGGCCATGATCCCGATCGCGAGCCACCGTTTTTCTTTCAAAAAAATCCGAACAATCTCGATTCCACCGGCGAATTTCCTTACCCTGCAAAATCAACCGATGTACATCATGAAATAGAGATGGCTGTTATGCTCAAGTCTGGCGGTGACGCCATTGCAATTGATGATGCGCTGAACCATGTATACGGTTACGCGTTGTCATTGGACATGACTCGTCGTGATCTTCAGGGTGAGCAAAAGAAAATGGGGCGGCCATGGGAGATCGGTAAGGCAT
>CAYSZH010000172.1:0-9127 GCA_964435305.1 uncultured Granulosicoccaceae bacterium
ACTTTGGCTGCCTGTGGTGGAGGCAGTAGTGGCAGCAGCAGTGTTGTTGCTAACCCGGCCGGCACACCGGCAGGTTCGCCGGTTGCTGGCGGACAGTCCAGTCGCAACATCACAGAGACCGATATCGCAATTCCAGATTCCACCATGGTATTGGTTGCATCTGATCCAGGCGGATCATCGCGCGCGGATCTCAGCGCAGCCACGTACCAGATTATGTTGTTTTGGCAATCCACAACCGGGCAATCTTTTAACGAATTGCTTGGCACCGGTTTTGCGGTTGGCGGGGACCTTATCGCGACCAATGCGCATGTTTCGGGAGAGATTTTAAATCGAGCGCGTAATTATATTCAATCTGGTTTTTCTCTCACTAAAGCATCAGCGTTCAGGGCAGAAACTGGTGAAGAAGTACCGTTATTGGAAGCATTGGTTCATCCTTCGTATGATGGTTCAGTAAGAAGCCCCGATATTGGCTTGTTCGTGGCAAGAAGTGGATTACCCGTTGCGCTTGAATTAGCAACAAACCTTGAAATAGCGGCTGTTCGCGCAGGTAGTCAGATAAATCTCAACGGCTTCCCCGGTGATGTGCATGACTTGATCTTCTCTCGATCACCGTTCACCCCTGGATTATCAATTCCGCAAGCCACACTCTTCACCGGAAATATACAATCATTGCAGAAGTTCGATGAACGCTCCGTTATCGATCAAAACAACCCTCAATCGATTGATATGATTCAACATAGTATGGACACATCAGGGGGTACTAGTGGCTCGCCTATCCTGGCTGATGGAAAAGTGATTGGTGTTCATAATTCAGGTTTACAGCGAACGGCCTTTGTTGTTGGGGCGGATGGAACACCGCAGCCTCAAGTCATTACTCAAGCTACAGCGAGCTGGGGAATTCATGTAAAGCATCTGCGCAACCTCCTGGCTGAATACAATACCGGTGTTTTGGAAGCAGATAAGCGCTACCGTCTTCCGCCAGAGCCTGCCCTGCTTAACGTAGGCGGTCAAAGTACGGCGACACCAATCGCTGGTACACCGGCAGATGCAAATGGTAATCCGGGTGCGGACCCAGTCAACAATGATTTTGTACCGGTTGCAGGTGTTGTTGCTCCAAACACGGCTCGCACTATCACGGGTTCATTATCAACCTCTATAGTTGACGGTGGAATTGCCAATCACAGTATCAACATCAACATCGATCAGTCGCTGAATGTCAGCGGCGCCTCCTTCTGGCCATCCGATCAGGGCGGTCAAATCGAGTTTATATTGTCAGGATTTGTTGACAATACTGGGTATATAGAATTTGTTGACAATACACCAGAGGTCATTCCAGGTTTTAGACGCGGAATATATCTTGGTAATATAAATCCAGCAAGTGGCAGCGTTATAGGTGAATACTACGAAATTGATGATTTCGATAACATCTTCTATTTTGGCGATTGGCAGGGACAACTGCAGTAGTTTTATCGATGACGTGTAAAGACTTTTGTGCGCATCGGGATGATGCGCACAATTGTTTTGTCCCGATCTGATTGTTTTCTATATATGGGAAGCTGTACGAGTGATTGAAATCTCAATGGTGAATACCGAAACAATACTTCATAGAACCAGATCCAAGACAACTTTAGTGATATCCAATTCCAAACCAGTCTAGGTCCCTTAAACGAATTCGCTAAACCATTCCAAAATGAATTTGGCGACCTATACATTGATCAGAATGCGGTTATTTGGGAAAACAGCGGTAACCAAGGTTCAATAGACTATCTATACGCTTTTTCCGAAACGGCAACCTTGGGTTCTAGAAATATCTCTTTGGAGCTCGGGTTCTACTATTCAAACCTGGATTCACTGGCTGGGATTTTATTTGGCTACACCGACGCCCCGCGCGCTTACTATTTGTTTACGCTCAATAACGCTGTCGCCAACGGGCCTAATCAAATACAGCCAGCCACAAATGCCGTGCCTTCATCAGCATCGATTGATGATGGTTGAACCATGGTCCCAGTTACCGATCCCGACACTGGAATGCAGCAGCAGCGGGGTATATCTTCCAACCGACAATGCACTGTTCAACCCCGCGTCAAATCCTGTGCTTAATAATCAGGATTGGACCAAATTTAACGTGAGTGACTAATACGCAAACTACAAATAAGTCTCCAAAGGTTCAGCAACAACGACATACCGTAGTGGCCCGCCTGTTTGCATAGCATTGAAAGGGTAACAGGTGATCAAGATCAAAGCTGAATCGCCATATTGGACACTCAGCTGCTGCTTACTTGAATCTGCAATAAACGTTCGCGCTACCCGGTATTGCGTTATGAAGCCACTTTTATTTTGCAGGTTCAGTGTGGCATCTAGTGGAAGATGCTCTAAAAACTGCAAATGGCTATCACGGTGCCCACCAATAACAACCAGGCCCGATTGCGCTGCATCGCGATGAATTTGCATCTGTGCCGGTCCAAATGCCATCGCTTCTCCTGACGTTCCTTCGAGCACAATCATCGATTGATCCAAACTCGGCACATGCAGTTTCGACACAGGTGCAGTGTCTGCCCAGGGCCAGGCTTTTTGTTCTTCGCCGGTGCTAATTGATCGTTGCCATGCTACCGCTAACAGTACTTGTCCAAGCTTTGCTTTTATGTGTATCCAGCCCGCTGCTGCAGTGCTTGTAAGCGATAAGAACAAACAACACGCTATCACAAACCGTTTCATTGTCTTACCGCTCTACATATAAGTGCTATTTGAGTATAAAAGCGAACAAAAAACGCCAGCAGCGCCGATAGCAATGACAACACTATCAAGGTGTCAGACCCGGCAGCACCTTGCGGAAAATTAATGGCGTGCATCTCATTGCCAGCGGGTAATTGGTTTGGAACCGTTTTTTGTATCAGCAGATTATCTTGTGTGCGTACCGGGGTGTCTTCCACTGCCACAAAGCTTGTGTAGCGAGATAGCAGCTGATGCTCAAGCGCCAATGCCTTTATTGTCGATTTATAGAATTCGGGCTCTGGATGAAAACGCTGCTTGTCCTCTAGTGACTCAATTTTACGTCTGGCCCAAACGGTAGATAAACCCGTGTTAACGAACGGCGCTTCGACTAAGGAGATCGTTTCATCAAATAGGGTGTCACCCCACTGCCCTGATATGCGCATATTTGTTGTGGCGCTACCCAGTTTTGCGGCTATCACAACGGGTTCATCTGCGTACAAATCGGGTATGGGCTTGGGCACATAATCAGATGATTGATCATCAAACTCGACGTTGATGTTTGTCAGTACCGGGCTCTCAAGCTTTCTTAGTAATGAGGCCATTGTCGCCTGGAGCTTGCGCTCGTCACCGATGAACACCGAACTCCCTCGCCCTGCTTCTGCCACTTTACGCATAAACCAATCATTGGGTGCGCTACCTATGCCCACAGTGAATAAGCGTGCATTTCGAAGCTGCTGCGAGAGAGTTTCAATGACGGACTCTTCATAGCCTACGCTACCGTCGGTTATGAAAACCACTTGCCTTAACATTTGCGATTGCTGATAGCTAAGCGCTTCTTCCAGGGCCGGCATCATATTGGTACCACCATTAGCTTGAAGGCGATTGGTAAACCACCTTCCGGCACTGAGATTAGAGCTGTTTGCATATTGTGGCTCAACAAACAATGCACTGTAACCATCATCGAATGCAATTATATTGAATTTATCATCGTCTTTTAATCCGGCAAGTGCGCTTTTCAGTGCCTTTTTCGCAGCTGACATTGATGTCCCCGCCATGGATCCTGAAGTATCAATAACGATTATGAGTTCGCGGGCGAAGTCCGGTAGGCTTGATTCTTGTGCAGCAGGGGTAACAGAGGCCAGTAAATACGTATCCTGACCGACTTGTTCGCGCCAGTACTGCACAGAAGGCTGTGTTGAGTTTGCAGTTGTCCATTCCAGAATAAAATCACGATCTAGAGTGGCAGAGTGCTTAAGTGAAAACGTGGTTTTCTGAATCGAGCCGCCAGTGTCTATAGCATGACTAGGGCTTGTAACCTGCCCACTAACAAATTCTGTGTGGATAACACCGGTAATAGTAACGGCGTGTGGTTGCTCACCTTGTAATTCCTCATCTTGCTTGAATAGGTTTTGATCATATAACTGCTGTGCCGTAATATGTTCTGATGTTATTTCTGCCGCATCCTCTACCAAATGATTCGAATACCGGGGTGTTAATGTCAGCGGCACACGCATACTGTAGTGCCCATTTTCGTAAGCAATAGTCTGAATATATCGTAGAGTGATTGTGATCCGTTCGCCCGGAGCTATGTTGGCGAAGCGTGAAGAGAACAAATTGGGTCTATGTTGATCGACGAGACTTGCCACCTGACCATTTGCTTTAGCCGCGTTATAAATTCGTTTTGCGTCGGCCTTCTCTTTAATGCGCCCAACAATGCGCCGATCACCTATTAAAACCTCAAGTGAATTGACGGCAGCTCGTTCAGCCAATGGAAAAGTATATAAGCCCTCAACCCATTCATCGCTGATATTAATAAAAGACTGGGTGACTTCCACCGCCGCAACGATCCCGCTCACATCGATATTGACATCAGCGCGAAGTACAGGTGCTTCAGTGTCGCCCGAGGACTGGTTCAGGAACAGCGTACCGCTGGATACGGTATCGTTGTTTGAATTGGGCCACGATTCGTCATTTGCTGAGAGCGAATTCGAGTGCACGAAAAGAAGAGTAACTATTGCAAACAGGCACGAGCGAATGCACGTACGTAGCGTTAACTGCGGCATAACAAAGTTGTCCTATTGACGTTTTAGATGTGAACATTTAAAACGTCAAATAGGGTATTTCTTCGCGCGAATACGGACGAGATCTATTCAATTATGATGAATTAGGACTTCCTTGTACCCGCTCACAGAATGCTGAAAAAGCTACACCATATCGACTCGATAGCCTGCACGTGGGAAATGCACACACACACGGCCAATCTCGGGTTCATCGCGTTCGATGGATATTGTACTGGCGTCTGCAAAGTAAACGCGTCCAGCCACGGCTTGTTCGCCACCATCCACATCCGGACCCACTGTTACGCTATCGCCTACTTTCAATCCCTGTGGTTCATTATCTGCAATACCACTGCGATCTATTGGTGTCACGGACTTCGCGATTTCGATTGCTTGTTCCGGGCTCATATCCGTTTGCTCACCGTGACCCAGTTTCGCTACAGACTCTTCCCATTGACACAAATGCGCAAATTCTTTTAGAAATTCTGGCCCACCTTCCCAGCGGCCTCGTACAAACCACACAACATGATAAATCTGGGCATCGATTGCTGCAGGCTTCGGGCCTGTTAAAAAGTTTCGTCCATCGGCTAGCTGTGAATCCAGCCAAGATAGAGGAGCTCGCATTTGAGCAACCAGGTGAGGTAATTGTGCATTGGCTTTTTTCAGACCTTCAGCCCAATCTTTGCCAAGGTACAAGCGACCACGATCTTCTGCAAAGTCACTCGGCAGCTTGCTTCCTGCAGAGCCCAAAACAATCTTGACACTTAAATCAAACAGCCCGCCATCGGTCCATCGACTGAGGTTCCACAATAAACCCGTGTTTGAGCCTGGCATCGCACTTGGGGTCGGATAGCGTCGGTCTAATTCGCGAATGATACATTGGCTATCACAATAGATATCAGCGCCAATTTGCATAACGGGTGTTCGCCTATAGCCGCCGGTGAGTAACGTGAGCATCGGTTTTGGCGGTAATCTTGGAATTTCAACATTATTCCAGGACAGGTTTTTAAGCCCAAAAACCACTCGAACTTTTTCGGCCACGGGCGATGCGGGGTAATTGTGGTAGATTATTTCAGGTATTGGATTATTCATCGGTAGTTTCAGCTGGTTCACTTTATCGTTATAAATACCCTAGTGTACCTAAACCCAAGCACATAAACCCAGCCGCAACCGCTTTCACTGTTTCGAGGCTGTAAACAGCTAATTCCTTCACTATCGTCTGAGATACCACTAAAATTCAAAAGACGGCTGCCGATTGAGATTGTTATAGCGTCACATTCCAGCCCCTGCGCCTCCTTATGTGCCAATAACGCAACCTTTACACAGCCATGACTCATGACTTTATAAACCACATTAGCCATAACCTGAATGATCTGCGTGATGCCGGTCTATACAAAACTGAGCGGATAATTGAGTCCAGGCAGTCTGGTACGGTCGCACTGGATTCTGGCCGCGAAGTTATCAATCTATGCGCGAATAACTACCTGGGATTATCCGACCACCCAGCATTAATAGCAGCAGGTTGCGAGGCATTAGCAAAATTCGGTTACGGCATGTCGTCTGTACGGTTTATTTGTGGTACCCAGTCGCCCCATATCGAATTAGAAAGCGCCTTGTCTGACTTTTTAGGTACCGAAGATACGATTTTGTATTCGAGTTGTTTTGATGCAAATGCCGGGTTGTTTGAAACACTGCTGGGCCCTGAAGATGCCATCATTTCCGATGCGCTTAACCACGCATCCATTATTGACGGTGTACGCCTGTGCAAAGCGACACGGTTTCGCTATGCCAATAGCGATATGAGCGCGCTTGAAGATGCACTTAAAGAAGCCGGTACGTCTCGATTTAAACTGATCGCTACAGACGGTATCTTTTCTATGGATGGCTATATTGCACAGCTTGAAACTATCTGCGATTTGGCGGATCAGCACGGCGCGATGGTGATGGTCGATGATAGCCACGCGGTTGGCTTTATGGGTGAAACCGGACGCGGCACGCACGAGCACCATCGTGTAATGGACCGTATCGACATCATTACCGGTACTTTGGGCAAGGCGCTTGGTGGCGCATCAGGTGGCTATACCAGTGGCAAAAAAGAGGTCATTGACTGGCTCCGGCAACGCTCCAGACCGTATCTCTTTTCAAACACGCTCGCGCCTGTTATTGCGGCCACCTCCCTGGTCGTGCTCGACATGCTTAAAACGTCGACAGAACGAAAAGATAAATTGATGCACAACGCTGCCTACTTTCGGCAACATATGAACACGGCTGGGTTTACATTGCAAAAAGGCGAGCATCCAATCATACCGGTTATGCTAGGGGATCCGAATTTGGCTCAGCAAATGGCGCAACAGTTAGATAAACGCGGCGTGTATGTCGCGCCGTTTAGCTACCCGGTTGTGCCAAAGGGTACAGACAGAATTCGTACGCAAATGTCGGCCGCTCACAGCGAGTCAGAACTAGACACCGCAATCGCCGCTTTCATTGAAGTGGGACGACAGATGAGCATCATTTCGTGAGCAACATGAAAGCGCTGGTTAAAGTGAAACCAGAACCTGGCCTGGAAATGCAGCAAGTACCACTACCCGAGGTAGGTCCGGGTGATGTACTGGTCAAGATCAGGAAAACTGCAATTTGCGGTACAGATGTGCATATCTGGAAATGGGATGAATGGTCTGCTCGCACTGTCCCCACTCCCATGGTCGTGGGCCATGAATTTTGTGGTGAAATTGTGGAAACCGGAAGCGCTGCGCTAAAGTTTAAGCTTGGCCAGCGTGTTTCTGGTGAAGGTCATGTGGTGTGCGGATCATGTCGAAACTGCCGCGCTGGCCGTGGCCACTTATGCCGAAACACACTAGGAGTAGGTGTTAATCGTCCTGGTGCCTTTGCAGAATACCTCTGTCTTCCTCAAGATAACATCGTGCCCATACCTAAAGATATTCCAGATGAAATTGCGGCCATTTTTGATCCATTTGGCAATGCCGTGCATACCGCATTAAGCTTTGATTTGATCGGTGAAGATGTGCTCGTCACGGGCGCAGGCCCTATCGGCATCATGGGTGCTTTGGTTGCACAACATGTTGGGGCTCGCAAGGTATTGATAACAGACATCTCTGACTACCGCATTCGCTTAGCCAAGAATATGGGTATTCAGCATGTGGTCAATGCTAGCCATGAAGATTTACACGACGTCATGCTTCAGATGGGCATGACAGAAGGGTTTGATGTCGGTCTTGAGATGTCTGGGTCAGCGCCAGCTATGCGCGGCATGCTAGACACCATGAATAATGGCGGCAAAATAGCCCTGCTAGGCATTGCTCCAACAGAATTTGCCGTCGACTGGAATCAGATCATATTCAAAATGCTTCAGGTTAAAGGCATTTACGGCAGGGAGATTTTTGAAACCTGGTATAAGATGATCGCCTTGGTGCAAAGTGGCCTGGATTTAAGCGGGCTTATTACTCACCGCATTGGAGTGGACGATTTTAAGACCGGGTTTGATCACATGCTAAGCGGCAACGCCGGGAAGGTCGTGATGGATTGGTGATCGTTCCTTAACTGCCGGAATTGAAATCCGAAAATTGCCCTGCGTTAGTGCATGAGCAGAACGGTGCCGTTGATCGATTGGAAAAAGTTGTGAAGTAATGGGAATAACGGTGTAATTGCATCAATTAACACTGAAATTATCGTGAGATAGTATCAATTTCGTAAATGAACTTTTAACGCTGAATAAACTCAATACCTTAATCGTTTTTCACCTTTTGGATCTGAAATATGAAACAGTTTTTTGTTGCAGTATTACTTACCAGTTCCGTGATGTGGTCTGGGCTGGCATCAGCCGAGAAGGCCGTTTTTGCAGCCGGGTGTTTTTGGTGTGCCGAAAAAGACTTTGAAGCGCTTGAAGGTGTCTCAGAAGTCATTTCTGGATTTACCGGCGGCACGGCGAAAAGCCCCACTTATAGTGGCGATCATACCGGGCACTACGAAGCGGTCGAAATCACATACGACCCAGATGTTGTCTCTTATCAAGAGTTGTTAGATCACTTCTGGGTTAACCACGATCCATTTGATGCCAGAGGGCAGTTCTGCGATAAAGGTCCTAGCTACCTGGCAGCCATCTTTGTATCAAACGAAGACGAAAAATCACTTGCTGAAGCCTCTAAACAAGTCGTTACTGAAAGATTTAGCGATCAAACCGTGGTGACGCCTATTCTGGAGCTTGGCGAATTCTTTCCGATAGCAGGCAAGGAAAGCTACCACCAAGACTTCTACAAGAATAGCCCGGTTCGATACAAAGCCTACCGCTTTGGCTGCGGCCGAGACCGACGCTTAAAATCAATTTGGGGCAATGACGCCAC
>CAYSZH010000173.1:0-9050 GCA_964435305.1 uncultured Granulosicoccaceae bacterium
TAGTTGCGCTGCCGTTGTTTCAGCGTATGGGTCAGCTGTGCAAGCCGCTGACGTTGTTATTGGTGTGCCAAACTGGCCGTCGGTTCTTGCGACCGCACACGTACTTAAAGTTGCGTTGGAAAACAACCTCGGTTTGGAAGTTGAACTGCAAAATGGTACCAACCCGGTGGTTTTTGAAGCAATGGATTCTGGGTCAATGCACGTTCACCCAGAAGTTTGGCTGCCCAATCAAACCAATCTGAACAATCAGTATGTTGGTGAGAAAAAGACCGTTCGAATGAACCCTAATGGCGTTGCGGGTGATCAGGCAATGTGCGTTACAAAAGGCACGGCTGAGCGAACTGGCATCGAGAGTCTGAGTGATCTGACTGATCCGGAAATGGCCAAGAATTTCGATACTGATGGCGATGGCAAAGGTGAAATTTGGATTGGAGCTGCTGGTTGGGCGTCCACCAACGTTGAAAAAATCCGTGCCAAGTCTTATGGCTATGATGCCACCATGACCTTAAAAGAGATGGATGAATCTCTTGCATTGGCTGAAGTTGATGCTGCTGTGCTAAAAGATGAGAACATCACATTCTTTTGCTACACACCTCATCATATGTTTGCACTGCATGAACTGGTTATTCTAAAAGAACCAGCGCACGATGATGCAGGTTGGAATGTTATTCAACCAACAGACGACCCAGAGTGGTTAAGTAAATCTGAAGCGGGAAGCGCGTGGAGCACGGCTTACTTGCATATTCACTATGCCGCATCATTAGAAACTGATCAACCAGAAGCGGCTGCCATGTTGTCGAAAGCGGCTTTTGATACTGATGCTGTTTCTACAATGACGTACGCATTGGTAGTTGATAAGCAAGACCCTGCCGAGTTCGCTGCCAAGTGGGTAGAAGAAAACGCTGAAATTGTTGATAGTTGGCTTCAATAGTAGTTGTATTCAGCTTTAATTAGTCATTAGTACAAAACCGGCAGTCTGCATCGTGATCAAGTCGATGCAGGCTGCTTTTTAGTTTTTGTTTTGTACATCCTCCCTCCCTAGCCATCAACATGAATTTCCAATGACTGAAGATGTCGTCGTTCTCGAAAATGTCTGGAAAATATTCGGTGAGCGAGCCGATGAAGCACTGGACGCGATTAAATCCCAAAGTTTGAGTAAAGCTGAGGTACTTGAAGAATTTGCATGCGTTGTGGGCATAGCCGACTGCAGCTTCTCGGTACCACGCGGTGAAATCTTTTGCGTGATGGGCTTGTCTGGTTCGGGCAAATCTACCATGGTGCGACACTTAAACAGATTGATTGAGCCTACCGCTGGGCGCATTCAAATGCTCGGTAGAGATGTGTTGGCCATGAACCCTAACGAGCTGCGTGAATTACGTGCGCGGCATATTGGCATGGTGTTTCAACACATGGCACTCTTGCCACATAGAACAGTCCTGGACAATGTTGGATTTCCTTTGCAAGTGCGCGGTGAGCCTAAGTCTCGACGCTGGGCGATATCACAGCAATGTCTTAACAAGGTTAATCTTGAAGGGTACGAAGATCGGTTTCCAAGCGAACTCTCCGGTGGGATGCAGCAGCGTGTTGGTCTGGCAAGAGCACTGGCATCAGATCCTGAAGTATTACTGATGGATGAGCCTTTCTCAGCACTAGACCCACTGATTCGTCGGCAGTTGCAAGATCAGTTTATGGCCTTGTCAAAAGAGATGAACAAAACCACTGTATTCATTACGCATGATCTTGACGAAGCGATTCGTATTGGGCATCGCATCGCGATAATGAAAGATGGCCGTATTGTGCAAATCGGTACACCTGAGGAAATCGTGACGCAGCCAGCCGATCAATATGTAGCCGATTTTGTTGAAGGTATATCCAAGTTAAAACTTGTGTTTGCACATTCCATCATGGAGCCCATCGGCGAGTTTCAACCGCAAGATGGTGATGACATGAGTCTAAGTCCGAGAGTGGATCATGGCACTGATCTGGATAGCCTGATTGATATTTCGACCACCACCGAACACCCCATTGTTATTACAGACGAAGACAATAAAGATGTGGGTGTGATAACCCGTGCAACATTGCTTAAGGGAATCAAAGGAGGCAAGGCATGAGTACTGATACTGGTTTAGAGCTTGGCCCAAAAAACCTTGATACCTCCATAAGAGAGTTTACAGAGCAAAACTCTGACTACTACAGCCGCGCTTTTGCCCATATTCAAGATGCCACTGGCTTGTTTTTTTCTTGGAATACCGCAGCGGCCTTGTTCGGCCCTATTTGGGCGGCCTTTCGAGGTGTATGGGGTTTCTTCTGGACATTTTTAGTGTTGGAATTATTTGCCCTTGTGCAAATAGGTCGCGGCCTTTGGGGTGATTTGGGGGCAGATCAAATGGCGCGTTTTGAGAAGCTCTCTGCCAACATCGCCAATCGCGAGCAGCAGGCTCGGGAGTTATTGGCGGGTGGCGATGCGGCTGGTGCCGCCGCAAAGCAGAAGATTGCTGATAATTTAAAGCGTGTTGCCGAAGGGGCCAAAGAGCAAGCCGAGTTAGCCGGCACGGAAGCATTAAGCATACTGATAACAGGCCTGGTGCTGCTGCTAATTATTAAATTAGTAGAAGGCTTCTATGCTAACGCCGCCTATGAAAAACAGTATCTACGCTGGCGTGCAACACCTGAAACGGTTGCATCCGGCACTAGCCGGAACAGTCTTTGGTTCGGTGGGTTTATGTTGCTGGCCATATGGCCTCTAACTCTGTTCCGTTTTACAGTGGCAGACCCCGACAGTAAGTTGTCTGCGTTAAGCGGCGGGCTGATTGGTAGCACCATACCGATAACCGAATTTCCGGTGGGGCGTGAATATTTGGCTTTTTTTGCCAAGTTTGGCGATCGGATATTCGATTGGCTGGCAACCCATTTCAGTGATGTCTTCGATGGCATTACAGCTGCGATTCGCACCGTGCTGGATGGCTTAGAGGTGGTATTGATAGACACCCCCTGGCCAGTCGTCATGATCGTTATTGTTGTGATGGCATTTCGCTTGGCAGGTTATCGAGTGGCGATATTTACCGCTGCCTCGCTCATTTATCTGGCCTTTATGGGGCTATGGGAAATGTCGATGATCACGGTTGCGCTAATTGGTGCTGGTGCGTTCTTGTGTGTGCTAATTGGCATCCCCTTGGGTATTTGGTTTGGCAAGTCACGCAGAGCTTACGCCATTGCCGAACCCGTGCTGGATTTCATGCAAACCATGCCAGCGTTTGTTTACCTCATACCGATCATTGCATTTTTTGGCACAGGCAAGCCACCTGGTGTTCTCGCGACGTTGATCTTTGCGATGCCACCGGTAATACGTTTAACAGCGCTTGGTATGCGAGGTGTTCCTGAAACGACAAAAGAGGCCGCGGTTGCATTCGGTTGCTCGAAATGGCAATTACTTCGCAATGTAGAACTGCCATTAGCATTGCCTTCGATCATGACAGGGGTTAACCAGACTATTCTGATGTCATTGAGCATGGTGGTTATCGCCTCTCTTATCGGGGCTGAAGGCCTGGGTGCATTGATATTGGAAGCGCTTCAATATGCGGCCAAAGGCCAGGGCCTGTTAGGCGGCATCGCAATTTTACTGTGTGCAATGGTCATTGATCGTATTGCGCAAGGTATGTATAAACGTAAAGTTGAAGGGCAATCTCGATAGGCAAATTCGTAAGGCAAGAAGTACCAATGACAAACGATAAAAAATGGGGCATTAACAACGACTACACAGCACTTCATGATGTGCTATTGGGTGTACCCGAATACTTCAAGTGGGTAGAGGCTGGCCCGCTTATTGGCAGAACCTTGCAAAACGCCCATAAGACCGGTGCAAAGTTTGACTTGCAACTGGCGATGGCTCAGCACGCTGAAATGGTGAGCATTTATGAGTCTAACGGCGTGCGTTGTCATTACCTGGATTCAGACCCAGTGTTACACAGAAATTTCTTTGCACGCGATAGTTCAGCGATGACACCATGGGGCGCACTGATTTGTCATATGCAGCTAAAACCTCGCCGGGCCGATTACGTTACCGCGATAAAGTTTTATCAGGAAAATAATATTCCTATTTGGCAGTACGCAACGGCAGGGCATTTTGAAGGCGGTGACTTTGTCATTGTAGAACCTGGGAAAGTATTAATTGGATACTGTGGTGAACGGTCAGAGCAAGCTGGTTCAGAACAGGTTGCCGAATTTGTCAGACAAGAAGGGTGGGAAGCCATCACGGCACCCATTAGTCGTGAGTTTGTGCACATGGATGGGCTTGTTGTACCGCTGGCTAAAAAACTGTTGGTGGCTTGTCTTGATGCATTGGAACCCTGGCTTGTTGAGCAACTGAGAGATTGGGGATTCGATTTTGTCGATGTGCCTTACATAGAAGCGAAAAATCTCGGCGTTAATCTTGTTGCGTTGGGTAACGACAAAGTGCTATCGATGTCGGGTGCAACCCAACTGAACGCAAAAATGCGTGCCTTGGGCTTTGAGGTCTATGACCCTGATATGTCGATGTTTACACTGGGCGGAGGTGGTGTGCACTGTTTAGCTCAAGCGCTTTGCCGGGATGACTGTGACGGGTCTGCGTAGTTTAGATCTAGCTTCGGGTTCTCGCCGAACTCCTCCCCGAATTCCTTCTAGAATTTAATTCTCCCAATTCTTGACAGAGTAAAGAATTGGCCATAAGCTAGGTTCATGGCTAAGTCAATAAACCATCAAAGTCCAGTCGATCTGTCCGAATCGCTCAGGGCAGCGGGCTTACAGGTCACCGCACAGCGGCTTGCGGTATACCGTGCTGTCGAGGCGTCCCCACATGCCGGTGCCGACGACATCCTAACGAGTGTAAAAGCAGAGCTTGGCGTCATTTCACGTCAGGCGGTATACGATGCTCTGAATGTGATGTCCGAGCACGGCATCATCCGGCGTATTCAGCCTGCCGGCTCGGCTGCCCGGTACGAACATCGAGTCGATAACCATCATCACTTAGCCTGTCGCCATTGTGAAAGTGTGATTGATGTTGATTGTGCGGTAGGTGAAGCACCCTGCTTAGAAGCAGAGAATGATCATGGTTATCAGATAGACGAAGCAGAAGTCATTTATTGGGGCATCTGTCCTAGTTGCCAGAAAGCGAAAGCGTAAGCGTTACATTCAAACTAACTACATAACCCATTAGGAGAACATTAATGGACGGTGAAATCGGAGGCGGTTGCCCCTTTGCACACGGCAGTAATACATCAACGGAAAAACCGGTTACCAAGTGGTGGCCAAAAAGTTTAAATCTGGACATCTTGCATCAACACGGTGCGCGCACAAATCCGATGGACCCGGACTACAACCATCGAAAAGCGGTTA
The DNA here is from genome assembly GCA_964435305.1 of uncultured Granulosicoccaceae bacterium. Lineage (GTDB taxonomy): Bacteria > Pseudomonadota > Gammaproteobacteria > Granulosicoccales > Granulosicoccaceae > Granulosicoccus. Next base: position 5,374 of record CAYSZH010000173.1, read on the forward strand.
AAGCGCTTGACCACGCCGCAGTAAAGGCTGATGTCAAAGCCCTGATGACCGATAGTCAGGATTGGTGGCCAGCCGATTGGGGTCACTATGGTGGTCTGATGATTCGTTTAGCCTGGCACTCAGCCGGTTCTTATCGTATGGGCGATGGTCGTGGTGGTGCAGGTGCAGGGAACATTCGTTTCGCGCCATTAAATTCTTGGCCTGATAATGCAAGCCTGGATAAAGCCCGTCGTGTGTTGTGGCCTGTTAAAAAGAAATACGGTAACGCTTTATCGTGGGCTGATTTGATCATACTCGCTGGCAACATGGCTTATGAATCCATGGGCTTTAAAACGTTTGGTTTTGGTTTTGGTCGCGAAGATATCTGGGGCCCTGAAACTGATATCAACTGGGGTGCCGAAGATGAATGGTTGGCCGACAGTGCTAACCGATACGACGATCTTGACCAGCCTACGACCATGTATAACCCGCTTGCATCCGTGCACATGGGGCTGATTTACGTTAACCCAGAAGGGGTGAACGGTAATCCTGACCCGGCACGCACCGCATTGCATGTACGTGAAACATTTGCCCGCATGGCGATGAACGATGAAGAAACAGCCGCGCTCACCTGTGGTGGACATACCGTCGGTAAAGCACATGGTGGTGGTGATCATGCCAACATCGGTGCAGAGCCAGAAGGTACTGGTGTAGAGGCTCAAGGTCTTGGTTGGGCTAATCCTGGTCACGGTACCAAAGCCGCTAATGCGTTTACCTCCGGTATTGAGGGTGCCTGGACTAAAAACCCAACCCAATGGGATATGGGTTATTTTGATTACTTGTTTAATTACGAATGGGAACTCACTAAATCACCCGCTGGTGCGAACCAGTGGAAGCCAGTTGATATGCCTGAAGATGCCAAGCCAGTTGATGCATCAGACCCATCTATTCATCACAACCCGATGATGACCGATGCTGATATGGCAATGAAGGTTGATCCGATTTACAACGAAATATGCCAGAAGTTCATGGCAGACCCTGCGTACTTTGAAGATACGTTTGCACGTGCCTGGTTCAAGCTTACGCATCGTGATATGGGCCCTAAGGTTAACTATCTCGGGCCAGATGTGCCTGCAGAAGATTTAATCTGGCAAGACCCAGTGCCTGCAGGTTCAACTGCTTACGATGTTGACGCGGTAAAAGCAAAAATTGCTAACAGTGGTTTAAGTGCCAGCGACATGATTGCTACGGCTTGGGACAGTGCTCGTACCTTCCGAGGTTCCGATAAGCGTGGTGGTGCAAATGGTGCACGCATTCGTTTGGCACCACAAAAACATTGGGAAGCGAACGAACCTGAGCGTTTAGGCAGGGTATTAGATGTTCTTGGAAAAATTGCGTCTGATGCAAAAGCCTCTATTGCTGATGTGATAGTGCTTGCTGGTAACGTGGGTCTTGAACAATCGATCAAAGCAGCTGGTGGAAGCGTCAACGTTCCATTTGCCGCAGGTCGTGGCGATGCGACTGATGAGGCAACTGATGCAGAGAGTTTTTCTGTGCTTGAGCCGATTGCTGATGGTTTTCGCAACTACGAACAAGCGAAATATGCAGTAGGCCCTGAAGAGTTGATGCTCGATAGAGCGCAACTACTGGGCATCACAGCAGCTGAGCTAACCGTTTTATTAGGTGGTATGCGTGTGCTTGGTACTAATCATGGCGGTTCAAAGCACGGCGTTTTCACTGATCGGGTAGGGCAGCTCACAAACGATTTTTTCGTTAACTTAACCGATATGAACAACAGTTGGCATCCAGTTGAATCCGATGGCACGTTTGAGATCCGTGATCGTGCCAGTGGCAATGTCAAGTGGACCGCGACAAGTGCTGATCTGGTGTTTGGTTCAAATTCGATTTTACGTTCTTATGCAGAGGTGTATGCACAAGACGATAATGCCGAAAAATTTGTGCAGGATTTTGTTAGCGCCTGGACAAAAGTTATGAATGCCGATCGATTTGATTTACAGGCATAATTAAATAGAAAAGAAAGGCCGCCTTGCAACGAGGCGGCCTTTTCATAGGCTAAACGTATCTCTTAACCTCATTTAATCTGCTAAGAACCTTGGCAGCTCTTCCCAATTCATCTTAACCCCCTAAACTCCTTGACAGCCGAATACCCTACGCGATATACACATTACAAGCGTCGTTTTGTCGAGCCTAAGAAAATACAATGAAAAAAACAGTGGTTGTTACCGGTGGTACGCGGGGTATTGGTGCAGCGGTAGCGCATGTGTTGTTTGAATCTGGCTGGCATGTGATCGCGGCGAGTAATTCCCAAGCTGAAATTGACGCGTTTGAAGCACCTGCTGATATCGATGTGCAATTGCTTGACGTTACAGATAATGATTCGGTTACGGCACTATTTAATAATTTAAGTAGCCTTGGTGCCTTGGTAAATTGTGCTGGCATATTGCAACGTGATGCCGAATACGATTTGGATGTTTTTCAAAAAGTGATTGATGTCAATTTAACAGGCACCATGCGTTGCTGCGTTGCCGCTCATCCATTGTTGGTTAAAAGTGCAGGCGCCATTGTTAATACTGCATCTATGCTCAGCACCTTTGGTGGGCCACTGGTGCCAGCCTATTCGGCATCAAAAGGCGGTGTTGCACAGTTAACTAAAGCGTTGGCTGGTAAGTGGGCGGAAGATGGCATTAGGGTTAACGCTATTGCACCTGGTTGGATCGAAACAGAGATGACACAAGGCATTAGAGATGCACCCGAGCGCAATGCGGCTATTCTTGGCAGAACGCCGATGAATCGCTGGGGTAAAGCCAAAGAAGTGGGTAATGTGGTGAAATGGCTTTTATCAGAAGATGCAAGTTTTGTCACTGGATCTGTTTATCCGGTGGACGGTGGTTATAAAGCGCTATAAGCGCTGCGAGCGCTGTGTGTGCTGTACAAGAATGCTAAGAGCGGAATAATTTGACTATGAGCGAAAAAGAAAAAGAATACAACGAACGCACCCCTTATCAATTGCCGTTTCCTAAAGATGCACAAGATGAGATCGTCATTCCCAATGCCATCCCAGAAGATGATCGAATATGGGTGCCTCAAGCTGAAAACGTTTGGTTGCGGCCGCTGTGTCTAAACCGATCTCAGGGTTATTGGACTAATTTGCTTAAAGTCACTAAATCAGGTGTGTTGTCACGTCATCGTCATCCCCAACCCGTACACGGTTGGGTGCTCAAAGGACGGTGGCATTATCTGGAACACGATTGGATGGCAGAAGAGGGGTCTTATGTATTTGAGCCACCAGGTGAAACCCACACCTTGGTCGTGCCTGAAGGTGTGGATGAGATGATCACCTACTTTCAAGTCAATGGCGTCATGTGCTATGTGGACCCCTGGGGTGAGGTATTAGGCTATGAAGATGTTTTTACCAAAATCGATATGTGCCGAGCCCATTATGCAAAAGTGGGTTTGGGTGAGGATTATGTTGATCAATTTATTCGTTAATCAATTTGTTTGTTGATCAATTTGTTTGTTAATTGTAAAAGTGTCATTAGCAAGCGGAACTGTCGGTTTAATTACCGAGCGACTTGTGTGCTGCCGCAATGTTGTATTTCACAGCTTGCAGGCTAAAAAAATAGCCTTTATTCTTCCTACTGCTTCAAGAGAGATATTTTTTTAGAAAACTTTCAATA
>CAYSZH010000174.1:0-8987 GCA_964435305.1 uncultured Granulosicoccaceae bacterium
CCCTAAACCGGTGTACCCAGTACTCACTGCTGTACCGGGTATATACTTGACACAAATGTGCGGCACTTTCTGCGGTGAAGAAAGTGCCATGATCGAATCAATTGAAGGCAAACGCGGTTTGCCCAGGCACCGTCCACCTTATGTTGCGCAGGTGGGTATTTTTAATCGACCCACGCTTGTGCACAACGTAGAAACCTTGCATTGGATTGCGCGTATCTGCCGTGAAGGGCCAGAAGTGCTGAACAGCACGGAAAAAAATGGCCGAGTCGGTTTACGTTCTTTTTCGATATCGGGGCGTGTTAAAAATCCGGGTGTGCGTTTGTTGGCTGCTGGCTCAACGATCACCGACCTTATAGAAGCGGCAGGCGGCATGCTCGATGGCCATACCTTTAAAGCCTATCAACCGGGCGGGCCTTCTGCTGGGATACTACCGGCTTCTATCAATGATGTACCAATGGATTTTGATACCTTGCAACCATTGGGTTCATTTATAGGTTCGGCCGCCATTGTCGTGTTATCAGATAAAGACAGCGTTAAAGACGCCGCCTTAAACATGCTGCGCTTTTTTGAAGATGAAAGTTGTGGCCAGTGCACACCCTGTCGTGTGGGTTGTGAAAAAGCGGTTAAATTAATGGAAAAAGACAAATGGGATCAGCCTTTATTAACAGAGCTGTGCGACACCATGGTGGATGCCTCCATTTGTGGCCTTGGTCAGGCAGCGCCTAATCCGATTCTGCTGACCATGAAGCATTTTGTCGACGAGGTATAAAACGATGAGTAACACAATCAACTTTACACTCGATGGCAAAAGCGTATCTGCCATGCCTGATGAAACATTGTGGGAAGTGGCTAAACGCGAAGGCACGCTTATTCCACACCTGTGTCATAAAGATGCAACAGGTTATCGTTCAGATGGTAACTGCCGCGCGTGCATGGTGGAGATAGAAGGTGAGCGCACGCTAGCGGCCTCCTGTATCCGTAATCCGGTTGAAGGCATGGTGGTTACAACCACATCTGATCGAGCGGTGAAGTCCAGGAAAATGATGGTGGAACTGTTGCTGGCTGATCAGCCGGAAAAGGCATCAGCGCACGATCGCTCTTCGCATTTTTGGGACATGGCGAATATGCAGAATGTCACTGAGAGTCGTTTTCCAAAAATTGAAATAGAGCGTATCCCGCTTATTGATAGTTCCCACCTTGCCATGCACGTTAACCTGGATGCTTGCATCCATTGTAATTTGTGCGTTCGTGCGTGTCGTGAAGTGCAAGTTAACGATGTTATCGGGATGTCAGGCCGTGGCCATGACGCCAAGATCACGTTTGATCTTGACGACCCAATGGGCGAATCCACCTGTGTTGCCTGTGGTGAATGTGTACAAGCCTGTCCAACCGGTGCCCTAATGCCCGCCACAACGCAAAGCAGTAGCGGCGTTGGTGACAGTAAAGACTTCGATAGAGAAGTAAAAAGTGTGTGTCCTTATTGTGGTGTGGGTTGTCAGTTATCGTTCAAAATAAAAGATGAAAAGATTGCCTGGGTAGATGGAATTGAAGGCCCATCTAATGAGAACAGATTATGTGTGAAAGGCCGCTTCGGATTTGATTATATTGCTCATCCTCACAGGCTCACTAAACCGTTAATTCGACGTGACGATGCGCCTGCTAAAGGGCTCAATGTTGATCCTTCTAACGTGTTGTCACACTTTCGTGAAGCCAGCTGGGAAGAAGCTTTGGATGCGGCAGCGGGTGGTTTTTCTGGGTTGCGTGATGACACCGGTAAACGCGTTGCAGGGTTTGGTTCTGCAAAATGTTCCAACGAGGAAGCCTATCTTTTTCAAAAATTTATTCGACAAGGCTTTGGGCATAACAATGTAGATCACTGCACCCGTTTATGTCATGCATCTTCTGTTGCGGCGCTTTTGGAAAACGTTGGCTCAGGTGCGGTAACCGCCACATTCAATGAAATTGAAAACGCCGATGTGGCGATTGTGATTGGCGCAAACCCAACTGAAAACCACCCTGTGGCGGCAACCTATTTCAAACAGTTTGTAAAGCGCGGTGGCAAACTCATCGTCATGGATCCCCGCGGTCAAGGCTTGAAGCGCCATGCCGCGCACATGCTGCAATTCCGTCCGGGCACCGACGTTGCCATGCTCAACGCCATCATGCATGTGATTGTTGAAGAGAACTTGTTCGATGCGCAATACATTGCCGGATACACCGAGAACTGGGAGGCGATGAAAGCTCACCTGGCCGATTTTCCACCAGAGAAAATGTCAGAGCTTTGTGGAATCGAAGCGGATGAACTGCGTCAGGTAGCCCGCACATTTGCAGGCGCCACATCGGCCATGATTTTCTGGGGCATGGGGATTTCACAACACATCCACGGTACAGACAATTCACGTTGTCTGATATCGCTTGCCTTAATGTGTGGTCAGGTAGGGCGCCCTGGATCGGGCCTACACCCCTTACGTGGTCAAAACAATGTGCAGGGAGCTTCCGATGCCGGTCTCATCCCAATGTTCTTACCCGACTACCAGTCAGTTAGTGATGATGGTGTACGATCCGCCTTTCACGGTGTGTGGGGTTCGGACAATATCGATAAAGAAAAAGGCTTAACGGTGGTTGAGATCATGGATGCCGTGCACGATGGCGACATTCGAGGCATGTATGTGTTGGGTGAAACCCCCGCCATGTCAGACCCGGATGTTGAACATGCCCGTGATGCGCTGGCCAAACTTGAACACCTTGTGGTGCAAGACATCTTTCTAACTGAAACAGCGAATTATGCCGATGTCATTCTGCCATCGTCTGCATGGCCAGAAAAAACCGGTACCGTCACCAACACCAATCGTCAGGTGCAAATGGGACGCCCCGCAGTGCCACCACCTGGGGATGCAAAAGAGGACTGGTGGATCACGGTAGAACTAGCCAAGCGCATTGGGCTTAACTGGGAATACACTCACCCCAGTGAAGTGTTTGCTGAAATGAAGCAGACCATGAACTCGCTGGATAACATCACGTGGGAGCGTTTAGAGCAAGCGGCGGTGACATACCCGTCACTCAGTGAGGATGACCCGGGCCAGGCGATCGTATTTGGCGATGGGTTTCCAAGACCAGAAGGGCGAGCGCGGTTTACGCCCGCTGCCGTCACGGCTCCCGCTGAAACACCCGATGCGGATTTCCCAATGATTCTGACAACCGGGCGTCAGCTTGAGCATTGGCATACTGGCTCAATGACACGTCGAGCATCGGTGCTCGATTGGGCTGAGCCTGAGGCGAACGCTTCCTTGCATCCCAAAACCTTACGTGCTCTTGGTGTTCAGGCAGGGGAGCTCATAACGATTGAAACGCGTCGCGGTAGCATCAATATCATGGCAAGGGCCGATCGCGCGGTGGCTGAAGATATGGTGTTCGTTCCGTTTGCCTACGTGGAGGCGGCTGCAAATGTATTGACCAATCCGCAGCTGGATCCGTACGGCAAAATCCCGGAATTTAAGTTTTCGGCCTGCAAAGCATCCCGATCCACTGAAAATGATGCGATAAGCGCCTAAGGGTAATAGTGGTCGATGGGTTATTCGAGCGTATTAGCGAGGTATTATGGGGGAATTATTTCAAGGGTAAACGCTCATGCAAGCGTGTGTGTTGCGTGGTCGGCGGTGGTCTACACTTGTCGTTGCTCTGATGCCCGTTGGGCGCGGTTGATTATGCGTTGCAGCGGGTTAGTGAATTCTGCTCCAAGCAGTTATTGCGCAACACAAAGAGTGGGTGTCTATGTACACCGACTCCGCATGCGGCAAAATAACGCTGATAACCCATAACCCATTCCTGATAAGGAGACGCATCGACGATGAACATTCACGAGTACCAGGCCAAAAAGCTGCTGGCGGGGTTTGGCGCCCCCATATCGGAAGGGGCACCGGTGCTGTCCTTGACCGACATCGACAAGGCCATAGCATCCTTGCCGGGCCCTGTATACGTTGTGAAGAGTCAGATTCATGCGGGTGGTCGCGGTAAAGGGAAATTCAAGGAACTCGCCGCTGATGCAAAAGGCGGTGTTCGAGTGTGCTTCTCGGCAGACGAGGCAAAAACCAACGCAGAAGAAATGTTCGGTAAAACCCTGGTCACGAATCAGACCGGGCCAGGCGGAAAACAGGTTAACCGCTTGTATATCGAAAACGGTGCCGAGATCGATCGCGAACTGTATCTATCCATTCTTGTCGATCGCGAAACCAGCTTGTTTTCATTTGTGGCATCCACCGAGGGTGGGATGGACATTGAGCAAGTGGCACACGATACACCTGAAAAAATCCACACTATAGGAATTGATGCGCTCACGGGCATCACCGATAGCGATGTGGCCAAACTTAACCAGGCATTTGAATTAACAGGCGCCGCAGCTGAGGATGGAAAAACCCTGTTTCCCATCTTGTATAAAGCGTTTGTTGAAAGTGATATGAGCCTGCTCGAAGTTAACCCCTTAGTGGTGCTCAAAGACGGTCACTTAAAAGTGCTTGATGCAAAAGTCTCTTTTGATGGCAACGCTCTGTTTCGACATGCTGATATTGCAGAGCTGCGTGACGAAACCGAAGAAGATGAAAAAGAAATAGAAGCGTCTAAACATGACCTTGCCTACATCGCACTCGATGGTGATATCGGCTGCATGGTTAACGGTGCTGGCCTGGCCATGGCCACCATGGATATCATCAAACTCTACGGTGCAGAACCTGCCAACTTTTTAGACGTTGGTGGTGGTGCAACCACAGAAAAAGTCACGGCCGCGTTTAAGATCATTACATCCGACCCAAATGTAAAAGGCATTTTAGTGAACATCTTTGGTGGCATCATGCGCTGTGATGTGATCGCTGAAGGTGTTGTACAGGCGGTTAAAGATGTTGGATTAAAAGTGCCGCTCGTGGTGAGGCTTGAAGGCACAAAAGTAAAAGAAGGCAAGGCCATCATTAATGACAGTGACCTTGATGTCATCGCAGCTGACGATCTCGACGATGCAGCTCAAAAAATTGTTAAAGCGGTGAAGGGGTAATAACACATGTCTATTCTTATTGATTCAAACACAAAAGTATTGGTACAAGGCTTAACTGGTCGTACTGGCACCTTCCACACTGAACAAGCGCTCGACTACCATGGTTCGCAAATGGTGGGTGGCATACACCCCAAAAAAGGCGGCAGTATCTGGACCTGTGAAAACGGATCAGCCAAAGGTACAGAGTTGCCGATCTTTGCCACAGTAGCCGAAGGTGTTGCGCAAACAGGTGCAAATGCCTCTGTTGTTTACGTACCACCTGCCGGTGCTGCTGGTGCTATCACCGAAGCAATTGATGCTGAAGTGCCGCTTATCATCTGTATTACTGAAGGTGTGCCTGTAAGAGACATGGTTGAAGTTAAAGCACGCATTCGTGATTCAAACTCGCGTCTTGTGGGGCCTAACTGTCCGGGCATTCTGACACCTAATGAATGCAAGATCGGCATTATGCCTGGCAGCATTTTCCACAAAGGTTCAGTTGGGGTTGTGTCTCGTTCTGGCACGCTCACCTACGAGGCGGTGTATCAAACCACCACCGCAGGCCTTGGGCAAACATCGGCTGTTGGTATCGGTGGCGACCCTGTTAAGGGCACTGAGTTTATTGATGTGCTGGATCTCTTTTTATCTGATGATGAAACCAAGTCCATCATCATGATCGGTGAGATTGGTGGCTCTGCTGAAGAAGAAGCGGCAGAGTGGTTAACAGAGCAGGCTGCAAAAGGGCGTAAAAAACCCATTGCCGGTTTTATTGCCGGGCGTACAGCACCTCCAGGTCGAACCATGGGCCACGCGGGTGCGGTTATTTCGGGTGGTAAAGGTGGGGCTGATGACAAGATTGCAGCGATGGAAGCTGCCGGCATTGTCGTATCACCTTCTCCTGCAAAGCTAGGTGAAACCCTGCTTAAGGCGATTGGTTAAAGTAAGTACCCCTCTTTTGATTGGCTTTCACTAGTACAAATTGTGATAAAGCCAGGTACTTGCTAATGCATTAACAAGCTTTGGCATCTAAAATCGATTTGGTTTTAGGTGCCAGAGTTTGATTATTAGAAGTACCGGCTTATGTGTTTTAGCGGTATAGGAACAAGAGCATCAATTTGGTGCGATCTTGTCGCGTTATGCAGAAATGTTGTCGCATAGCTTATATCCGTAACGGCATTGTATCGGTGTACAGTTGGAGCAGGGCTTAGGGCCTGTTTTTTTTGGTGAACACGTCTTGTCCTTATCAACAAGACTCACAGAGATCAAACAGATGGCAGTTAAAACAGATATCGAAATCGCACGCGAAGCCAACAAGCTTCCCATCCTGGATATTGGTCAAAAGCTGAATATCCCTTCAGAATCGCTCGTCCCTTATGGTCATGACAAGGCCAAGGTGTCAGACGAATTCATTAAGGCGCAGTCGGGTAACAAAGACGGCAAACTCATTCTTGTTACGGCGATTAACCCTACACCTGCGGGTGAAGGTAAAACCACCACCACGGTGGGTTTGGGCGATGGCTTAAATGCCATTGGTAAAAACGCCATGATCTGTATTCGTGAAGCCTCGCTCGGGCCATGCTTTGGTATGAAAGGCGGAGCAGCCGGTGGCGGCCATGCGCAGGTTGTGCCCATGGAAGACATGAACTTGCACTTCACAGGCGACTTCCACGCCATTACCTCTGCGCACAATTTACTCTCCGCCATGATTGATAACCATATTTACTGGGGTAACGCCTTAGAGATTGATTCCAGAAGAGTTGTGTGGCGTCGTGTAATGGACATGAACGATCGCGCCTTGCGCCAAATCACGGCAAGCTTAGGTGGCGCCACAAATGGCTTTCCCAGTGAAGCGGGCTTTGATATCACTGTTGCTTCTGAGGTTATGGCCATTTTGTGTTTGGCAAACGATCTCGACGATCTTGAAAAGCGCCTGGGTGACATCATCGTTGCCTATCGTCGCGATAAGTCACCCATCTACTGCCGTGATATAAAAGCTGATGGCGCCATGACGGTTCTACTTAAAGATGCGATGCAACCAAACCTTGTGCAAACACTAGAAAACAATCCGGCGTTTGTACACGGCGGTCCATTTGCCAACATTGCGCACGGTTGTAACTCAGTTATCGCAACAAAAACGGCGCTTAAATTAGCTGATTATGTTGTCACTGAAGCGGGCTTCGGTGCCGATCTGGGCGCTGAAAAATTCCTTGATATAAAATGCCGCAAAGCGGGAATTGCACCGTCGGCTGTGGTGTTGGTTGCGACTATCCGTGCGATGAAAATGAACGGTGGCGTTGCAAAAGATGATCTTAACGCTGAAAACGTAGACGCCGTTAAAGCCGGTTGTGCAAACCTTGGCAGGCACATCGAAAATTTAAAGAAATACGGCGTACCGGTTGTGGTGGGTATTAACCACTTCACACTGGATACCGATGCAGAAATTGCAGCCTGCAAAGAGTATGTAAGCAGCCAGGGGTCCGAAGCCATTGTGTGTAAACACTGGGCTGATGGTTCTGCCGGAACCAAAGCATTGGCTGAGCGCGTGGTTGAGCTAGTGGATTCGGATGCGGCCAATTACGCACCGCTGTATCCAGATGCAATGCCTCTGATGGATAAGATCGAAACCATCGCGAAAGAGATTTACCGCGCAGATGAGGTCATCGCTGACAACGCGATTCGCGATCAGCTTAAAGCGTGGGAAGAAGCCGGTTACGGCAATTTACCCATCTGTATTGCTAAAACTCAGTACTCGTTTTCGACTGACCCTAACTTACGTGGCGCACCTACGGGCCACAGCTTACCGATTCGCGAAGTGCGACTCTCAGCTGGAGCAGGCTTTATCGTTGCCATATGCGGTGCGATTATGACAATGCCTGGCTTGCCGCGAATGCCTGCAGCAGAATCGATTCGTTTGAACGATCAGGGCCAGATAGACGGCTTATTTTAAACGCTGCCTTTTTTGTCAATTTGCATTAAGAGCCGGGTTATTACCCGGCTTTTTTGTTTGGGTTTGCTTTGGCTGGTTAACTTGTTCAGTTTGATATGAGTGGCGATACAATTTGCTTTTCAGGCGGTAATATCTTTACAGGAAGCGAGCTTCTTGTTGATCATTGCGCCGTGTTTGAAAACAGCGTTTGCACGGCTGTCGTGCCCGAGCAAGAGGCACCAGCCCATGCGCGTAGCGTTGCGCTACTGGGTGCAACCTTGTCGCAAGGCTACTGCGATTTACAAGTCAATGGCGGTGGCGGAGTGTTGTTTAACACCAAACCAGATGTGGATTCGTTGCGCCGCATCGCTGTTGCACATCGAAAGCTAGGTACCACAAAATTTCTTCCTACACTGATCAGCGATACACCTGAGCGCACGAGTGCTGCTATCAAGGCCGTAGCGAAAGCGGTTACAGAAGAGGTGTCAGCCATTGCCGGTTTGCACCTTGAAGGCCCGCATCTTTCACTCGATAAAAAAGGTGCGCACGATGCATCGTATATCCGAAAAATGCAAGCAAAAGACATGGATGAATTATTGCGTGCCGCTGAAATTTTGCCCAAGCTTAAGATCACCATAGCACCCGAGAATTGCGATATTGAGCAAGTCGCCACATTGGCTAAAGCAGGGGTTATAGTCGCTCTTGGTCACAGTAATGCAAACTACTCAACTTGCCGTGCCTATCAGGATGCAGGGGCGCTGTGTGTTACACACCTTTTTAATGCGATGAGCCAGTTATGCAGCCGTGAACCTGGGCTTGTGGGTGCCTGTTTAAATAATGCGGCTTGTACGGCGGGGTTCATAGCGGACGGTGTACATGTTCATGCAGAGACACTCAAGCTTGCGCTGAACACTATGGGTGGAATGGGGCGTCTTTATCTTGTGACAGATGCCATGGCTGTGGCGGGTACATCATTAAAGTCGTTTGAATTAAACCAGGGATCAATTAAACGGCAGGACGGCAAGCTTTTACTTGAAGACG
>CAYSZH010000175.1:0-8858 GCA_964435305.1 uncultured Granulosicoccaceae bacterium
CGCAGCGCGGGCACTGGGTATTCACATCCATGTGAATCTCTCAAGTTGTAGGGTGTATCTACAATATCAGATATTTCCATCCCCAGCATACTGGGGCAGTTTCGAATGTGTTCCTGCTAAAGGGGCCAAAAATGATAAATGTGTTTGCTAAGCCGTCAGAATGGCTTATCGTTAGCTAGCCTTCTTTAACTCTTTTTCGTTATTGTTTATTGTGCTAACCAACACGTCGAGTACCTGTTCTGCTTGATCGTTTTCAACCTGGCATGTGCCGGCTGCTGAGTGGCCGCCTCCGCCGTATTGGAGCATTAGATCACCTACGTTCGTTTTACAGCTGCGATCAAAAATGGATTTTCCGGTTGCGAAAACCGTATTCTGATTCTTGAAACCGTTCATTTGATGTATGGAGATGTTACACTGCGGATACATCGCATAGATATAAAAACGACTGCCTGGATAAATGACGTCCTCTGCCCTTAAGTCGAGTACAACCAGGTTTTCATGCACGGTGCCACAACGTTCCAATTGATCTTGAAAATCCTGACTGTACTTGTTATGCAGCTCAACTCGTTCGCGGATGTCAGGTAACTCCAAGATATCCTGAATGGTATGATTGCGACAGTAGTCGATCAAATCCATCATTAATTGGTAATTAGATATTCTGAATTCTCGAAAACGACCCAATCCTGTACGAGAATCCATTAGCAGATTCAATAACTCCCAGTTTTGCGGTGCGAGCACTTCTTCCATGGAGTACTGAGCTGAGTCAGCTTTATCAACTGCAAGCATCATATCGTTCCAGCTCCCTGGAAATGTCTTATCGCCACCGTAGTGTCGCCATACAACGCGCGCCGCAGAAGGTGCGTTTGAATCTATGATGTAGTTTTCGACCGATGTATCATTACGCCGTGTTTCAGACTCATGATGATCGAATACAAGATGAGCGCTGTCAACATAGGGTAGGTTGGTGGTGATGTCTTTTGATGAGATGGCTATTTTGCCATCCTGCATGTCTTTGGGGTGTACAAAGGCAATGTCATCGATAACGTCGATGTGCTTTAGCAAGACTGCGCAGACCAGCCCATCAAAGTCACTTCTTGTGACCAGGCGATATTTGTCACTCATTGATAATCCTATTATTATTGTATTCCGCTGCTGAAGGATAGCGACTGGTGGATTGACGGCTTGAATCAGTGCACTATTGGTCCCTGTAAATTGTGATGTATCGTGTAATATCCTAATGAACTGTGATACAGCCCATGAATATTCAGTTCTTGCAAGGTGCCTTAGAAACTGGCAGAGGGTGCTACCGGAGCGTAGGAAAAAACGCGCAAGGCTGCTATCGTGATAGAAATCAGCAAGCCACCTCTTGAATATTTAAGCGCCTGCGAATCACACCGTATGAAACTGGAGACTGGCATGAAAACACTTAAAGGCCCTGCGTTGTTTTTAGCGCAATTTGGTGGTGATAGCGCCCCATTTAATAGCTGGGATGGCATTACTCGCTGGGCAGCGGAGTGTGGCTACAAAGGTGTACAGTTGCCCAGTTGGGATAGCAATCTAATTGATCTAACAAAAGCCGCTGAATCAAAAACCTACTGCGATGAGCTTACAGGTGTTGCTGCGCAAAATGGGATTGAGATTACCGAGTTGTCCACGCATTTACAGGGGCAGCTTGTCGCTGTACATCCGGCCTATGATACCGCTTTTGACGGTTTTGCTGATCCTGCTGTTAGGGCTAATCCGAGCGCTCGCCAGGCATGGGCTGTAGACCAAGTTAATAAAGCCATAACGGCATCTCACCATTTAGGCATTGGCGCAATGGCATCGTTTTCCGGCGCACTTGCCTGGCCATACGTTTATCCCTGGCCACAGCGCCCAGCCGGCCTAATAGAGGCTGCATTTGATGAACTTGCCAAACGCTGGCGGCCAATACTTGATCATGCAGATGCCAACGGTGTCGATATTTGCTACGAAATACACCCGGGTGAAGACCTGCACGATGGAGTGACGTTTGAGATGTTCCTTGAACGCGTGGATAACCACGCGCGCTGTAATATGCTTTACGATCCTTCGCACTACCTTTTGCAATGCCTCGATTATCTCGACAACATCGATATTTATCAAGACAGGATAAAGATGTTTCATGTTAAAGATGCCGAATTCAATCCTACAGGCAGGCAAGGGGTTTATTCTGGTTATCAGAGCTGGGTTGATCGAGCGGGGCGGTTTCGTAGTCTCGGTGATGGCCAGGTCGACTTTGTTTCTATTTTCTCAAAACTAGCCGCCATCGATTTTGATGGCTGGGCGGTCGTGGAATGGGAATGTGCTTTAAAACATCCCGAAGATGGCGCCAAAGAAGGTGCGCAATTCGTCAAAGAGCATATTATTCGGGTGACAGAGACTGCTTTCGATGATTTTGCAGGCAGTGGAAGTGATGATGCCGCCAATAGAGCAATGCTGGGCTTAGATTAGTCCCACTCTGGCGCCCACGGCACCAGCGTTTTATCCACGATGCGTTTATTGGCGACCGTCATGGCGTCAATTATAGCGATGTCTGCATTGGATAATGAAAAATCCATGATGTTGTAATTGTCTCGAATATTCTCAGGGTTTGTGGACATAGTGTTGATGCTGACGCCTTTTTGTAATATCCAACGCAAAACAATTTGTGCTGCGCTGCGTTCATACTGCTGGGCAAGTTCAATAATCCCTGGCAGTGTGAGCGCAGCACCTCGTGCTACCGAGCAGTACGATGATAAAGGTATACCAGTTTTATCTGCCCGTTTGAGTAATATTTCCTGATTCAGCAATGGATGAAACTCCACTTGATTGGTTGCGATGGGCAAATCAGTTAACGTTATGAGCTTATCAAGCATGGCGGATGTAAAGTTCGACACGCCAATGTGTTTGGCATAGCCTTTTTGATGCGCACCTAACAGCATTTCTACAGGCTGTTCGATGTCACCATCTGCTGGAGGCCAATGTAGCAACAGTACATCAACATACTCCAGTTTAAGCTTGTCGAGGCTTTGTTCAACAGAAGGTAAAAATTTATCTTCACTGAAATTACTGTTCGCCACTTTGGTTGTGATGCAAAGAGAATCGCGCTTTATTCGTGAGCTGGACAGCACCGAACCGATGTCTTTTTCGTTCTCATAAAACTGTGCGGTGTCTATGGCTCGATAACCAACATCCAGGGCCGTTATTAGAGCTGTTGCCAGCTCATCACCTTTTAGCGGGAAGGTGCCAAATGCGCGTTGGAAGTTCTGTTGGTAGTACATAGACCGGTCATTGTGATGATTTATGGCAGATATCATCGCACGAATACACTTGATTCGTGCGTGCTGTGCACCCATCATTTACATCTGGGTTTAAAGAGTAACTCTACATGTCCATCAGAGCGATAAAGTCGATATCCGGTACACAGTCCACGCGCGAAGGGGCTGGTGTTCAGCTAGAGCGTGTGTTTGGCTTTGGTGATACGAAAACCAGCGATCCATTTTTGTTGTTGGATGATTTTCGCAACGACGATCCTCAGCAATATGCCGCGGGTTTTCCGTGGCATCCGCACCGTGGGATTGAAACCATCACCTACGTCTTGGCCGGTAGCGTCTCCCATGCAGACAGTTTAGGCAATGCTGGAACACTTGGTCCTGGCAGTGTTCAGTGGATGACAGCAGGCAGCGGCATATTGCACCAGGAAATGCCGGAAGGTGATGTACAGGGCAAAATGCATGGGTTTCAGTTATGGGCAAATCTACCTTCCTCATTGAAGATGACTGCACCCCGTTACCAGGATATTGAAGGCACAGAAATTCCAGAAATAATGGATGACGATGGTACAACCGTGCGCGTGATCGTTGGTAATTTCTGGGGTAGGTCCGGCCCTGTGGAAGGTATTGCCTCAGAACCTCAGTATCTGGATGTTTACGTACCGCCAAACACGCGTAAGGTGTTGCCGGTAGATACGTATCGCACCGCCTTTGCCTATGTAATTGAAGGCAGCGCCAGCTTTAAAGACGTATCCGATCCTGTTGGTGTGTTAGTTGAAAAAGAAATTGCGGGTGAAGAAATAACGCTTCGCGATCAAAGCGGTAATAGAACATTGGTGTTGTTTAGCAGTGGCGATGAAGTGGTCGTGCGATCTGGCGAGCAGGGTGTGCGCTTTTTGCTTATCTCCGGCAAACCATTGCAAGAACCTGTGGCCTGGCATGGTCCAATTGTGATGAATACGCAAGCTGAAATACGCCAGGCGATGGAAGATTTGCAAAGCGGGCGGTTTATAAAAAACGCAACTTAAGCAGAATTGAACTTGGAAATTGAGCCCAATTTTAGAGAGAAGCACTACTGTAAATAGTGCATCTGCGCTACTAGCTTACTCCAAGGTACTGATGGATTCTGCTTCTATCGTTACGCAGCGCAATTGATGATGCAGTATCCACACTGCGTCCGTTTTCAATAAACGTTATACGATCAGCTATGGAAAGAGCTGATTCAACATGTTGTTCAACCAGCACAATAGCGACCTTGTCGTCTTTCAAGCGTTGTATCACGTCCTGTATCAATGAAATCATTGAAGGTTGTAGCCCTTCAGTAGGCTCGTCTAGTAGTAGCACCTTGGGTTCTGTACACATGGCACGAGCCATGGCCAACATTTGTTGTTCTCCACCAGAGAGTGTTTCTGCTGGTTGTTTGAGGCGCTCTTTCAATCGTGGAAACAGTTCGAGGGTATTTTCTCTGATGGCTTTGCTTGATTTATTAACCATCAAACCAACTTCCAGGTTCTGAGCCACACTGAGCTCTGAAAACAAACCCCGCCCCTGTGGCACATAGGCGATGCCCCGCCTTGGAATGCTGTGTGCCGGTAAGTTTGAAATTGCGTTCGAACCTAAATTAACCTGACCAGAGGTGAGTGGTACCAAGCCCATGATGGTTTTTAAGGTTGTCGTTTTTCCTGCGCCATTACGGCCAAGCAGGCACAGTATTTCGCCTGGAGATACTTCTATGGAAACACCGAACAATACCTGTACGCTGCCATAGGAGACGTGTATGTCTTTGACTGATAACATCAGTGTGTGCCCAGATAGGCGGCCTGCACCGACTCATTGGATTTAATTTCATCTGGCGTGCCTTCAGCCAGAATTTCACCGAAATTCAACACGGTGATTGTATCGGCTGTTGCCATAACGACATCCATATTGTGTTCAATGAGCAGAATGCTGGTTTCAGTCGATAGTCCTTTTATAAGTGTAATAAACGAGGCTATTTCCGCTTCTGCCAGGCCTTGCGTGGGCTCATCAAGTATGAACAGCTGCGGCGACTGAACAAGTCCCATAGCAATTTCCAGTAAGCGCTGATGCCCATAACTTAAATCGCCAGCGATTTGTTTAGCCATCTGTGCAAGGCCTACACGCTCCAGTGCGGTGTTTACGTTGTCATTAATGAGTTGGCGGTTTTGCGTCAGCCGCCGAGCGGCTAGTGCGACGTTCTCGTGCACAGATAGTCGAGAAAAGATGGATGTGATCTGAAACGTATAAGCCATGCCAAGCGATATACGTTGATGGGCTGACAGGCTGGTTACCGTTTTACCTTTAAAGATAACCTGGCCAGCGGTTGCCTGAATTCGGCCGCTGAGTAAACTGACAAACGTCGTTTTGCCGGCGCCATTAGGGCCAATTAATGCGCGAACGCCGCCTTCTGGCAAAACGAAATCAACATCTTCTACGGCTTTTAGTCCAGCATAGTGCTTGGACAAGCCTTTTGTTTCAAGTAAGTTCATGGTAACCAGGGCGCTATTCGATTTCTTATTACCCCGGCAAGTCCTTGTGGAGCGAACAAAGTGAGAAGGATTAGAATCAAACCGGCAATTAGCATGTAAGCGCTGGTGTATTCACTGGATATGTCTATTAAATAAAACATAAACACCGTTCCAATGAGTGGGCCGATGGTTGTGCCAGCACCGCCTAATAAAACCCAAAGCAGTGGGAAGATAGAGTACTGAACCGAGGCGAAGGTGGCTCCCACGTACCCAAATAGTAAGGCATAACTTGCTCCGGCAAGCCCCGATAAGGTGCCTGAAAGTACGATGGCATAGAATTTTATTTTTACCGTATTGTAGCCGAGCATTCGCGCTCGCTCTTCGTTTTCACGTATGGCAACCAGTGTTTTCCCAAAACGTGAATGAACGATTACACCAATTAACAACAGCACGAGAGCAAATATTATCAAGGCGGCAAAGTAACGATTTGCAGGTTGTGATAAATCGATTGCACCAATGGCTCGATTAGCCTGTTTGATCACAAAGCCTTCATCACCGCGCGTATAGTTGCCAAACAACAGCGTACTTAAGTAGCCTGCTTGAGCAAACATCAATGTCACTATCATGAACGCTACACCAGTGGTGCGCAGTGCCAGAAAACCAATGCAGGCTGAGACCAATAACGCGGCGATGACTCCTGCAATGAGTGCAGGTGCTGGCGACCAATCCAGCCAGTGCATGGTTAAGCCAAGACCGTATAGCCCAGCTGCGAAAAACAAAGCATGGCCAAGGCTAAGTAAGCCGGTATAACCAAACAGCAGATTAAATCCCATAGCATACACAGCAAGCACCATGATGCGCGCCAAACTACCACTGTGGTATTCGGGAAGAATAAAATAAAGTGCGCAAAGCAGCGCTACAATTGCTACGTGCAGAACGGTACTGCGTGCTGTTTCAATCATGCCTCTCGCCGCCCGAATAATCCCTGTGGACGAAATACCAAGACAAATGCGACGAGCAGAGTGGCTAGAATTTTTGCAAGAGTTGCTGACACAAACACGGAGAGTATCCCATCACTCATGCCGATAAGTAGTGCAGCGACTACGGTACCCGCGATGCTGCCAAGCCCACCGATAATGACGACAATAAACGAAAGCAGCAGCGGATCACCCCCCATAAGATAATGTGCTTGTTGCACAGGTACGATGAGCACTGCACCCAATGCAGCCAGCGCCGCCCCTAAACCAAACACCAGTGCATAGACTTTGTCCACATTAATTCCATGTGCGATCGCCATGTCACGATTAAGCTGAGTTGCTCGCATTATTAAGCCAATTCGAGTGCGTGTCAGTAGTAGCCAAAGTGCCATAAGCACCACGACCGCTGCGGCGATTACAAACAACTTGTAGGTTGTTGTACCCAGTCCCCAGGGCCAGGTGAGCGCAAATCCGTTTTCCCCAAATTCAAACCAGGGTAGCGCAATGCGAGAGTTAAACGGTCCCTGAACCGGTCTTGCTTCGGGGCCGAAGGTCATAAGGGTTGTTTGCTGCAACACATAAAGCAAGCCGATAGTGGCCACAATAGTACGTTCTGGATCGTAGTTGATACGACGCAATACAAGGTAATCGCTGATAGCTGCAATAACACCCACAGCAATCGGTGCGATGATCAGTGCCGCAACAAAACCGAGCGCCGGGCTTGTGCTGACCATGGAGCTAACCCACCACGCGATGACAGCACCGAGCATGAAAAATTCGCCGTGTGCCACATTGACCACGCGCATCACGCCAAATACAAGACTTAAACCCACTGCTGTGAGGGCTAGAACGGCAGCAGTGATCGCGCCTTCAAGTGAGGCTAGAAAAAGGTGAGGGCCGAATTCCATGACAGTGTTTCGATGTTAAGCGCTAGATTGCAGGCATTGACATTACTGCCAGTGCCTGCCTAAACAAACGACTAGAAAGACTGTTTTGTGTAGTCTACTTCATCTTCGTAGAAGGTATCTTCAATAGAGGTGGTGTGTACAAGCTCCATCTTGCCACCACTGACTTTGGATATATATTGGTGGCCAAATGTCTGATGGGTTTTACCATTAAATATTTTTGCACCTTGCGGGTGCTCCGCCGAGTGCGGCAAGGCGCTAATTGATTCAATCGCCTCAATAAGCTTGCTTCGGTCTTGTGGGCCTTTGTAATTTGACATTTCCATGCCTTTTTTCATGATGTACATCGTTTCCCAACAACCAAACATGTGAGCGTATGTTGATACGTCTTTGCTATCAGAAATGGATGCGCCATTAGCATCTACGCCTACGGCATCACGATACAGTTGGTCAAATTCAGATTGGTCTTGCTGTGCATAGCGCGGATGGCCTTCCCAGAAGTAAGTGTCTTCAAGGAACTCAAGGCCAGGGCTTGCCAGATCAACAGCTTCGAGGCTGTCGATAAAACCAAAAATCTTAGGCTTGCTGGGGCCAAAAAACTCACCCATTTCCTTTACAAATGTGAGTACGGCAGGGCCCACCATGACGTGGTATATCACTTCGGTGTCACGTGGAATTTTAGGGAAGTATTTGGTGAATGATGTCTCTGTTGGAGGTATCGCTATTTTTTCCAATATTGTGCCGCCTTGATTTTCGAACGCTTGTGAAAAATAATCGCGATGATCATGTCCAAAAGCAAAGTCAGGAAAAATCATAGTGACTTTTTTACCAAGGTTTTCAGCAATATAAGGTCCCATGGCTTCTACCTGACTTTTAACATCGGTGATACCAGGTTGCAGGGTGTAGCGATTGAGCGCGCCACTGGCAACATGATGACCCTCTGATACCACAAAGTACGGCAGCTTCAGCTCTCCTGCTCGAGGAGCAGAGCCGTAAACCACATGACTGAACAAGGTGCCAAAAGCCACATCGCATTTATGTTGGCTAGCGAATTTCTCCACGACCTCTGAACCTCGCTTGGGGTCAGTGCCGTCATCCTCAGCGACGATTTCAACGGGCCGTCCATTGATACCGCCCTCATCGTTAATACGTTTAACAACGGCCTCTGTGGTTCTGTCATACCAGCGGCCGTAGGCCGCGCCGATGCCTGTGCGATGC
>CAYSZH010000176.1:0-5409 GCA_964435305.1 uncultured Granulosicoccaceae bacterium
CCAAGCGGCCTCGCGCGTACTTTGATCAATTGCCGCGAATGCCTGCTGGGTAGGTTGAATCGCGAACGGAAGGTTGACAATGAGTGAGGCGGCAACCAGCCCTGGAAAACTAAAAACAAGTGGCACACCAAACAACTTTTCAATTGCCGCACCCACCGCTGAATTTGGACTGAACGTTGTGAGTAAATAATACCCGAGCACAGTTGGAGGTAACACCAATGGCAGGTACACTAGCGCTTCCACCCAAGAACGTGCGGCGAAGTTTTTATACGCCAGGATTCTTCCCATAAGTATGCCAACGGGCAACAGCAAGACGGTTGTCCAAATGCTAAGTTTTATTGATAACCAGAACGGTGTCATCGTGTTTTAAGGTTTGGGTTCACTGGCGCTGTCAAATCCATACTGCTGCAACAGCTTTTGAGCAGGTGCTGACAGTAAAAAATCGATCAAGCTCTGTGCTATTGGCGTTGCGTGTTTGCTTAGCATGGCAACGTGTATTACTGGGTCATGGTGCGTGGAATCGATGGCTTTAACCACATGCTCTGGAAGCGCTCGCACAGTGTCTGGATTTAATAAAGACATTGGTACAATGCCGCCATCAGTTGCGCCTGACAATGCAAACTGCAAGGCCTGCGTTGCATTTTCACCCAATGCGAACTGTAAATCGGAATCGCGATCGATAGTGTTGTTTTTAGGAATACTCAGGCCATGACTCTCTAGCACTTGTTTGGCCGCATGGCCGTAAGGCGCAAACTGTGGATTTGCTATTGCGAGTCGGTTGATCCTGTCGCGAGGGAATTCCACCTCATCAATTTGAGCAAGCCAGTCTGATAGCGGTGAATTGACCGGTGCTACCCAGGCCAACTTGCCTTCTGCAAATACCCGTGTTGGGCCTTGATGAATCTCGGTTTGTTCCAGCTTGCTAACAAGTTCGAGGCTGGCAGAGAGAAACACGGCAAAGGGTGCACCTTGCTGTAGCTGGCGCATCAGATTTCCAGACGATCCGAAGGTGACAGGCGGAGTATTGTCAGGTGCGTACAGCTGCATGAGTTCAGGCCACACCTGGCGTAGGCTGGATGCAGCCGCAATTTGAAAATGTTTGTTTTCCTGAGCGCTTGTCGTTTGTACAAACACTAGTGCACAAATGGCAATGATCAGTGCCATGATTGGCGCATGGATAGCTCCTTGCAAGGCATCTGGGAGTGTGTCCCGACAGGACCTGAATAGTGCAGCTGGCACTATCTGTCGTGCGCGACGCAATACGAACTTCATTTAAGACTACCTAGCGCATTCATACTGGTGTAAATTGTGCGTTCAGAAGAGCGTAGACAACAGGGTACAACACTATGGCCGGTGAGTTCGGCACTGTATTTATGCCAGAGATGACACTGGCCAATTTTGATCAAACCTGGGGAGAAATCAAGGTCGTGCCAAGCGACTCTATCTCCATGCATCCAGGTGCGCATGTTTTGCACTATGCCAGCACCTGCTTTGAAGGGCTCAAGGCATTTAGACACGCTGATGGTTCGATAAAGATCTTTCGTATGGATCGAAACATAGACCGCTTTCGCCAAAGCAGTGAATTGATGTACCTCCCTGATATCGATGATGCCATGGTCAGTAACATGATCACGCAGATCGTGGCTCGGTTTAAAAGTGAGGTGCCAGAACCGCCGGCTTCAATGTATATCCGGCCGACGCATGTTGGTCTGGAGCCTGCCATCGGTAAAGCGGCAGCGCCAAGTATGACATCGGCTCTGTATATTCTGTTATCCCCTGTCGGTGATTATTTCTCAGGTGGAGAAGCATCGCTTCGCTTGCTGCTTGATAACACGGGTGTGAGATGTGGGCCTGATCACGGCAGAGTAAAAGGGGGTGGCAACTACGCTAGTGCACTAAAGCACATAATGCGAGCGAAAGCGGACTATCAGGCCGATCAGGTTTTATTCTGTCCCGACGGCGATATTCAGGAAACGGGTGCCGCTAATTTTATTCTGTTTGATGGTGATGAGCTCATAACCAAGCCTTTGGATGATTCCTTTTTGCATGGAGTTACGCGTGATTCGCTACTGGTGTTGGCAAAAGATCGTGGCCTTAAAGTACTGGAGCGAGATTTTTCGATCGATGAGTTGCTTGAGCGAGCGGCTAAACCTGGCTGTGAAGCAGGGCTCTCAGGCACTGCCGCCGTGCTGGCGGCGGTCACAACGCTCATATTTAACGGCAAACAACAGCCAGTTGGCAGTGGCCAGCCAGGGCCACTTATTCGCGAATTGCGTGCTGAACTTAACGCTATTCAGTGGGGGCAGACAAAAGATACCCGTGGATGGCTCAGCGAGGTGTGATTACACTCCCCGGTTAAGGGTTTAGCGGATACAATTGCGCTTTGCCTATTCTATCGGAAGTTGCCTAATTGAACGTCAGAACACCTTTACTCCTCTCTGTTGTAGCGATGGCTTTTATCATCGTTGTGTCCAATATATTGGTCGATATACCGATCAATGACTGGCTTACATGGGGAGCGTTAAGCTACCCATTCGCATTCCTCGTCACAGACCTTACTAATCGCTACTATGGCGAATCCAAAGCCAGATTAGTAGTGTATGTGGGTTTTGCTGTTGGTGTACTGGCTTCGCTGTATTTTGCGGATACCAGAATCGCAATCGCATCGGGTACTGCTTTTCTGGCAGCACAGCTTTTCGATGTGGCTGTGTTTGGTCGGTTACGACAAAAAGCCTGGTGGATTGCACCTTTGACCTCATCGGTTTTGGGCGCTGTGCTGGACACGTTTCTGTTTTTTGGTCTCGCGTTTGGTGGCACTGGAGACCCTTGGTGGCAATGGGCAACAGGTGACTTGGGAGTGAAGTGGGCTGTTGCCTTGCTGGCTCTGGTACCCTATGGTATCTTTGCTATGCGAAACAAGGCCGTACCTGCATAGCGTTCGGGCAGGCCCGGCCTTACCTAAAGCGCTCGGCGATCTCGGCCGCCTAGACCTGTTCCGCGTTGCTTTCTAATAGTCCGCAGTTGTAGGCCTCTCGCACACATGAGGTGCGATTTTTCACAGAAAGCAATTTGAACAGCTGTGATGTGTGGTATTTGACGGTAGCTTCGCTAATCCCGACGATCTGGGAAATTTGTTTGTTTGAGTTGCCATCGGCCATAAGCTGCAAGACTTGCAGTTGCTTATTACCAGGCCGAGGTACTGAGCTGGTTCGATTTTCTTCATTGGAGCAGCTGCGATGCTCTTTGGCCAGAAACCGCTGAGGGTAAAATCGCCCGCCGCGCATAACCTCTTTTAACCCGGCCATCATTTCAGCACCCGGCAGGGTTTTCTGGATAAACCCGGCTGCGCCGTGAGACATGGCTTCGCGGACATATTTATCGTCGTCAGCGCCACTGATCACCACGACAGGTGTTGGAACACCTCTGTTGCTTAACCCTGCCAGTAAGCCCATGCCGTCGATTCCAGGCATGAAAAGGTCAGTGAGGATCAGATCGAGTTCTACGCCGCTATCGACTGTGGAAAGTGCATGCTGAGTGGAGTAGCAGGCCGTGATTTCAACCTCAGGGTCAATCTCCTTCAGCATGATTTTCATGGCATCTGCAACCAGACGATGATCTTCAACGAGCAGTATTTTCATAGTGTTTTTTGCTGCCAGTACGATTATGGCAATGTAGTTGACCCTAGTATGGCCAGATACTGAGAGAAGCTCTAGCAAAGATCCGCAAAACTAGCCAAAAGTTGAGGCCCTTAGCCAAATTTTTGTCAAATTTAAGCGTTATTAAGGTTAACTCCCTGTTCTGGCCGCTCGGCTGAGACAGTTCTCGACGATGATAACGGCCTGTTCCATCATCCCCAAAAGTGCACATTTTGACGCCAATTTTAGCGAACATCGCGCTCTTTTCGGGTGAATATCGCTCGAATTTTGCTCTAAAGTGTCTTGCCAAACGCCGGTATCTGCGCAAGAGAGTACTCGACGATGATGCCTGTCTTTTCTTCTACGACATCCATTGAGGTTATGGGTTTGCACTTCGTATGCTCTGCCGTTATTAAGT
This sequence comes from uncultured Granulosicoccaceae bacterium, assembly GCA_964435305.1. Lineage (GTDB taxonomy): Bacteria > Pseudomonadota > Gammaproteobacteria > Granulosicoccales > Granulosicoccaceae > Granulosicoccus. The sequence goes on from CAYSZH010000176.1 coordinate 4,054, forward strand.
CATCAAACGGCACTCGTTAGTGGCCTTGTGGGCCAGTATCTGCTGCGTAAGACAATCGGTGGCCGCTTAAAATGGTTAGAATAGTTTGCTTAATTCAAACATAGTCTCCCGTTCATGCAAGCTGCATTAGACGCGCTCAACACTCTCAAACAAGGTAATGAACGATTCGTTACCAATGCACGCGACGCGACGGTTCTGACGAGTCAGGCGCGCCGTGCAGAGCTGATTGATGGTCAAAAACCCTTCGCCATCATCCTCGGTTGCTCTGATTCTCGTGTACCGGCCGAGCACGTGTTTGATCAGGGCTTTGGCGACCTTTTCGTCATCAGGGTTGCGGGCAACGTCGTCGCACAATCGCAGTTGGGCAGTTTGGAGTTTGCAGTACAGCAATTTAACACTCCATTAATTGTCGTGCTGGGGCACTCCAATTGTGGGGCGATAAAAGCCACACTCGCTGCACCGAGCAAGGAAGAGTTGACGGAAACCCCCAATCTGTGCTCGATTGTTGATTGTATTAGCCCAGCTATTGCGTCTTTAAAAAATACCGCTACCGCCAAAGACGGCGAAGTATTGCTTACACAAGCGATCCGCGCCAACGTCAGTGTGGCTGCAGATCAAATACGCCACGGGTGCCGTATGCTTGAAGAGCGTGTTAACGATCAATCCTTACTTGTGGTTGGTGCCGAGTACTCTCTTGAAACAGGCATTGTGGATTTCTTCGATGGTATCCCAGGATGAGCGAAACAGTTGACTACAAGCTAAGTGACATCAATGAGCAATGGGCTGCAGTGCATAAAGCCACATTGGTGTTTGTCTGTGTTGAAGGTCAGGTTTTATTAATTCGAAAAAAGCGTGGTTTGGGTGCGGGAAAGATAAACGGACCGGGCGGCAAACTGGATAAAAACGAAACACTGGATCAGTGTGCTGTGCGTGAAGTGCAGGAAGAACTCGCTATACAGATCGATCAACTCCAAGCCGGTGGCCGGCTGCGCTTTCAATTTGTGGATGGATATTCGATTGATGTGTCTGTCTATCTTGCGTTTGATTACGCAGGAACCCCAACCGAGACGGATGAGGCTATTCCGTTGTGGTTTGCGCAAAAAAATATCCCATATGATGAGATGTGGGCAGATGATCGCATTTGGTTACCACGTGTATTGAGTGGAGAGGCCGTTCAAGGACGCTTTATATTCGATGGTGACGCCATTGTCGATCACGAAGTTAGTTTTACACCGTCTCGCAGCTCGCCTTCAATCACACCTGCATAGCCACATGCGAGGGCTGTGATTGTGCATTTGCGATTAGCGCTCTCTAAGGCGCTACGCTTTTTTACACCAACCCGCTGCACCAACCCGC
>CAYSZH010000176.1:5509-8739 GCA_964435305.1 uncultured Granulosicoccaceae bacterium
CAACCCGCGACATCAACCCCGTAGCATGAACCAGGCATCAGCGTGCAATTAGCACATGGCACTTGGCCCGTTCGGACACCGTTAAACCACAAGAACCGAGCATGAGCTCACCACCAATGGCATCTTTGGGTCTGCATCCAAAAACAATCAAATCGGCCTGCCATTCCTCTGCCATATTCAAAATTTCCGCGCTACGCTTGCCGGATGTGACGACACAATCCGGCGTTGTGTCCATATGGGTGTCGCCTACTTTTTTCAGATCTTGAAGTACTGTTGCCTTCATTTTTTCTTGTGCGTCTTCTGGAAAAAACGTCGACACCAGCGGCATTGTGTAACCCGGTATGACAGAGAGCAATCTAACTTCCGCACCCCAGGTAGCCTGAAGCTTGTTGGCCATGGCACAACTGCGCACACCAGGCTCCGGAGAAGCCATATCAACAGGCACTAGGATTTTACTGAACATTGGCGGTCTCCGTAACGACATTGGCTTCAAGTTTTTCGCGTCTGCCGGTTTGCATTTTCCAAACGAAAAACAATATGGCAAACGCTGGCAAGTACACTAGCTCTTTTGGCAGGGATGATTTTGGCAGCATGACCGACTCAATAATCTGATCGAAATCGAGCCCGGCTTGCTCGGCAGCTGAATCAAAACCCACACCATCAATCATCACAGAATTATCATCTTGTACAAGCAATTCCAATCCGGTGTTCAAGAGTTTTTCCTCTCCGTCTGCACCTTCAGCCACAGTTAGTGGTGCGACAAAAGAGCGTTCTCGGCCTACCTCATCCTCACCAAGTACTCGAAGTCTTAGTTGCGAACCTGGCTCAAGATCACCAATAGCCGCCACAAGGTCTGTAGGGGCCGACTCTTCGAAAGGCGGTGATATTCGGTCCATGAAAAAGCCAGGGCGGAATAGCATAAAGGCAACCAGAAGTAGTGCCAGTGTTTCCCAGATGCGATTACGCGTTTGGAAATAACCTTGCGTCGCGGCGGCGAAAAGCAGCATTGCAATGGTGGCAATGATAAATATCAATACGCCCTGAAACCAATTAACATCGATTAACAGCATGTCAGTGTTGAAAATAAACAGGAAAGGCAGCATTGCAGTTCGCAAGCTGTAGAAGAACGCCACAAAGCCTGTTTTTATAGGATCACCACCAGAAATGGCCGCGGCGGCAAATGATGCCAGCCCTACAGGCGGCGTAACGTCAGCCATTATCCCGAAGTAAAACACAAACAAGTGCACCGCGATCAGCGGCACAATCAACCCTGATTGCTGACCCAAGGTGACAATGACCGGAGCAAGTAAAGAGGAGACCACAATATAGTTTGCCGTTGTCGGTAAGCCCATGCCCAGTATTAAGCTCAGCACGGCGGTAAACAGTAGCATCAGCATCAGATTACCCATGGAGATAATCTCGACAAGGTCGGCCAGTACCAACCCAACACCTGTGAGTGAGACAGCACCAACAATAATCCCTGCGGTGGCGGTAGCGATGCCAATACCAATCATATTGCGTGCGCCAGTGACAAGCCCGTCTATCAATTCATCAAAGCCTCGCTTAACCAAGGGCCCTAAACGCCAGTTACCGCGAAACAGTGCAAACAAGGGGCGCTGCGTTAGCAAAATGAAAATCATTAGAACGGTTGCCCAGAACGCCGACAAGCCTGGGCTTAAGCGTTCAACCATTAAGCACCAGATCAGAACGATAACGGGCAGAAGGTAGTGCAAGCCGGAACGAATGGTGGGCTTAGGGTCGGGTAGCTCCACAACAGGGGAATTTGGATCATCAATTTCCAGATCAGGATAACGAGAACACATGATCGCAAGCCCAACATACACAATACAGATCAGGCCAGCGATGACCCATCCAGCAGAATCACCTGCGACAGGTTTTAACCACCCTAAGCCGTAGTAAACCGCAAAGCTTAAGACGCAGACAAATAAAATTCCCAGCGCGAAGCGCGAAGCCGCTTGTATCAGTGGGCGAGGTTCTGTGCGACGGGGAAGGCCTTGCATGTTCAATTTAAGTGATTCGAGATGAACGATATAAACCAATGCGATGTAGGAGATCAGTGCCGGTATAAACGCATGTTTAACCACTTCGAAATAACTAATACCAACATATTCCACCATCAAAAACGCAGCCGCGCCCATTACCGGCGGCATGATCTGCCCGTTTACTGATGACGCAACTTCTACCGCACCTGCCTTTTCTCCACTGAAGCCAACGCGCTTCATCATCGGTATTGTAAAAGTACCGGTGGTAACCACATTTGCAATTGAGGAACCTGAGATAAGCCCCGTCATAGCTGAAGACACGACAGCCGCTTTTGCGGGTCCGCCGCGATAGTGGCCGAGCAGTGAAAATGCGACTTTAATAAAGTAGTTACCGGCGCCTGCTTTATCGAGCAAAGCACCAAACAACACGAACAGAAACACAAAGCCACTGGATACGCCCAGTGCAATACCGAAAACACCGTCTGTAGATAACCACTGGTTGTCTGCAATAGCGCCAAAAGAGGCACCTTTCCAGGCAAGAATACCCGGCATGCTTTGACCACCAAAGCAGTAAATAAGAAACACGATTGCAACGATCATCAATGGTGGGCCTAAGGCCCGCCAGGTAGCCGCCAGTAGCAACACTATACCGATTGAAGCAACGATAATATCAATCGTATTCGGATTGCCCGGACGGTTGGAAAGAGAGTTGTAAAACAAAAAGAGATACGCGGCGCAAGCAGCTCCGACAATTGCTAACACCCAATCAATTTTAGGTATGTAATCGCGCGGCGATTTTTTAAACGCAGGGTAGGCGGTAAATGTCAGAAACACCGCAAACGCCAAATGAATAGAACGGCTTTCGGTATCGTTGAATACGCCAACCCCAAAAATAAAAGGTAAGGGAGATGCAATCCATAGTTGAAAAAGCGACCATGCGAGTGCGACACCAGTAATTAGCTTTGCTACTGAAGGGTTGGAAGGGTTTCGACCTCCAGTGTCTGATTGAGCAACCAGTTCATCGAGATTGACGTCAGCGTCACCATCGACGTTGTTCGTATTTGTACTCATCAGAGGGGCCTCTTACCTTTGCATGTTTTATAAGTTAGACGAGCTACGCACTTAAGACTAAATGCGCAGCTCGAACAGGACGGGCTTGGACTTTTATTACATCCAGCCTTTTTCTTTGTAGTACTTGATAGCACCATCATGAAGTGGAGCAGAGAT
>CAYSZH010000177.1:0-8281 GCA_964435305.1 uncultured Granulosicoccaceae bacterium
TAGATCTACTCTCAAATTCTCACAAAATGTTATCAAATTTACTACAGGTCCCATACTGTGGTTTTCGAGAGGTCGTTTACGACTATCCGATATCGACCATTTTTACGTAGAGAATCAGTTCAGAAGGCACAATGAACGTCAAGTTGGAAGTAAGATCCTGGTAGCTAAGCTAAAAAATAACAAACGTACTAAGTTTGTACGGTTAAAGTACAGGGACAGCACATGGCATGGAATCGATTATTTAGTCAAAGAATCTAATGCTGCATTAGGGAAGTGAGATCAAGAGTGAGATTTTCAGAACTCTTGCGATGATGTAAGTAAGTTCTTTTACCAGCTGTTGTTAAGCACCTCGACTGCTGTATCGAGTTTGTGCTTTTCGATCCGTTCAGATGGTGTTTTCGGGAACTCTTCAATTTCCACGATGTAGCGCGGGTGTTGAAAGGCGGCAAGCTCCAGCTTCAATAACGATCTGATTTCCTTCCTCACGGAGTTTTTGGCATCGTTGCTCAAGGGTGTCAATCGCACAAACGCGGCGATATCTTGCTCTGAAATGTCAGATTCAACGCCAAGCACAGCCACTTCCAGAACCGCTGAATGCTGCTTGAACACAGACTCTATTTCCCAAGGTGAGATATTCTCTCCCTTGCACCGAATAAGCTCTTTTGTTCGACCCACAAAATACAGATAACCGTATTTATCCTGTGTCGCCAGATCACCGGTATGAAAGTATCCGTTACGAAATGCGTCGTTGGTTGCTTTTTCGTTTTCATAGTAATGTGGAGTTATCAGCGCACCTCGTTTTGCGCGTAAACCAATCTCGCCAATCTGACCGGCTGCCACATGATTTTCATTGTCATCCATTAGAATCAGATCAAAGTCGGGTAGCGCCTTTCCAATAGAATTTAACGGCCCATCAAAATTCATTGTCGTAAAGCTCGATGCTTCGGTCATTCCATACACCTCACGCAACACTACGCCAAAGCGATTAGTAAATGCGCGGCTGGTGTTTTCACCAGCACCTGCACCGAACCCCAACACGACACCGTGTTTTCTATCATCCGGGGAGGCTTCCTGTCGTAGCAGTAAATCCAGCACCCCGCCTAGATAGTGAATTCTGTTAGCGCCAGACTCAATTACTTCTGACCAGAAACGCGATACTGAAAACTTCTTTGTCATGGCAATGCTGCAGCCAGAAAGAAGTGCCATTGGAACAATCTGCGCTCCACCGATGTGATTGAGTGGCTCCCAAAGATAGAACACAGCATCAGAATTAGCATCACTTGCATGCCCACAAAAAAGCGCAGAGGCCATTAGCATTCGCTCCGTAACTACCACACCTTTTGGTAGACCAGTAGTACCGGATGTGAAGAGTAGGGCGCGAGTGTCGTCTGAAGTTCTGGCGCTAGCCGATACCAAAGTCTGTAAATATTGTTGCGTTGCTGGTCGCGAATTCGCATTCTTTACAGCATCTTCCGGATCCTGTCGAGAAATGATCTCACCATGAAAGCCGGCATTGATTACAGTGTCTGAAAAGGCTGGTTCGACAATAGCAACTCGCGCGTCTACTTGTGATAAAACGCGTCCTACATTAGCCGAAGTGAATCGCCGATCCAGCGGCAGCCAGATTGCGCCTGTTAGTCCTAGCGCGAACATGACCGCCACGTGATCAGGGTGGTTATCCAGCATGACGGCCACAACGTCACCAGACTTAACATCCAGCGAATTCAGGAGATTCGCATACACAACCGTACGATGTATAATTCTGGCGACTGTCCATATTTCTTCTGCTTCACCAAAGTCATAACGAAGTAACACTCGGTCCGGATTATTCATGTATTCGCGAACACATAAATCCGCCAGAGTGATTTCGAAATCGGCAACATCAGGGTATTTCACCAGCGACTTACTCTGATTTGTTCAGAAACGACTGGCTGACTCTTTGCGGTTCGCCCGAATCGTAGGATTCGGCATGAGCAATTAGCGCATGTTCGAACGCCTGATCGAATCCGGCCTGTGTCATCTGCCTTAACCAGTTCTTGTTTAGTTTCATTGCCAACGGTGCTTTTGTGGAAAGATCGTTAGCCACTTCAACCGCACGTTTAAAAACATGACTCTGATCTACTAACTCATGAATTAATCCGAATTGGTGTGCTTCAGTACCGTCCATAATACGACCAGTAAGTACAAGCTCAGTGGTTCGTGCAAGACCGATAATCTCTCGCATTATCCAGGGACCGGTAATTGATGCGATACCAGCATTGATCTCCGGCTGGCCCATTCGCGATTGTCCGTGACCGATTCGAATATCAAGTAACAAGGCAAACTGAAATCCCGAACCTGCAGCAACGCCATTTAGTGCCGCAACGGTTGGTTTTGTTAATGTACGGATTCTCTGATATAAGGTTCGCCATTCCTCAATCCAGTCTCGCGCTGCTGTAGCATCAAATTCACCAACGTCGTTAAGATCCTGTCCAGCACAAAAAGCCCGATCACCAGCACCACGAACTACAATTGCCGATACTCTGTTGTTATTTTCACATTCGGTAAAGCGCGATACCAGCTGATCTCGCATGGGCTTGTGCCAGGCATTCATTACGTGCGGTCTATTCAATGTGAGCACGGCAATAGCGCCAACATGTTCCAGCTGTACGAAATCGTTCGAGTTTTCTTCAGCACTCATAGTAAAACCTCATATTTCGAGCTTTCGTAGTGGTTATGCTGTCTCTTTTTCCAGCTGCCTTTCTCGAATGGCGACATAAGATGCACCCGTAAAAATAATAACCGCGCCTATCCATGTGTAAGCGCTGACGTACTCACCAAAAATCAAATAACCAAAAACTGCGCCCCAGATTATTTTTGCAAAATCGATAGGAAGCACGATGGTTGTTTCTGCAAAGGCAAAGGCTTTTGCCAGGCACAGCTGTCCTAACGTACCGGTTACTGCTGCGAAAAACAACCAAGCCCACTGCACACCCATCGGAGTTTTCCAGACCAGCAGCGCAGGAATCAAGGACATTATGGTGAGAAAAATAGTGACGTAGGCAGTAATGGTTAATGGCGAATCAGTATTAGATAACCGCTTGATAATCACCATGGTCAGTGCCCAGATTGACGCTGAACACAGCACCAGCAATGTACCTAGCTCAATTGGCTGTACACCAGGTCTAATAATAATCAAAACACCAATGAACCCTAATGTGATAGCTGCCCAGCGCCGAAATCTTACACGCTCACCAAGTATAAAAATGGCAAGAACAGTGGTAAACAATGGAGCCGTAAAACTTAGCGCCTGAACGATAGCTAACGGTGTAATTGACAAGGCATAAAAAAATATCAACATTGCTATGACATTGAAAGTCGCGCGTAGTAGGTGCCACTTAATATGATCTCTTTTTAGTAAAATTCCGCGATTTCGGGCAATTAGCGGAATAAAAAACAATAGCGCCAGAGAATTGCGAAAAAAAGCGATCTCAAATGGATGCAACTCAGCACTAAGGTATCGTACCGATGCGTGCATAACAGAAAACAGAATAGTCGATGCGAGCATAGATGCACAGCCCAGGAACACATTTTTGCGGTGTAACGCTCCGGGCATGATTGGCGATTTCTAGGTTTCTGTAAACGAAGCAAACAATGATACCCCATAGAGCCTTCTACTAAAACTCTGCGTAAATCCCAACACTGACGATCTGAAAACTCTTGAAATAGAGTGTTTTTAACTACCAAAACGGTCGCTATTTCCAGCTAGTTTCAGTCGGTGAAAGTGCGCCTGTGGGTGTTAATAACTATAGGAATCGAGCACCCAAGCAGAGAAGAAAAAACGTCTAAAAAGCAGCTGTATAAGCGACAGAAAATGCCGATAAAAGAGGGCGCCTTTACGCTTATAAAAGGGTGCTTCAAACGCACATTTTAGCCGCTTGTAAAACGGATTTTTAAAGCGTTTAAAGCGGTGATTTTGAGCATTAAAACAGGCCATTTTTCAAGCCCAATTTGTGCTTAAAATAGTGCGAAAAAACGAGCGTTATTAGCGCTATATAAACGCACAATGAATTCTCAATATAAAAACAAACCGAGCAACCAAGGACACAGTTTGTTTATTCATTGTGTGTTCGGACAATTTAAATGTGATTCATTCACGTAACTTACATGCGCCGATTTATTTGCAAGTTCGAAGATGATAGTGATCAACATGCGCTAAACAGCAACAAAAAGATGGTCAAAAACAGGTGCAAAAATGGCTCGAAAAAAGCCCCAAAAAAACAGGCCAAAATGGCACCTATAACCACCTGGAAAACGGCCATTTTAAGGCCTAAAAACACCCAAAAAACTGTCCTTTCTAGTGAAACCCAGGACATTCCAGTCATCTAAATCATTGATTTTATAGAAATACAAATTTAGTACGCAGTGAAAGTAAGGACATTTGCAGGAGTCATAAATCAGGACACGGGGGAGAATCGGAGCGAAACTCGAGACATCGGGTAGACGCAGCAATAAAACTCAGGACATAGGGGAGATTCGCGTTTTTGTTGCAATTCATACTACTACAACAAACCAGGCTTGCATCCGCGCTACCAACTGAACATTTCAAAATAACTTAGCGCTAGGGCGAGAAGCGCTATAAGGGTGTGTACGTGTTCATTCAAATCTCAAAGGTGAAGAGAATATAGCGGATTTAACAACTGGAAATCCATCAAACGGTTATACCATCGTCAAAACTATTATTGTTTGAAATCAAACTCTTTGAAATCAGAGTCGGCGGAACCACCCGCTATTAGTTAGCGGGCGGGTAGGGCCGGTATTTTTAAGCAGGAGTCAGGTGAACAAACCCGATTTTGTTGCCGTCAGGATCTCTTACATAACCACCATAGAAAAAAGGCTGCGTCTGCTCTGGCGCGCCCATATCAGATGCACCGAGCTCCAGGGCTTTTTTGTACAACGCATCAACACCTTCTACAGAACCACCTGGTATGGCGATCATCTGGCCGTTTCCGCAGCTTTGTGTTTTGCCGTCTGCCGGATTACACACGGCCAACATGGCGCCACCAGCGTCCGTGCCGTAAAATTTAATTCGATCCAGTCCCATGAGCTGTTTACCGCCAACCAACTCAAGCAGCGAATCGTAGAAAGAACAGGCTTTGGCCAAATCTGTGGCACCAATAACTGAATATGCAAGCATTTGATTATCCTTAGATAGAGTAAAAAGTAATTTATAGCGCAATGTCAGCAACGGTGTAGTTGCTACGAGCACCAGGTGCTCCAACTGCAGCTTGATGATACATTATCTATCAATAGATAGATAAAAGCAAGCGCAATTGTTCTGAATTCCAAGAACGCAAACAGTTATTATTATGGAAATCTGCCATCGGTAAATTGAGATGAGTGATTTGCGCAAATTTGCGCAGAGGGCGTTATCGCCAACTGTACTGTTTAGAGTCACGTTATTTACTTGACGTTAGTTCTGCAACACTTTTGCGTTACTTCTGTGCTACGCCTGTTGCAATATGCAACAAGGCATCACTGATCATTTGAAACTCTTCGTCGCAATTTTCAACCTTGTGAATCGACTTGAGGTAATTCGGATCTACCCAACATAGGTGGACTTTCCCGTCACCGTCTTTGGCGGCGAGCATTTTCAATGGAAGGCTGCTGCTAGTCCGATGAATCTTATTACACCTATCAATAGATAGATAAAGTCACGAAAAGTTCAAATGTAACTAAAACAGAGACAGATTCAATACGAATAGAGACGAGATTCACAATTGACTATATTGTCCGACTGAGAATCAGCCCTCCCCAAGCGGGTGACTCCGCATCAGCCAGTCGCAATTTGCGGGTACGAGCCCGGATAAATACGTCAACTTTGTAATCCCCTGCCACGCCAACACTAGTGTCCACCCACGCCTCTCCTATGATTTTGACGATATCTGCCCTGTCAACGGTAAATGCGCTGTGTCGGAACTGACCTTGTACGAAGGCATTGTACAGATTGTGTGTAAGACTGACGCCTGCGTATACATAACGCTCGCTGGCTGTTGCCAAGATAGCTTTTCCGGGGTTGATGTTTTAACTACATATGACGTCGAATCCGGGTCTCGAACGACATAGCTAATCGGCCGATGTTAGATAGTGTATCTGCGACTCTACATGTGCCAAGTGGCCTGTCTTGACCCAGATTTTTGCACCCTCACTACCAGCAACAGCTTCCACTTCACTGCTCGTGGGTAGCCGTAACCAGCTATGTTTATGAAGCTCTTCATTTCCTTCCGTCAGGCTTCCTTGCAGCACGAATAATTCTGCACCACCTGAAGACTCTAAATTTGGAAGTCTGGCATTGGCACCCAGTGTGTATAACGACACCTCTTCAACTTCATCTTTATAAAGTGGTGTCAGTGCGACGCCTTCGCGTAGCGCAACCGGCTCCATCGCATCCATTTTCAATCTCACGTGTGTGCGGTCCTCAGGTTGAAACTGCCAAAGCTTCACAAAAATTACGCAGCCGGGCTCAGAGCCTGGTGTATGAGACGATTGCGGTGGATTGCGTATATAGGATCCAATTGGAAAATCACCGTGCTCATCCTGAAATACACCTTCCAGAACGATAAATTCTTCTCCACCAGTGTGTACGTGTGGAGAAAATTGACTGCCTGGCTCGTAACGTACAATGCTGGTAGCTCTTGCCACTTCTTCACCCACGCGATCCAGGGGTCTGCGAAATACTCCCTTCATCGGTGAATCCAGCCATTCCTGTTGCTCTGAATGGACAACAACTCGAGTAGAAAAATCTGCATTGATTTTCATGTTCTTGTTCTCATCAAGTAAATTGGGTTTAGAGTAACTATTATGTGAAAGCGAACCAGATCATCGCATGGTTATCTATCTAATGATAGATACCTGAAAGCAAATATCGCCGGATTTTACTGTGATTTTTTATAAAACCAAAAATTCATATATGATACTGTAATATAACAATATAATTTACAATTCATGGAATCAGCAATCAATTTAGCCAGAGAAATATTTGGATCAAACCACATGTAATATGATCTATCTATCATATAGTAGACTCTAAAATCGCGAATTTGTTTCCTTTTGAAGGAAAGTATTATTTCGAAGATTTCAATCCGGCTTATTGCCTTATTAATAGGGGGCCGAGGCTCTCAAACCGGGTAGTCAGAATTGAGCCGTAAGCCTCTTGGCCTGTCGATCGCAGACCCTGGATGCGAGTATTCAATTAAAAACAGCAGTTTTTTGATAGAAGCCGAGGGATTCAACCGCAGAACTACGTCCTGTAACTCAATCACATTTCACATGAGACGTCGCACAAGTTTACGCAGATTGCTGCATCATTTTTCCTTCAATGGGGTAGGGTTTGGAATTGATGGGGTTTGATAACTTGACGTACATCGTAAATAACCTAGCTCTAGCGTGACCGTATCGACTCGGCTGAATTGTTGGTACGCTTCGTGGTCACATAGTGCAGTGCGCACCAGTAATAGCGCTGATACACTAGGAAAACAGCTATTCATTTTCTATAAACCGTTAGTAACAACTATGAAAGACAATAAAGAAAATCTTGAAGAAATTGCGCAAGAGCAGGTAAAAAGAAGCGGTTTGAAGGGATTGAGCTTCCGCACTCTCGCAGAGGAAGCAGGCATTAAGTCATCCAGTGTGCACTACCATTTCCCGCAAAAAACGGATCTTGCTGATGCGCTGATTGAAAGATACACAAAGGCATTCATGGAAGAGCTTTATAAAATTGCGGCAATGGATAGTTGGAATTTACGCAAAAAATTAACTGAGTTCATAAAAATATTTGATGACGTTGCCGAAGACGACGCTGTTTGCCTGTGTGTGATGTTTGCCTCTGAACACTTAAATCTGAGCGTGCAAAACCGTAACCAGTTGAATGACTTTTTTCGCGGCACAGAAAAATGGCTGAGTAATTTATTCAACAATCACAAAGATGAGTTAAATACCTCTCTTCAATCCATTCAACTCGCGAGGTCTATAGTCTGTGGGCTGGAAGGGGCGTTGTTGATTGATCGTGTGGCTGGTAATAACAAATGCCTGGTCGCTGTTAATACTGTTGCACTGAGTTACGTCAAGTGATTGCTTCTTAACAATGCTGTCGGCTGGTTCAGACCTACTGGTAGGGAGAACTCATCGGCTAACGCACTGCAACTCTCGCCACCTTGAACAATATGTACGTTGCGCCAACCGCTGAATGCGAGTCTGAATTGATAGAGCAAGTGATTGAACGGCTTACCGGCAATGGTGATCG
>CAYSZH010000178.1:0-8248 GCA_964435305.1 uncultured Granulosicoccaceae bacterium
GCGCCATGGTATGGGTTATGGCTCAACCACCGATACGCTCGACCCAGGCACATCCGAAAACGGGTTTACGCAAGCACTGCACTACTCTTACGGAAACCAATTGACCGAAGTCGATAGCAATGGTCAGCTCATTCCCGAACTAGCCGAGAGCTATGAGCCCGATGCCGGTGCGAAGAGCTGGGTATTTAATTTACGTCAAGGTGTGGAATTTCATAACGGCAAAACACTCACCGCTGACGATATCATTGCAACCTTTAACTATCACCGTGGCGAAGAATCAAAGTCGGCGGCTAAAGGATTGCTCACTGCGATCACCGGTATCAAAAAAGATGGCGATAACCGAGTCATTTTTGAACTCGATGGCGGCAACGCTGATTTCCCTTTCATCGTTAGTGATTATCACCTGATTATCCAACCATCAAAAGATGGACAGATTGATGCGCTCTCGGGCATTGGTACCGGTGGTTATGTGCTCGATAATTTTGAGCCAGGCGTACGCGCCGTATCCAAACGCAACCCTAACTTTTTTAAAGCAGGACGCGCCCACTTTGACGAAATCGAATTGCTTTCGATAACCGATCCAACGGCCCGTCAAAACGCCATCATGAATGGGGATGTTGATTTCATCGATAACGTTGATCCAAAAACAGTTGCCTTGCTGGCACGTGTACCAACGTTAGAGATTTTGGAAACCACAGGCACACAACACTACACCTTTCCAATGCGACTGGATGTCGAACCGTTTGGCAACCGTGATTTACGGCTTGCATTGAAATATGCCATCAAACGCCAGGAACTGGTTGATAAAATTCTGCTTGGCCACGGCCTGGCAGGTAACGATGTGCCCGTTTCAAGCGCCATGCCTTTCTTGAACGACGGTATTCCACAGCGCGAATACGATCCGGAAAAAGCAGCTGAGCACTACAAGAAGTCTGGCCACTCAGGCCCGATTAAACTCTCTGCATCAGATGCCGCGTTCGCAGGGGCTGTTGATGCCGCGCAATTAATAGCCGCATCAGCTAAAGATGCCGGCATCGATATTGAAGTGGTGCGCGAGCCAAACGATGGGTACTGGTCTAATGTGTGGAACAAGAAAGGCTGGTGTGCTTGCTACTGGGGTGGTCGACCCACGCAAGACTGGATGTACTCAGCCGCCTACACATCAGATACTGAATGGAACGACACCGCCTGGAAAGAAACCGATGATGCCAAGCGCTTTAACGATGTTGTTGTTGCGGCACGTTCGGAAACAGACGATACCAAACGTCAAGCGCAATACTTTGAAGCTCAGCAACTACTGCATGACGATGGTGGCGCTATTGTGGCGATGTGGGCGAACTACATCCATGCCCACTCTAAGAAGCTGGCACACGGTGACGATGTCGCAGCTAACTGGGTAAACGATGGCAACAAAGTGCCTGAACGCTGGTGGTTTGCTTAAGTTAAGTTGCATTGCTGATTAGGCGTTGTTGTTACAGTCGTTTAAATTAGCAAAATACTGATTAGTAGTTTGATACAAACCGGTGACTTGAGAAAGTCATCGGTTTTTTTGTATCAGGGATAATTCATCTCTAATTTTTTTCGCGTATTTTAATCTTGCCTTGAGCGACTCATTCGTCCTTGATGCGAGCGCAAGGTTTCTAAGAACCACAGTTTGGTACGATCTTTAATCAGCTAAGTAAAATATGCCTGACTACAAGCAATTAATCGATGCTGCCACCTGGCAATTTATAGACACCACTAACAGCTTCTTCCCACCAGAGGCTGCCGAATTCAGTATCGAAAAGCAGCGTAAGTTGTACGACACCCTGTGTGAGCACTTCAATGCGGGAAGGCCTGATGTTATTAGCGTTACCAACGGCAGCATACAATCAGATGCAGCTACCATCCCAGTACGACGTTATACAAACGACACAGCTACAAACGATAAGGTACACATCATCTACTTTCACGGAGGTGGGTTTATCGTTGGTAGCCTTGAAAGCCATGATGATTTCTGTGCTGAGATTGCAGCAGACACAGGCATTGGTGTCACTGCAGTCGACTATCGCCTTGCACCTGAACATCCGCATCCTGCCGCGTTTTTAGATGCCATGGCCAGCACCTTACATATAGCCGCAACCGGTAATCAATCACTGCTTCTATGCGGCGACAGCGCGGGCGCTAACCTTGCCGCCGCAGTGACACACGCCTTACGAGATAAGATCGAGAACATCATTGGGCAAGTGCTCATATACCCAGGCCTTGGTGGCGATACTCAAAACGGCAGTTATATCGAACATGCCAATGCACCCATGCTGAGTACACAGGATATTTTGTACTATGATGCCGTGCGTGCAGGTGATAGTGCAAACAACACAAAAACGGATGCAACATTTTCACCGTTAAAAGACACCGACTTTAGCGGCATCGCACCTACGGTTGTCTTTAGTGCCGCTTGCGATCCGCTGGCGGATGATGGTCGCTATTATTGCGATGCCATAAATTCAAGTGGAGGTCAGGCAATTTGGGTAAACGAAGCTGGCCTGGTGCACGGTTACTTACGCGCACGCAACAGCGTCGATAAGGCACGCCTCAGTGTCGACAACGTAAAGCAGGCACTCATTGCCTTAAGCAACAAGCGCATGTGGACCGCATGAAAACGGTTACTGAATTTCCACACCGCATTGTCGAACATGCCGATATGGGCATTATCATGTCTGATGGTTGCAGGCTCTCTGCCCGCGTGTGGATGCCAGAAGATGCTGCCGAAAACCCGGTACCCGTGATTCTTGAACACCTGCCCTATCGCAAACGTGATGGCACGGTTGCGCGTGATGCATGTAATCACCCCTGGTTTGCAGCTCATGGCTATGTGGTGATCAGAACCGATATGCGCGGCAACGGTGACAGCGAAGGCCTGATGCACGATGAATACACCCAAGAAGAGCTTGATGATGCAATAGAGGTGATCAACTGGGCAGCCGCTCAAGCGTTTTGTAATGGCCGTGTGGGCATGATGGGTATTTCATGGGGTGGGTTTAATGCGTTACAGGTAGCCGCACTGCAGCCGGCCCCATTAAAAGCCATTATTACCGTGTGCTCCACGGTCGATCGCTATGCCGACGATATTCACTATAAGGGCGGTTGTTTGTTGGGAGAGAACTTTGGCTGGTCTTCCAATATGCTCGCCTACTCTTCAAGGCCACCTGACAGCGCGCTTCGCGGCGATCAATGGACAGCGATGTGGCAGACAAGGCTTGAACAGCTCGATATGCTCTTATCCACTTGGCTTAAACATCAACACCGCGATGCTTACTGGCAACACGGCTCGGTGTGTGAAGACTTTGCCAGTATCAAGACGGCCGTGTTATCCATTGGCGGATGGCACGATGGGTATCGCAATACCATATCCCACTTGGTTGAAAACGTATCAGCCCCGGTCAAAGGCATCGTAGGCCCATGGATTCATAAATACCCCAACTACGCGAAACCTGAACCTGCTATAGGGTTTTTACAGGAAGCCAAACGCTGGTGGGATTTTTATTTAAAGGATATTGACACAGGCGTCGAACAAGACCCAGCCTATCGCGCATACTTGATGGATAGCATCTCCCCTGTACGTTGGGCTAATAAACGTAACGGCCGTTGGATTAAAGAAACACAATGGCCATCTTCATCAATAGATGTTCGCTACTATCATCTTGGACAAGGCTTACAACTAGACAGCGCCGCACAGAAAATAAACGAGACCATAGAATCACCTTTAACCTGTGGAGCAACCGCGGGTGAGTATTTTCCGTTTGCCTTCAGTGATGAGTTACCGGATGAACAAACACCCGATGATGAGGGTTCTTGTTGCTTCGATTCTCAGGTACTGGAAGCCCCGCTTGATATTGTCGGTGCCCCCTCAATTCAACTGAGTATCCGTTCTGACAAACCTTGTGCGCAACTGGCTGTGCGCTTACTGGATATCCGGCCCAATAATCAGTCAGCATTGATCACCTACGGCGTTCTCAATCTAAACCATCACCAGTCGCATGCGTCACCTGTCGCATTGACACCAAACAAAAACATAACGTTTGATCTTGCACTTGACCATATCGCGTACCGCCTTCCGGCTGGGCATAAATTACGGGTGGCCTTATCCAACGCGTACTGGCCGCTTATTTGGCCTAGCCCAGAGCGAACAACGCTTACCCTTAGCCAGGGCACCTTAAAGCTGCCTGTTCGAACACATGCTGAACAGGATGAATGGCAATTTGAAGCACCCGAGGGGTCGGCTGCATGGAAAGCCACGGCATTGCGTGAAGCCAGCTACAAACGAAACGTAATAAAAGAGGCAACAAGCGGTAAGGTGACAACCCAAATTGAGTGCGATTTCGGTGAAAACCGAGATGACGACCATGGTCTGGTATCCGGCAGCTGGCTTAAAGAAACCTGGTCGATCTTGCCAGATGACCCGTTGTCGGCAACGGCGACAACGCACTGGCATCACAATGGTGGGCGCCCCGGCGCGTATTGGCGAACCGATGTCACAACATCCATGACTTGCACCCGCACACACTTTTTGTTTTCGGCCGAGGTGCGGGCTTATCTGGGGGATACGGTTTTTTTCTCCAAAACATTCAGTGACAAGGTTGAGCGCAATTTGGTGTAAATTTCAACGAATCCAGTATCATTGGATGCCTTGAACCGTGTAACCACTACAACACTCATTCTTTAAAGCAATGCAATCACTCCAACTTAATTCGCTTACCGCTGTTTCCCCCGTCGATGGACGCTACGAGGGCAAAACAGCCGACCTTCGGCAAGTTTTTAGCGAATTCGCTTTAATACGAGAACGCGTCCGTGTTGAGCTTAAGTGGCTCATACACTTAAGTAAGCAAGCTGGCATCGCAGAACTACCTGAAATTGACGCAGCGTGCGAGGCGCAGCTTCTAAAGCTGGCAGATGACTTTAGCGTTGATGATGCAGCTCATGTTAAAAGCATTGAAGCCACAACCAACCATGATGTAAAGGCAGTTGAGTACTTTATAAAAGAAAAACTGGAAGCCTTCCCGCAGTTACTGGCAAAAAAAGAGTTTGTGCATTTTGCCTGCACCTCGGAAGACATCAATAATCTGGCTTACGCCTGTATGCTCAAAACCTACCGCGAAGAGCACTTAGTTCCACAGTTTGATGCGCTAATCACCAAACTTGAATCCATGGCAGACGAACACGCAGCAGAACCCATGCTCAGCCGCACTCACGGGCAAACCGCCAGCCCTAGCACACTCGGTAAAGAGATTGCCAATGTAGTGATGCGTCTTAAACGCCACGCTACCGTTATCAAACAAACCGATCTGCTGGGTAAAATTAACGGTGCCGTTGGTAACTACAACGCGCACCTGAGCGCGTACCCCGATCTTGACTGGCCCTCCATTGGTGGACAATTTGTTAATAGCCTTGGTCTGACAGAAAACACCCACACCACCCAGATAGAGCCACATGACTTCATCGCTGAGCTATTTGATGGAGTGGCGCGCTTCAATGTCACCTTAATCGATCTTAGCCGTGATATCTGGGGCTATATCTCTTTGGGTTATATGAAACAAAAAACCATCGCCGGTGAAATTGGTTCTTCAACCATGCCGCATAAGGTCAACCCGATTGATTTTGAAAACGCTGAAGGCAACCTTGGTTTGGCCAATGCCATGTTCGATCATCTTAGCCGTAAGCTACCGATATCACGTTGGCAACGTGACTTAACCGACTCAACCGTACTGCGAAACCTGGGTGTAGGTGCCGGATATACCGCGATTGCCATTGCGTCTTTACAGAAAGGGCTTGGTAAAATCAGCGTTAACAGCGCAGTGACTGCATCTGACCTTAACGCATCATGGGAAGTACTTGCAGAGCCAATACAAACGGTGATGCGTCGCTATGATGTTCCCGATGCATACGAACAACTTAAAAGTTTGACGCGCGGCCAGGAGATCGATCAAGCCACCATTGCAGCATTCATTGACGGGCTAACAATCCCCGAACCTGACAAGATACGCTTACGCGAGATGACGCCGGCAAGTTACACAGGTTACGCCGAACTACTTGCTCGCAGCACCAAGTAATGACACTGGCCCTGCAATGGCCTGCGGGTCTAACAGAAGAAGCGTTTTTAAACGACTATTGGCAAAAAAAATCGCTACTGCTCAAACAAGCTCTAGCGGATTTTCAAACACCTATAGACCCAGACGAGTTAGCAGGCTTATCGCTTGAGCAGGATGTGAGTGCAAGGCTTGTATTGCACAGTAGCGACGATCAATACCAAATGGAGAGCGGCCCATTCGAAGCTTCTCGATTTGAATCTCTGACTGGTCACGACTGGTCGTTATTAGTTACCGATGTAGAAAAGCACATTCCCGACTTTCGACAGTATTTACAACCATTTAGTTTTCTGCCTAGCTGGCGCATAGATGATTTGATGATCAGCTACGCACCGCTTGGTGCATCAGTGGGCGCTCATGTGGATGAGTACGATGTGTTTTTACTGCAAGCCAGTGGCACACGACGCTGGGAGATCGACACCAGCGCCTCACCAAATCTGACAGTCAAATCTGGCTCCGGCTTAAAAATACTTGAACACTTTCAACCCAACGAACAGTTTGATTTAGTACCGGGAGACATACTGTACCTGCCACCGGGTGTTCCTCATCACGGTCATGCACTCAGTGACAACTGTACTACCTGGTCGATTGGGTTTAGGGCTCCTACACAAATAAATATTCTGTCAGAGTTTGCAGAAAATTTAGCCGAAAGCTTGGAAGCACAACACTTTCGCGACCCACCATTGAAACGCGCATGCCCAGGTGAAATCACAGCTGAAAGTTTGCAGGCGATCGAACAGCTTTGGAAAGCCGCCACTCAACTCAGCGAAGATCAGCTAATTGCGTTAAGCGGGAAGCTATTAACCACCCCTCCGGGTACGGATATCGAGCGCTTTGCGGAAAATAAGGATCCTGATAGCGGGCTAAGTTGGTCACGTCATCCATTTAGCCGCTTTGCGTTCATCGGCACCGGAGAATACGTGGACCTCTTTGTTGATTCGGAAAACTACAGCTGCTCGCGCTCATTTGCTCAACAACTTTGTGAAGCGGATGACATCGATCTGAACAAATTAAGCGATCAGGAAAATAAGCTGGTGCAAACATTGATACGAGAAGGTTGCATGTTACCGAACGACGAAGATTGATAATCCTATAATGATTATCTAGAAGATAAGGCACGAATACCGTCAGCGTCAAATCAACTAACTAAATAAGTGCACCATTTTTTGATGTGGTATACCATCCTCATCATAAGCTTCTCCAATCGGTGAAAACCCTGCCCGCTTATACAAATCTAAAAGATAACATTGCGCTGAAATACAAATGTTTTGCTTTGGATAAAGCGTCTGTGTGAGCCTGATACCTTCAAGAATTAGCGCTTCACCAAACCCGTGACCACGCATAGATTCCGATAATACAACCCGACCAATTGCTGGCTCCGGGTAAACGCAGGCCGGTGGCAGTATGCGTAGATAACCAACAAGGGTGTCTGGAGAACGCCAGGCAAGAACATGTTGGGACTGCTGATCAAGCCCATCCAGATCGGCATACAAGCATGTTTGCTCTAATACAAACACATCCTGCCGCAACTTTAACAATGCATAGAGCTCGTCAACAGATAAGGCATCAAAGCTTGAACACTGATAACGCAATTTGGATGATCTGTTCTGTGCCTTTACAAAGGTGCAAACAAGACACTTCCTGGAATAGTTTCTCTGGCAAACGTTGGACCGGCCCAACTGGCTGACAGAGCTGATGTGCCATTTGCCTGAAAATACTCTAAACGGATATCACGTGCGCCGGCGCTCAAGGTGATGGTACCCGAGCGCTCCTGCGCGACATGTTGGCCATCATTGTCAACCACTAAAACGCCATCGATGTACAAACGCGAACCGTCGTTTGACTCTGTATAAAGCGTATAGTCTCCAGCTGTTTCAATATTAATTCGCCCGTTATATCGCACACCATAAAAGCTCACACCTTCACCGTCCGGTGGCAACACGAACGTCTCTATTTGGCCTACGTTGACGGGAGTCAGTAAATCAAAATTGGGTATCTGTGCCCATACGCCTTCATAGTATTCGTAAGTTAACGGAGTATCAGCTTCAGCTTCAGCAGCAGCAATGGCTTCGGCTTCGGCAGCAGCGGCTTCGGCAGCGGCGGCTTCGGCAGCAGCGGCTTCG
>CAYSZH010000179.1:0-8200 GCA_964435305.1 uncultured Granulosicoccaceae bacterium
CATTTATAGTTTTTTAATAAATAGTTACAAAGAGAGCCCTCTATATTTAAGCTATTGCTTTTTATAACTATTAACTACTCGTCGCTTGTAAAAGTATTTTTTGAATTTGCAACAGCAGAATCAAAACTTTGTTCCAATAGAAACAAGAGAAGTAAAAAGAGGACAAAAAAGAATTTAAAGGAAATAAAAAAGGAACAAAAACCTATAAAAAAGTAATAAAAAACTATAAATGGAAAAGTTAAATTCAACGAACGTGGTTTGGAATTTTTTTGTGTCAAAAAAGGAGGGTCGATTTTTGCTAATTTTGAACTTGCAGAGCCGCTCGATATGGCAGTCTGCATAGGGGTATAACGATCTATAAGGGCTTACTGAGATCGTCTTCGCAAAACGAATTTTGATGGTCTGCCTTTAAAACTTCCTGGCTTTACCTTATTTTTGCGTTGGTCAATCTGTGTCTGAAGAGTAAGGTGATAGCGCAGGTGCACCAAAAAAAAACTCCTGTTTGTCAACAGTTCTGTATTCAGTCGGAGGAATAAAGTGCGATTCATTAAAGGCCCGATCAGTTAAGCCTCTGAGTTCATCAACAAAGCCATCATACGAACGTCGGTACACCACAATATGATATATATCGTCTATAAATTCTATAGTTACCACCGTATTCGACTCATCCACGCAATGAAATGCGGTAACCCGACGACCTCGCCAAAGCCCTGGCCCCTGATCATCAGCTGTTAGTAAACCACACGGAACAGGGCCCAGAAAACTGGAAAAGTCGCCCGGTTCAAGCACACTCGTTTCAAGCTCGCCCACTTCAAGCGCTTTCAATGCAGACGATTCCAGTTCAGGCGTTTCCTCCATCTGAACCAGGTGGCTTACTGATCGTTTATGATCAATTAACCAGCTACGCTGGCCATTGAAATCGTGCAACATTTCATGAAACGAATTTACGCCAAGCTCTCGAACTCTGAGACCGTAAGCAGAGAGCTCAATTGACGAAGATGCAAGTTCTCGACCACTGGGTTCATGCCAGTTCACATAGGTTGCAGACAGGCTGGGCAGTATGAACTCAATTAAACTGTCAGTAGTTTGCTCTGAGCCAGGTTCTTTTATTCCAGAAAAATCACCTTCTGCAAATGCATTGATTGGCATCAGGAGATTTGAAAGTAATACGACAATTATGCCGACATTTAAATTGACCACCACTGCGTACCTATTAGGCTTGAGCCCATTCTTTTTTATCATGTACATCCCATACATTGACAGAATCACAGTTGTTATTACAGTTTTCCGTACTTGCGCAATGCACCTTAGCGCAAAACGCTGAGCAAATTGCTGTACTCATCGGTCCACAACTGTTCGAACATGGGTTCAAGCATGCGCACTGTTTCAGACTCTATATTTGAGAAGAGCGTGTCGTTGCCAGTCAGTAATACCCATTGTGATGAGTAACTTACTCTATTTTTCGACATCTTATTGTGTACTAATATAGCTTTCACTCCCAAGTCGGTTGCCAGCGAGGCAACCACGGGAACCAGATCGAGGTGTCGATTTGATACATGTACAGCCAATACGCCATCGCTTCGTAGCTGTTTAAAATACAGAGCAAATGCTTCTCGAGTAAGCAAGTGCACAGGAATAGAATCACCACTAAACGCATCAACAGCCAGCACATCGAACTGTGCTTGAGCATTGCTCTCCCATTGTGCCTCAAGCAACTTTCGACCATCCCCAATAAAAATGTCCGTCTCAACTCCCATTTCACGCACAGTACTGAGACTGGAGAACCATTTTTTTTCAAATGCCACCACGTTAGGGTCGATCTCGTAAAAAGTCAGCGACCGACATGATTCACACAGTGCGCTGATAGATGCCACTCCCATCCCGATTACGCCCACATCAGGGCTGCGTGAATGTTGTTGCGACTGCCGTCCGATGGCTAACCCGATACCACTTTCAGCTGTGAAATAAGATGTCGGAATAAATAATGGCGTATCATCTTTATAATATTCAGTACCGTGCGTTATCGCACCATTTACTAGCGTCAAATATCTATTGGCTCCACTAGAGTGGTTATCGGGTAAATCGTAGCTTTTGAGCTTCAATACACCATAAAAACCGCGAGCCTGCTGTAGCACGTTTGCCTTTTCCGAAAACGAATTAAAGAACAAGAAAGTGGTGAAACAGGCTATCCAAACTGTCCACATCAATTGTGTGCTGATATCAGTTATTCTGTGTCGAAATTGACTGTTTGCAAAAATGCACAGGCCGACAACGACATACAAAGCAATCCAACTTAATTGCAGTTCAACATAGTCATTAAAGATACGCGGTGCAACCAAGGCAACGAAAACGCCTCCCATCGCACCACCAAACGAAATTAACAAGTAATAATGAGTCAACTTCTTCGCATTGGGTCGCAACCGATATAGTTCGCCGTGACAGACCATGCATCCCACAAACAGCATGCTCAAATAAGCCGAGATTTGGAAATAGATTGACGAATTCGCACCCTGCAACAAGGCTTTTAATCCGACCACTGAAACGACAAACAACAAAGGAATCCACAGTTTTCTGATATACCACGCTGCTCGATCAAAGCAAATGATAAAACTGAGTAAATACAACGTTAGCGGCAGTATCCAAAGAAACGGAACAGAGGCCACATCCATGGTTATTTTATTAGTCGTTGCTAATAATAACGTAGTTGCAATGCCGGCCATACAGGCCCAAATGAACGCATCAGCCACCCGTATTGGGCTATTTGTAACAGATTCTTGTTCCTCATGGACATTCGTGCTGATATGCCGCAATGAATACAAACAGGCCAATGTCCAAATAAAATAAAGTACAAAACCTGCAGACCATAGCAGGGCTTGCTGATGCAGCGAGAGTAATGGCTCTATAATGAACGGATAACTCAAAAGCCCCAGCAACGACCCTACATTGGAAAGTGCGTACAACCGATAAGTGTTTTGATTTTGGTATCGACTACGGAACCAATTCTGAAACAGCGGACCAGATGAGGAAATTAACACGTATGGCGCTGCAATCGAAGAAATCAAAAGCAGCAAAATGCCAAGTTGTGGCGATTGACTTTCGACAGTGTAGCTCACGGAATCCAGGCTAATTGGAAGAAACGCCACCAATGTAATAAAAACCAACGCGGCGTGTACAAGCGCCTGTTTTAATGGAGGCAACCACCTATTGAGCAAGTAGGCATAGGTATAACCAATCAACAAGGACACTTGAAAAAATACCAGACAAATAGTCCATACATTCGATGCACCACCAAAATTGGGCAGAATAAATCGAGCAACTATTGGCTGCACCTGAAACAGCAGGAACGCTGAGAGGAAAATTTGAAAAGCAAAATGAATCATGGGCTCAGAAAGTCAAAATATTAAAAATTGAATTCCGCACCTTACATGATTAAGAGTTGATGTATCAATCGCAGATAAGGTGAGTATCAAACTATTAATTAGCCATTTTTTATTTGTTTTTTATACTATTTTATTGGTTTTTTATAGGTTTTTTATTTCTATGCATATTCTTTATCGATTGTGTAGTAAAACAAGTTATGCGCATTAGAGCAAAAATAGACGGTGCATCAAACGGGTGGACGCTTGCACATACACCAAACAGAAATGCTCCCAAATTCATCACAGTGGCCTGAAAACCGATAACATCGAACCACACTAGTCACTCAATGTTATCGCGCTACAGAACCAAGTTACAGATAAGGTCTGTGAACTAAGCACACTTTGGCAGGAAGCCCTTTATGATCACAAAATATTTTTTTCTCCCTTTCATCTTATTGCTTAGCGCATGCGGTGGCAGTTCGAGCTCGGATGTTAGCAATTCCGAGCCACTATCCGATCCTTTATTTGGAAATGCCAGCGTTCTCGGACAGGTTGTTGATGCAGTCAATAGCACGCCCTTAGCTGGCGTTCTGGTTTCCAGTGAAAGCATGTCGATTGAAACCGTTACAGGACCGGACGGCCGTTTCGAGATGGGCGCGTTCCAGATTGGTGATATGACTGATCTGCGCTTTACTCTGGACGGCTACATCAGCGAGTTTTACGCACGTGCATCACTCGACAATGCTACTAATCAACTGGAAACGGTGAATCTAGTACCAGAAACCAATTCAAGCACAGGTGCTATCGGGGGCATGATAAGCGATACGCAGGGTAACTCCATAGCCGGACTGGTGGTTCGCTTTATTGCAGGCATTAACGCCATTAATGGTACATCAGTTGCCACTACCACGACAGACTCGCAAGGTCTTTGGACAGTAGCCGGGCTTGAGGCGGGTAACTACACGTGCATTATTCCGATCACCGGTCAGGATCCAATTTATGAAACCGTGCAGATTATTGGTGGAGTCGATAACCAGGATACTAATGTCACTGTACCTGATTCAGTTAGTGGTACGACTCGACCACCGATAGATTATCCGGCAGAGAGATCACACGATAACTATAGCCCCGGCGAGGTCACCTGGTCTTATAGTGTGCTCAATAGCGGTTTACTCAGCTATGAAGCAATAGTTGGTTCTAATAGTAATGATTTGAGCGACAGAACAGGTGTAACCACCGTTAGACAAAGCTTTGCTCCTGACCCTCCTATCCCATTTGAATGGCGCAGCAGCAGCGTGTTTATACTCCACAGCTTCGCAGGACCCGGTGTTTATCCGATAATGGAATCAAGTTTCAAAGTCGCAGAAGCTGCACAAACTAACCAGGCTGCAGCCTATGTATGGGTGGTGGGAGCAGGGCCTAAGGGAACAATTGGCGCTGATAGATTTTCCAATTACCTTACTATTTTCGACCCTCCGACGCCAAGTGGCGGAAGTGTCACAGTCTCGATTGACGGAAATGGCCGTTATCGTTTCGACATTACTGATCTAAATTTAATTCTGAGCCGTCTTCAGTTGCGCGAGAATATCCATCCAGACGCACCAGATTCAATTAAACTGAATTTATCCAACGCCCATGTGCCTTAATGATATCTACGAAAATTTTATCTTTCACATAGTAAACATCCGTTCTCTTACCGGAAATTGCGAATCACAACTTATGCTACATTTGTGTCACTATCGATCTTAGTGCGTGAGCCGGCTAATGGCTAAGTTTGTTGCTACAAATCTTGCGCCTGCAACAAACTCAGCGATGGTGTCTCACGCATCAGCATCTGGCTATAGGGGTCGGAAGGTGCGTTGAAAAATTGTTCGGTCTCTGCCGCTTCAATCAATCGACCATTTTTTAATACAACAACACTATCAGCCATTTGTCTGACAACGGCCAGGTTGTGGCTGATAAACAAAATGGATAAACCAAACGCCTGTTGCAAATCTTTGAGCAAATTCAGCATCTGCGCTTGAATAGATACATCCAATGCCGATGTCGGCTCATCACAAATCAGGAACTCGGGTCGCGCAACCAACGCTCGGGCAACCGCAATACGTTGCCTTTGACCGCCAGAGAACTGATGCGGATATTTCAACATGGCTCGTTGCGGCATTTCAACCAACTCCAGCACAGATGCAACCAACTTACGAATCATTTGTTTATCGGTTGCCAAAGCATAAAAACGAATGGGCTCTGCAATAATCTCTTCTACCGTATGTCGGTTATTCAATGATGAATACGGATCTTGAAATACCATTTGGATTCGGCGCCGTACAGGGTGCGATCTTGCCCGAAGACTTGCTGGCGGCAAAGCTTCTCCCCGAAAGAACATGTGACCGGCCGATGGGTCAACCAAACCAACAATCGCTTTAGCCAGCGTAGACTTACCACTGCCACTCTCGCCAACCACACCTAACACCTGACCTTGCTGCATATCGAAGCTGATATCAGATAACGCTTTGAAGCCTTGCTGCTTTCTAAACCAGCTCGGTTGGCCACTGCGGAAAGTTACCGCTAAATTGGTAACAGACAGTATCGCTTGTGATACGTTTTGTTGATGTATTTGCTCTGATTGCAATTTTGATTCAGCACTATCGGCTAACAACCAGTCCGACGCAAATTCAGCATTGGCCCTTGTTACGCTCCAGGTTGTATCTTCAGCACTTAAAACATCATCCTTAACAATATTCTTAAACCGATCCAAACGCTTATCCAACCTTGGCACCGCAGCCATTAACGCTTTGGTGTACTCATCAGCAGGATTACCTAAAACATCTGCCGTAAGACCAGTTTCAATCACCCGACCTGATCGCAACACGGTTACCTGATCGGTAATTTCATTAATAACGCCTATATCGTGGGTAATAAGAATAATGCCAATATTGCGCTCTACACACAGCGTTCGAATTAGCGCAAGGATTTGTTTCTGCACTGACACATCCAATGCTGTGGTTGGCTCATCGGCTATGATGAGTTCCGGATCGGTGCATAAGGCTAAGGCAATAACCACTCGCTGACGCATACCACCAGAAAACTGATGTGGATACTCATCCATACGCGCCTCAACATCGTGTATGCCTGTATCCGTAAGCAAGCTTATCGCTCGCTGACGAGCCTCGGCAATACTCACATCCTTGTGCTGACGAATGGTTTCAATCAGTTGTGCAGAAATAGTAAGCAGAGGGTTAAGACTGGTTTGCGGGTCTTGAAAAATCATGCTGATACGCTGACCACGAAGTTCGTGATAACGACTTTGATCAAGCTGGGTAAGGCTTTCACCCATAAAGTTAATCTGACCCGCCGATACATATCCCGGGCTTTGTAATAAGCCTATAATTGCCGCACCCACGGTTGATTTACCCGCACCAGACTCACCAACCAGACCATGAATCTGACCACTGTTGACTTTAAGATCAACCTTATCAAGCGCGGTAAACTCACCAAACCGAGTTGGAAATTTAACACTTAAGCCTGTGATGTTAAGCAATGTATTCAACGCAACCTCGGATTAAATGCATCGCGAAGAAAATCGCCCAACACATTAATTGAGATAATCATGGCGATAAGCATGCCACTTGGAAATATCACTATCCACCATTCGCCTGAGAACATGTATTCGGTGCCAATACGAATAAGCGTTCCCAGCGAAGGTTGATTAGCTGGCACGCCAATGCCCAAAAACGATAACGTTGCTTCAAGTAATACTGCCACCGCCAGATCAACGGTTAATATGACCAGTATCGGCCCCATTATGTTTGGCAAAATATGAACAAGCATAATCCGAAACGGATGCATGCCCATAATTTCACTGGCTTGTACGTATTCTTTGTTGCGTTCAACGAAAGTGGATGCTCTTACGGTTCTGGCAAAGTTCACCCATAGCGATAATCCGATTGCTATGGTAAGAACAACAATCATTAAACCATCGTGTTTATCAGGTGGCAAAATCCCCCGCGCAATGCCATCGATTAATAAGGCCGTCAGAATTGCCGGCAAACTTAACTGAACATCGGCAATACGCATAACTATAGCATCGAACCGACCACCAAAATAGCCTGCCATCAACCCAACACTTACGCCCAGTACACTGGCAAATCCAATAGACAGTAAACCAACCATCAAAGATAGCCTTGTGCCATATAATATTGCCGACAACAAATCACGCCCTTGATCATCGGTGCCAATCAGAAATTTTGAGTTACTCTCTTCACTCCGCACTTCACTCCAAACCGGCGGTATCAAGGAATCCATGATGTCGATACTGGCAATATCGTAGGGGTCAGTAGGCGCAAGAATTGGCGCTAATGCAGCGCCACCAGTACACAACAGTGCAATAAAAGCGGCAATTTGCGCAACACGACTGTTCAGAAATAAAAATAACAATTCGTTTTCGACAGCACGTTGGCGCAAGGATTCAAACATGGTTTACATGTCCACATATTGAATTAATCATTCTTGAACCAATCACGATTGAACTAATCACGTTTGAAACAATCGCGTTCTGAACTCATTATATTTACACTAACCATGTGCACTCTTTAAACGTACACGCGGATCAATAGCGAAATAAAGCAAGTCCACCAGCAAATTAATGATTACAAACATCATTGCAATCAACACCAGGTATACGGACATAACCGGAATATCAACATAACGAATTGAGTCCAGAAACAACAGCCCCATACCTGGCCATTGAAAAACAGATTCGGTAACGATGGAGAACGCAATGATACCGCCCAGCTGCAACCCAATGATCGTTACAACCGGTACCAGCGTATTGCGAAAAGCAT
>CAYSZH010000180.1:0-8190 GCA_964435305.1 uncultured Granulosicoccaceae bacterium
TATGCCCCTTTTTTTTGCCTGCTGTTTTATTGTTGAATCTTAAAACCTCCGGTCTATACTCTTTATATTTAAAGGCCCTCTCGGCAGTTCGCTGGCGCCTTACATTATTACTGCGGGTACTCGCCATCATGATCGGTTCAAGCATGAGTCGAAATGCGCTACTAGCGCTAATAATCAGCGTAGCGCTACTAAGCGCCTGCGTCAGCAGCCCGCGCTATGGGAATGCGCCGCCAGCACGCCAGAGTATTGCTGTTTTAGGCGTGACCGCTGTCTCGGGTGTGAACACGGGCAAGAGTTCGGGCACCCTATCGAGCGAATTCAATGATTTGATCAGAGAGACAGGCCATTACCAGACTCTGCGTACAACAGAGGTAGTAAAGGCCCTCAATTCTGTTGCGGATGGTCAGTATTCCGCCCTGCTATCACGCTACAAAGCTACAGGTGATCTTCAATACGATGACGTGCGCAGCATTCAGGCGGCCAGATTGCCAGTACAAACCGTTCTTATCGCGCGATTTGAAAAAAATGCAATAACACACAGCCAAACCGATGCCCAGGAATTGCGCAACAATGCCGGTGTGATCATGACTGACAGAGTGAGATATCAGCTTTTGACGAAACGTGAAATGCAGCTGCGCGCGACTTTGATCGATGTGGGCAGTGGTGCTGTGGTCTGGTCACAAACCTATAGGGCCGAACCACAAACTGAATCGTCCTATGTGTATTATTACGGCAGCAGCTTTAGTGGATCACTGGCTGCGAAACTTGCCAACACGATGGCAAACGGTATTGGTGAACCCGAAAAACCACCGGAACCCAGTTTGCAGCTCACCGTACGTTCCCTGATGAGGGAGGTGGTAAGAAATATGCCGCGTTTGTAACCCGTCGTTGGTAGTGGATTGAGCACCGCCGAAGTGCTGTTTAGGCCCAAGTGCCTTCATTTGATAGTGTGTTATGGGCATGGTAATCCGTTTATTTTGACACCTTTTGTTCCACCCGGTCCGATCCATATCACTTAAATTTCTGTCATAACCTGTTGCTGCCGCAATTTGGGCAGTATTCGACTCTTCGAAACCTTATTTCACGTGCTAATCATGGCACCTTTGGATAATATTCAGCCAGACCCGGCTCAGACTTGCCGGTTTCGTGCTCGCGTCGGTCGGCAAATAGCATGCCGCTGATTTTTGTTAACTTTGCGTGCTGTTGATGACTCACAAAATCACTACTTTGTGGTAGTGTCATCGGCGTTGCGGTAGTGACTTGCTTTTCCGCAAATATTAGAAGTGCGCAAACCCTTTTTGGAGATCTCTTAAGAATGCATTTTACTAAAACTATTGCTGCGACTATTGTGCTCGCGGCCAGCATGGGCGTCGCCCAGGCTAGCGAAACACTTGACGCTGTTAAAGCAAAAGGATTTGTTCAGTGTGGCGTGTCTCAGGGCCTGCCTGGTTTTTCAAACCCTGATGATGAAGGTAACTGGACCGGATTGGATGTTGATTTTTGTCGTGCCATGGCTGCCGCCATTTTCGGCGATGCGGCGGCGGTTAAATTTACACCTCTATCAGCTAAGGTACGTTTCACCGCATTGACGTCTGGTGAAATCGACGTACTGGCACGAAACACAACCTGGACTCAAACTCGTGACACTGACTTCGGCGAATTCGTTGGCGTTAACTATTATGACGGCCAAGGCTTCATGGTACCTAAGGCACTTGGCGTGGCCAGTGCAATGGAACTTGATGGCGCAGCTGTTTGCACCAACACAGGTACAACCACTGAATTGAACGTGGCTGATTTCTTCCGTGCCAACAAGATGGATTACACAGTTGTAGCGTTTGAAAAAGCGGACGAAGTTGTTGCTGCATACGATGCAGGTCGTTGCGATGTTTACACAACTGACCGTTCTGGCCTTGCTGCACAGCGTACCAAGCTAAGTGCACCAGACGATCACGTTGTATTGCCAGAAATCATTTCTAAAGAGCCACTCGGACCATTGGTCCGTCATGGCGACAGTGGCTGGGGCGACATTGCTCGCTGGTCATTGAACTGCATGATCAATGCTGAAGAACTGGGTGTTGATTCTTCTAATGCTGCGGACATGGCCAAATCAGACAACCCCGGTATCAAGCGTATGATGGGTACTGAAGGTGATATGGGTTCAAAGCTTGGAATGGGTAATGACTTCTGTGCCAACATCATTTCATCTGTTGGCAACTACGCAGAAAGTTACGACCGTAATGTTGGACCTGATACTCCTCTGAAACTGGACCGTGGCGTTAATGCGTTGTGGTCGCAGGGCGGTATCTTATACGCAGCACCAATGCGTTAATCACTAAATGTGATCAAAAGGGGGCCGCAAGGCCCCCTTTTGCTTTGGTTTGAATAGCTCAGTCTAGCCTTTTTCTTTTTGCGCACGGTGCGCTCTAACGCTGTTTGATTGCCTATGTCGTCGCCTAACAACTCCTCATCTGGTAATTCGCTGCTTGCAATATGGCGAGATCCCGACAAGCGCGCGATAATTTATCAGGCTGTTGTTGTCGCCGTGCTAGTTTGGTTTGTTTGGTCGATTATCAACAATACCGCCACCAATATGGAAAAGCGCGGTCTTGCATCCGGTTTTGATTTCCTGGGTACGAATGCCGGGTTTGGCATCATTACCACACCTTTTATTCCTTACACTGAAGAATCCAATTACTTTACTGTCTTTCTTGTTGGGCTGGTCAACACCATCATTGTTGCGGCCGTGGGTTGTGTGTTGGCACTATTTTTAGGTTTCATAATTGGTATCGCCAGACTATCCAAAAACTGGCTTATTCAGAAGGTCGCTACTTTCTACATTGAACTCTTTAGAAACGTACCGCTGCTGCTGCAAATTCTTTTTTGGTATAGCGCTGTACTTAAACCCTTGCCGGGGCCGCGTGAGTTGCATGAGGCCGGTGATAAGGTTTTTTTCTCTATTAATAATCGTGGCGTGATCATGGCAGAGCCTATCGGCCAAGCTGACATGAGCACGGTCTGGTGGACCTTGGCAGCGGGCATTGTGCTCACTTATTTGATTAAGCTTTGGGCAGCAGCACGACAGGTTAAAACAGGCAAGCAGTTCCCGATGTTGTATACCGGTATTGGTTTGATCTTTCTATTGCCGTTACTTGTTTACTTTATTCTTGGTCAGCCAATGGATTTTGAACCGGCTGAAATGTCGCGTTTCGCGTTGAAAGGGGGTGTCACAATCATCCCTGAATTTGTTGCATTGCTACTGGCGCTTGTGATTTATACAGCGGCCTTTATCGCGGAGATTGTACGCGCCGGTATACAGGCTGTGAGTCATGGACAAACCGAAGCCGCATCGGCCTTAGGAATTAAACCCAATCATCGTATGCGTTTGGTTATCGTTCCTCAGGCCATGCGCGTAATCGTGCCACCGCTGACCAGTCAGTTTCTTAATTTAACGAAAAACTCAAGCCTTGCGACAGCCATTGCTTATCCGGATCTTTTCTCGGTGTTTGCTGGTACGACGCTTAATCAAACGGGTCAAGCCGTTGAAATTATGGCGATGACGCTGGCGGTTTATTTAACCTTGAGTTTGCTGACATCAGCATTTATGAATTGGTATAACTCAAGAATCAAGTTGGTGGAGCGATAATCATGGCAGGCGGAAAAGTTCACGCTGGAAATTTGCCCGATCTGCCAGCGCCAATGGCGACCGAGGGTCCGGTTGTCTGGCTTAAAGAAAATATGTTTAACGGGGTGTTTAATACGCTGTTAACGATTTGTATGGCAGCACTGCTGCTCTATTCGGTTCCCCCTGCGCTTAACTGGCTCGTGTTCAGTGCTAACTGGACGGGCGGTGCAGATGCCTGCCGGGCAAACCCTGATGGTGCGTGCTGGCCATTTATCACAGCCCGTTGGGAGCAGTTCTTGTACGGATTTTATGAAAAATCCGAGCGCTGGCGAGTGGATATTTTACTTGTGGTACTCGCCGTTGGCATCGTCTTGCTGGCTTTTGAAAAAACACCAGGTCGCAAATACGTTGCCCTGTTCATGTTGTTTATTTTTCCGGTGATGAGTTTCTTCCTGCTATATGGAAACGAAGCACTGGGTCTGCCAATTGTAGAAACACCGCAGTGGGGCGGCTTTATGCTCACACTGGTGATTGCATTAAGCGGTATCGTGGCATCACTGCCACTTGGGGTGCTGTTGGCACTCGGTCGTCGGTCTAAAATGCCCATCATTAGTTTGCTCTCCACTATTTTTATCGAGTTTTGGCGTGGTATCCCTCTGGTTGCGGTGTTGTTTATGGCGACCATCATGTTTCCGCTATTTTTGCCGCCGGATATGTCGTTTGACCAGTTACTTAGAGCTGTTATCGGGGTGGCATTATTTGCCTCTGCCTACATGGCTGAAGTGGTGCGAGGTGGTCTGCAGGCAATACCAAAGGGCCAATATGAAGGCGCTATGGCTTTGGGCTTGCCATACCCAAAAATGATGCGTTTAATCGTGTTGCCTCAGGCGCTTAAAATAGTCATACCCGGAATTGTGAATACGTTTATCGGTTTGTTTAAAGACACCACATTGGTGTTGATTATTGCCCTTTTTGACCTGCTTGGGATTGTACAGGCATCCATCGCTGACCCTAACTGGTCGATTCGCTCGGTACCGTATTCCGGTTACGCGTTTGTGGCGCTGGTATTTTGGATTTGCTGTTATAGCATGGCGCTCTACAGTCGGCACATGGAAGAAAAACTCCACACTGGACACAAACGCTAGGGTGTATTTGCAGCTAACACACCAGAGCTGTTTCAATTATTTAAGAGAACGTTATGACAACTGAAAATTCACAAGCCAACATGCAAGTCAGCGATGAAGTGGTGATTCGCATCGCGGATATGAACAAATGGTACGGGCAGTTTCATGTACTTAAAGACATTGATCTTAGCGTTCATCGTGGGGAACGTATCGTTATATGCGGCCCATCCGGCTCTGGTAAGTCAACATTAATCAGATGCATTAATCGTCTTGAAGAGCATCAAAAGGGTTCCATCAATGTTGATGGTATTGAGCTCACTAACGATCTTAAAAACATTGACGCCATTCGCCGCGAAGTGGGTATGGTATTCCAGCACTTTAATCTCTTTCCACATCTAACCGTGCTTGAGAACTGCACGCTCGCCCCTATTTGGGTAAAGAAGATGCCCAAGAAAGAAGCTGAAGAGGTTGCCATGAGCTATCTGGAGCGAGTGCGTATTCCAGAGCAGGCGCTTAAATTTCCGGGTCAACTTTCCGGTGGCCAGCAGCAACGTGTCGCCATTGCAAGGTCTCTTTGTATGAGCCCGAAAATCATGTTGTTTGATGAGCCAACTTCTGCACTGGATCCTGAAATGATCAAAGAGGTGCTGGACGTCATGATTGAACTGGCGCACGAAGGCATGACAATGATATGCGTAACGCACGAAATGGGTTTTGCTAAAACCGTGGCCAATCGCGTTATCTTTATGGATGCTGGACAAATTGTTGAAGAAAACGAGCCAGATGAATTCTTCAATAACCCTCAGAGCGATCGTACCCAGCTGTTCCTGAGTCAAATCCTCGCACACTAAACAGCCATGATCTTTGCACTCTTGCGAGATTCTTAGGGTTTTTACTAACTACACGATCGCCTTTGCTCGATAGCATGTCTCTATCGTTGCAAAGGATTATCGATCATGGGCGTCACAAACAATCAGGACATCCGCTCGCCGAACCCTCTTGCTAGCATTAAGCCACCCATAACGTCTAAAAACGGGCCTGCCGGTGGTGCTACCATCCCAAAAAAAGCCATAGAACAATCCGCCTTTGGGCGTTTGGCAGATGGCCGCACCCTCAGCGATACCTTATGCGATACAAACGGCACCTTCGATACCCTGTCTCGTGCCGTGGTTTGAGTAAAACTCAGCGATCCTCACCCCGCCACACGCGTTCCAAGGCGTCATAAAATCGGCGGCCGATTTCCCGACTGGCTTGTGCGCCAAAGTGTATACAGCCGGTAGACCCACAAGGGTAAGCCGGTGGTACCAGGTCATCGCTGTTGACCCAGTCAGAATAAGGCACCTGTGACGATATACCTCGATGTGCAGCATCCACCGTTTGTTTGGCATCGTTCCAAAATGAAAAGTCACCTCGCTCATCGATGCCTCGAGACTGGGTCGACAATAAAAATGGTATCGCAGCCTTTGGCCCTCTTGCAGCCGCACCTCGCTTGTCAACGCGCGCATCACTGCGAATTCGCTCCACCATTAATTTCAGATTTTCGGCATAGTTGGCTGCGCAAGTGTCATCCATAGCGTCCGATTCACCTTGTTGCCACAATATTCCTCGAAAGATTCCGCCAGTGTCTTTAAGCGTTATGTGCAGGCGAACAAGCGCCCGATCCAGAAGGCCAGTATTACCAAGCGAGCTGTTTGTTCTGGCTTTCGCATTCCACGCAAACTCAGGACCGACAGATGGGGTAAGACAAAAACCGGATGCTTCCCAGGCAGCAGGTACCAGATAGATATCCTGCGTGGTGTTAGATAAGGCTGCTTTTGCAAACGATAAACCTGGCCCGATGGTGGTTTCGGTTTTTCCATCAATATCCTTAGGTTCCAGTGGCTCGTGTAAGGGGTCTTCAGCCCGCACGTAGCGAGGGTTGATCGCGATATTGTCCGAACTGGAAAAGTCTTGCGCCGTTCTGAAACTCGTTGCCTTGTTGGCTGGCACGTTAATTTGCCTTATACGCGGATGTGTTTCATCGCGTCCACCCGGTGACGAATCTTTCGAATTGTCCCCGGTTCGCCCCACCATGTTGCTCTGGCCTATCAGCAGGTAAACGTCGGGCAGGTTTATGGGTTTGGCATCTAGGATGAGTTCGACAGTGCGCACCATCGAACCACTATCAGCGGTAACAGTGAAACGCCGTTCGAACTCCATTCTCGGTTGCATCGCAACAGGCAGTTTGAAAGAAATCGTGGTGCTGGTATTGCTTTCGTTTAATACGGGTTTGTCGATTACAATCGATATTTCCTGGCTTTCATTTCTGTCCGAAGGGCTGACTTTAAGCGCAATAATTTGCTTCGCCGCATTTACTGCTGAAATGGTAAAAACGGTGCCTTCCTCATCACCTTCGATTAGCGAGCGTCGGTTGTTGTCGACTTGCAGGCTGAAATCGGAGAATACTGGCGCGTCCGACTCGGTTCTGCCAGCTACCGACATATCGATGTCATTCAGGTTGGCGTTGGAACCAGCGAGATCGTCGTCATCCATTGTTTCTACGACGTTGTTTATGAGAATAGGGGAGTTGGTATCGTTTTGTGAATCGGGGTCTTGTGGGCCAACGGATACCCCTCCAGTGCAAGCAGAAATAGAAAGACAAAACAGGACGGTAAAAAGAGTTTGAGCGTAGGTTTTCATTTGTAGCGTTTTTCTTGGCACTTGCGGGCGTCCTGGACCGCTATTAGCCTTCGTATGTGATTGTCTGGTTTATATTTATGCTACCAAGCAGATGTAACCTGCTGAACCTCGAAAATGTAAAACAGCCAAACATTGCACAATAAAGTAAGCAATTTGTCCGTCTCGCGGATAAACCTATGTCCTAGGGTTGAAAATATGCACTATATGACCGCTTTATGGTGTTAAAACAGCTTGTAGCAGCACTCTGTTGCGACCTAAAGCCACAGACCGTTCGCATCCAGCATTAGGGGTGCAGTTGTTCGTAGAATAATTGTTGAAATCATCTATTATGTTTCGTTGACAAGGTCAATGTTTCCATTGATAATGTTCGGCTTGCCTGCCGGAGGGGTTCCCGAGCGGTCAAAGGGGGCAGACTGTAAATCTGCTGCGTAAGCTTCGGAGGTTCGAATCCTCCCCCCTCCACCAGGGCGAGTAGGTACTAAACACCTTGGTATGGGTGATTAAAGTGCCAAAAAGTACGAGATTTGCATTGTCTACGAGATTTGCATTGTCTTTGAGTAGTGCATTGTCTTTGAGTAGTGCATTGTTGTAGAGAAAGTGCGTTGTTTGTTTGATGCAATGGTTTGAAAGAGCGTTGAAAGATAGTCGTAGTTTGATTTACGTGGTTCAGGCAAATGGGGTTTGTCTGGGTGCCGCGAGGCAGGAAACCGATAGGCGGGTGTAGTTCAATGGTAGAACCTCAGCCTTCCAAGCTGATGATGTGGG
>CAYSZH010000181.1:0-8119 GCA_964435305.1 uncultured Granulosicoccaceae bacterium
CAGCAAAAGCTGTGGTTATTACTATTCATTCTGCTCGCCCGGGTATCGTTATCGGTAAGAAGGGCGAAGATATTGAGCGTCTGCGAAAAGCCATTGCGCCGAAAATGAATTTGAACATCAACAACGTCAAGATTAACGTTGCAGAAATTCGTAAACCTGAAATAGATGCTCAGCTGGTGGCAGAAAGTGTTGCTCAGCAACTTGAGCGTCGTGTCATGTTTCGGCGCGCAATGAAGCGAGTACTAACTAACACCATGCGCCTCGGTGCACAAGGTGTGAAGATTGCCGTATCTGGCCGATTAAATGGTGCGGAGATTGCTCGCCGCGAGTGGTACCACGATGGACGCGTACCATTGCACACATTGCGTGCAGACATTGACTACGGTACAGCCGAAGCGCAAACCACTTACGGTGTTATTGGCATCAAAGTGTGGATTTGCCACGGTGAAGTATTTGATCTTGAAGACAAGCGGTCTAAAAGCGCCGCAGCAACCACATCGAAGTAGAGCCAGATAATGCTTCAACCTAAACGTACAAAATTCCGTAAGCAGCACAAAGGCCGTAATCGCGGTCTTGCGCAAAACGGTAACAAGGTGAGTTTTGGCGAATATGGCCTTAAGGCCAATGCACGCGGTCGTTTGACTGCGCGTCAAATTGAATCAGCACGTCGTGCCATGACTCGACACATCAAGCGTGGTGGGAAAATCTGGATTCGTATCTTCCCAGACACACCCGTAACCAAAAAGCCTATTGAAGTTCGAATGGGTAAAGGTAAGGGTAACGTTGAATATTGGGTAGCAAAAATTCAGCCTGGCAAGATGCTTTATGAAATGGAAGGTGTGTCTGAAGAAGTGGCACGTGAAGCGTTTGCGCTTGCGGCAGCGAAGTTACCCATCTCAACCACCTTTGTTGTGAGGACACTTGCCTAATGTCTGCTTCAGAATTGAAAGATAAGAGCGTAGAAGAGCTCAATAAAGAGCTCGGTGCATTGTGTCGTGAGCAATTTAACTTGCGTATGCAACGCGGTTCCGGTCAGGACATCAAGCCGCACAATTTCAAACGTGTGCGTCGCCAAATAGCCCGGATTAAAACCGTGATTAACCAAAAACAAACGGCAGGTGCCTGAAGATGAGTGCAGAAAGCAGCAAACTGCAAAGAACGGAAGTCGGCCGTGTGTTGAGTAACAAGATGCAACAGTCAGCAACAGTAATTGTTGAGCGTCGAGTTAAGCATCCTATGTATGGCAAGTACGTACGTCGCAGCAAGAAATACCATGTTCATGATGCTGAAAACGTGTTGAACATCGGTGATGTGGTACAGATTAAAGAATGCCGACCCATATCCAAGACCAAGTCTTGGACTTTGGACAAGGTTATTGAAGCGGCTAGCGAATAGCGCGTTTCATCGTTGAGAATAAGAAAGAGTAGCGTCCGATGATTCAAATGCAGACGGTTTTAAACGTCGCGGATAACAGCGGTGCCCGACGGGTACAGTGCATAAAAGTGCTGGGTGGGTCTCACCGTCGCTATGCGCGTGTGGGTGACGTGATCAAAATCAGCGTCAAAGATGCCATACCTCGCGGCCGTGTTAAAAAAGGCGAGGTGTACAACGCTGTTGTGGTTCGTACTCGCAAAGGTATACGCCGCGCCGACGGATCTGCTATCCGTTTTGACCAGAATGCGGCGGTTATTCTGAATGCAAAACTGGAACCAGTCGGTACTCGTATTTTTGGCCCTGTCACTCGCGAGCTCAGAACTGAAAAGTTCATGAAAATTGTCTCGCTTGCTCCAGAAGTACTTTAGCGCTGAGCGGTTAGGCGACCAGGCGACGACCAGAGACGACATAGACATGAATAAGATTAAAGCTGGTGACGATGTCATCGTATTAGCAGGGCGAGATAAAGGACGTCGTGGTCAAGTGGCCCGCGTAGTCGATGATCGCGTTATTGTTGATGGCGTAAACATGGTTAAGAAGCACGTCAAAGGCAACCCAAATGCGGGTGACCCTGGCGGAATTCAGGAAAAAGAGACATCAATCCACATTTCGAATGTGGCGATGTTTAATCCCGCTACTAAAAAAGGTGGCCGGGTTGGTGTTCGGGTGAATAGCGACGGCAAGAAAGAGCGCTTTTTCAAATCCGATAACTCAGCAGTTTAATGGTTGGTGAACATGGCTAGGTTAGCAACAGAATATCGCGAAAATATCGTTCCTAGGTTGATGGATGAGTTTTCGTATAAGAGCGTTATGCAAGCTCCTCGTATTCAGAAAATTACTCTGAATATCGGGCTGGGTGAAGCAGTTGGCGACAAGAAAGTGTTAGAACACGCAATTTCTGATCTGACAGCAATAAGCGGTCAGAAGCCTGTCGTGACAGTGGCAAGAAAGTCGATAGCCGGTTTTAAGATTCGTGACGGTTATCCAATTGGTCTTAAAGTCACGTTGCGTCGTGCACGCATGTATGAATTTCTTGATCGACTGGTTACGGTGTCAATTCCTCGTATCAGGGATTTTCGTGGCATCAGCCCCAAGTCGTTCGATGGGCGAGGCAATTACAGCCTTGGTGTAAAAGAGCAAATCATTTTTCCGGAAGTGGACTACGACAAGATTGATGCCATACGCGGGATGGATATCACCATCACTACATCAGCTAAATCTGATGCTGAAGCACTGGCGTTACTTAAGCAGTTTAATTTTCCTTTTCGACAGTAATTGGTGGCAACGATGTCAACAATTCAGTCGGCAACAAAGAGATAGGCCTGTGGCAAAGAAGTCAATGATCGCGCGTGAGGCGAAGCGCACAAAATTGGTTGCACAGCATGCAACCAAGCGTAAGCAGCTCAAAGAGACCATTATGTCTGAAGAGACACCTTACGAAGAGAAGATGGCGGCTGTAACAGCCCTTGCCAGGCTTCCTCGTGATTCATCGCCAGCGCGACAACGTAATCGCTGTAGAATCACGGGCCGCCCACATGGTTTTTATCGCAAGTTCGGCTTAAGTCGTAACAAGCTAAGAGAGGCTGCCATGCGTGGCGATGTTCCTGGTCTGGTTAAGGCCAGCTGGTAACAAGGAAAGCGAGATCTAAATATGAGTATGTCAGATCCCATTGCCGATATGTTGACTCGGATTCGTAACGGTCAGCAAGCGCAAAAAGTAGAAGTTGCAATGCCAGCTTCAAAAGTGAAATCGTCAGTTGCTGACGTGTTGGTTTCAGAAGGCTACGTCACCAGCCACTCCACAGGAGAGGTCGATGGCAAGCCAACTCTGACCATCACGTTGAAGTATTTTGATGGCAAGCCAGTTATCGAAAAGATTCGTCGTGTAAGCCGGCCTGGCTTACGTCGCTACTCGGGTAGTGGCGAAATGCCTGATGTACTGGGTGGGCTGGGTATTGCAATTGTGTCCACATCTAGAGGTGTGATGACTGGTGCGCAGGCGAAGGCAGAAGGCCATGGTGGCGAGATACTCTGCACCGTTCAGTAAAACGATGCAGGGTTGTTAGCATAGTTAGCAGCATAGTTAGCAGCATAGTTAGCAGCATAGTTAGCAGCATAGTTAGCAATAAAGAGTTTCGTTTGTATCAGTCATTTGACCGATGCAGCATTTTAATTAAAGAACACGTCGGAATACAGACATGTCAAGAGTAGCGAAAAAACCGATCGAAGTGCCCAAGGGTGTTGACGTCAACATCAGTGGTCAGACTGTCAGCGCGAAGGGGCCTAAAGGCAACGAAAGCATCGATCTGCATGCGGATGTCACACCCACAATGGAAGACGGCGTGTTGGGTGTTAAGCCTGCAAATGAGAGTAAGGATGCCATTGCGATGGCAGGTACCATGCGCTCTTTACTGAACAACCTGGTTGTAGGTGTGTCAGCGGGCTTTGAAAAGAAACTGGAATTACGTGGTGTGGGTTATCGAGCGCAAGCGCAGGGTAATTCAGTCAACCTTACGCTCGGTTTTTCTCACCCGGTTGTGCACAAATTGCCAGACGGTGTGAAGGTTGAAACACCTAGTCAGACAGAGATTGTTGTCAGTGGCAGCAATAAGCAAATTGTGGGTCAGGTTGCAGCAGATATTCGCAGCTACCGACCACCAGAGCCGTACAAAGGTAAGGGTGTTCGTTATGTAGACGAATACGTTGCCATGAAGGAAGCGAAGAAAAAGTAAAACACTGTCGTAAGCGATTGCAGGCTTTGTTAATCGCGACGATCGTATCGTAATAATCACAGTTATTCGCTGTTCAGAATTATGAGCAGCACATGGGTTAAACAATGGACAAAAAATCTAGTCGCTTAAGAAGGGCAAAGCGGACACGATCCAAGATCCGACAGCTCTGTGTACCGCGCTTGTCGATCCATCGCACACCACGGCACATCTATGCGCAGGTGATAGCAGATGATGGTCACAGTGTTGTGGCAACAGCCTCCACTTTAGGTAAAGATCTTCGAGGCGGAATCAAGAACGGCGGAAACGTGGATGCCGCGTCAGCGGTAGGTAAGTCCATAGCCGAAAAAGCGACTGCGGCAGGTATATCAGCCGTGGCGTTCGACCGGTCAGGTTTTAAATACCACGGTCGAGTAAAAGCATTGGCAGATGCTGCTCGTGAAAACGGCCTGAAATTCTAGGAACTTATCAATGGCGAACAACAACGATTACAACCAAAGCAGTGACGGCTACATCGAAAAACTGGTTTCGATCAATCGAGTGGCTAAAGTGGTAAAAGGCGGACGTCAGTTTGGCTTTACCGCACTTACTGTTGTGGGTGATGGAAATGGCCGCGTGGGTCTGGGTTACGGCAAGGCGCGTGAGGTGCCATTGGCGATTCAAAAGGCCATGGAAAAAGCGCGCCGTGATATGCGTGCTGTTTCACTTGAAGAAGGCACTTTGCAATATGCCACTACAGGTCGCCACGGTGCCGCACGTGTTTACATGCAGCCAGCATCAGAAGGTACCGGAATTATCGCCGGTGGTGCGATGCGCGCTGTTTTTGAAGCGGTCGGTGTTCGCAACGTATTAGCGAAAATTATTGGTACAAACAACCCGATCAATGTTGTACGAGCAACCATTAATGGATTGTCTACCATGCAGAGCCCTGAATCAGTAGCGGCGAAGCGCGGCAAGACGGTCGCTGAAATTAAAGGTGAGGCATGAGCGACAAAACATTGAAAGTGACTCTCGTGCGCAGCATGAATGGTCGCCTCAAAAATCACAAAGCGAGTGTGCGTGGGCTTGGTATAAGACGCATGCATCAAACAGTGGAAGTACGAGACACGCCTGAAAACCGAGGCATGATTAACAAAGCGTACTACATGCTGCGAGTTGAAGAATAAGATCAGGAAAGCACATGAGTCTTAATAATTTAAAGCCAGCAGAAGGTAGCCGTAAAACGGCTCGTCGCGTCGGTCGTGGCATCGGCAGTGGCTGGGGTAAAACCTGTGGGCGAGGCCATAAAGGTCAGAAGTCGCGTTCAGGTGGTTGGCACAAAGTTGGATTTGAAGGTGGTCAAATGCCTATCCAGCGTCGTTTGCCAAAGTTTGGTTTTACTTCGCGCATGGGCCGGTATTACGAAGAGGTCCGCTTGCACGAACTTGAAGCTGTAGAGGGTACGGTCAACATAGCGTCGCTGGTTGCGGCCGGCATCGTCCCTATTCAAACCAAGACGGTAAAAATCATTTTGTCTGGTGAGATCAAGAGCGCTGTATCAGTCGACGGCTGTCGAGTGACTAAAGGTGCGAAAGCAGCGATCGAAGCAGCTGGTGGCAGCATCAGCAATGTGCCAGCAGCACAATCGGCTCCTTCGGCTTAACTTT
The DNA here is from genome assembly GCA_964435305.1 of uncultured Granulosicoccaceae bacterium. GTDB lineage: Bacteria > Pseudomonadota > Gammaproteobacteria > Granulosicoccales > Granulosicoccaceae > Granulosicoccus. Next base: position 5,810 of record CAYSZH010000181.1, read on the forward strand.
AAATTCTGTAGCGAATAGTAAACGAGCGCAAACGGGACATTATGGCAGCAGAACCGAATAAAACGGGTATAGGTGGTATCGGCGGCTCTTCCGAGCTGCGTGCACGGCTTCTGTTTGTGCTCTTTGCCATCATGATTTTCCGAGTGGGCTCGCACATTACCATCCCGGGAGTTGATCCTCGTGTAATGGCATCACTGTTCGAAGCGCAAGCCGGTGGCATCATGGACATGCTCAATATGTTCGGAGGCGGTGCTCTGTCGCGGATGTCATTATTTGCGCTTGGCGTTATGCCGTATATATCTGCATCTATCATCATGCAGCTAATGACGCACGTTATTCCGTCTTTGGAGCAACTGCGTAAAGAGGGTGAGAGTGGTCGACGTAAAATCACTATGTACACGCGTTACGGCACATTATTGCTTGCAACGGTACAGTCCATTGGCGTTGCTATAGCGTTACAGTCGCAGGCTTCTGGTGGTGACAATGTTGTGTTTCTGTCTGGACCTGGTTTTGTCGTTACCGCAGCCATTACACTTGTCACAGGCACCATGTTTTTAATGTGGCTGGGTGAGCAAATTACAGAGCGCGGAATTGGAAACGGTATCTCTATACTGATCTTTGCTGGCATCGTGGCTGGGTTACCGCGAGCTATTGGTGGCACATTAGAACTGGCTCGCACAGGTGAACTTAACCCGCTAACCGTTATCTTGCTCTTTGCGATGGTTGTGGCCGTGACAGCGTTTGTTGTGTTCGTTGAGCGCGGGCAGCGTCGTATCACAGTAAATTATGCCAAGCGTCAGCAGGGACGACGAATGACTCAGGCGCAGTCGAGCCATTTGCCGCTTAAGCTCAACATGGCGGGTGTTATACCGCCCATTTTTGCATCCAGTATTATTTTGTTCCCGGCCACAATGGGTGATCTTGCAACGGGGAATTCAAATTCCTGGCTAAACACCTTGGTATCGACGCTGCAACCTGGGCAACCGGTTTACATTCTGTTGTATGCATCGGCAATTATATTTTTCTGTTTTTTCTATACCGCGTTGGTATTTAACGCCAAAGAGACTGCAGACAACCTGAAACGTTCTGGGGCTTTTATCCCTGGTTTTCGTCCAGGTGATCAAACAGCACGTTACATCGATGGTGTGTTAACCAGGCTAACCCTATATGGCGCGATGTACATCACGCTGGTTTGTCTGTTACCAGAATTTTTGATCCTGCTTTGGAATGTGCCGTTCTACTTCGGTGGTACATCACTGCTGATCATTGTTGTTGTAGTGATGGATTTTGTGGCGCAGGCACAAGCACACATGATGAGCCATCAGTACGAAGGCCTGATGAAAAAAGCGGGGCCAAAAGGCGCCCCACGTGGCACGCGATAAACGCTTAGCCACAGGAGAGAAACATGAAAGTAAGAGCATCAGTCAAGAAAATCTGTCGTAATTGCAAAGTGGTTAAGCGCAAGGGCGTAATACGCGTCATTTGTACTGATCCACGACACAAGCAACGACAAGGGTAATCGGAGAACAGTATGGCCCGCATCGCCGGCATAAATATCCCTGTCCAGAAACACACCTGGATCGCTCTGACATCGATTTACGGTATCGGAAACACACGCGCTCGTGAAATTTGCGAAGCGGCGGGGGTTGCTACTGATACTAAAGTCCGTGATTTGTCAGATTCTGAAGTTGAAAACCTGCGAACCGAAGTGGGCAAGCACACCGTTGAAGGCGATCTGCGTCGAGATGTGTCAATGAACATCAAGCGCTTGATGGATCTTGGTTGTTATCGAGGTATTCGTCATCGTAGAGGCCTGCCATTGCGTGGTCAGCGTACTAAAACCAATGCGCGCACACGCAAAGGACCGCGTCGTCCGCTTAAGCGTTAATCGGGCTTTAATTAAAGCATCAAGAAACAAGAGAAGTTAGATGGCAGCCAGTACCAAGAAAAAAGTTCGTCGCACCGTCACAGACGGTATCGCACACATTCATGCATCGTTTAACAATACGATTGTTATGATCACTGACCGACAAGGCAATGCGCTCTCATGGGCGACTGCAGGCGGGTCAGGTTTTCGTGGTTCTCGCAAAAGCACACCATTTGCTGCGCAGGTAGCAGCAGAGCGTGCTGGTGAAGCCGCCAAAGAGTACGGTCTGAAAAATATTGATGTACGTGTCAAGGGCCCTGGCCCTGGTCGCGACTCAGCCGTGCGCTCACTCAACAACGTGGGATTCAAAATCAGCAGCATCCTGGATGTAACGCCAATTCCCCATAATGGCTGCCGGCCGCCTAAAAAGCGCCGCGTATAAC
>CAYSZH010000182.1:0-8082 GCA_964435305.1 uncultured Granulosicoccaceae bacterium
GCCGTATTCTGCTGTAACCCAGCCGCTGCCCTTACCCTTGAGCCAGGGCGGGGTGCGCTCTTCGATGCTTGCTGTGCAAATCACTTTTGTATCGCCACATTCAATCAGTGTTGATCCGGCGGCATGCTTGGTAAATTGTCGTGTTATGACTATATTGCGTAATTCGTCGTGCGCTCGACCACTGGGTCGCATGATAAGTCCTTGGTTTGTCATATTGAATGGCTGGCTGATTAGCCATACGGGCGGCAAAGTATACCTGCAGTGATTGATGCGGGTACGGAAAAACGGTATTTAAGCACAATAAAAACGAAGGTGAGGAATACAACATGATTTCTAGCATGACGGGGTTTGGCCGCCACAGCCTGGATACTGACATAGGTGAATTTGCCTGGGAATTGCGATCGGTAAACCACCGCTACCTTGAAGTAAGCCTGCGCCTACCAGAGGAATTACGCGCATTGGAGACAGGCTTTCGCGAGCAAATTTCCAAATCAGTCAGCCGAGGAAAGGTAGAGGCGACATTACGCATACGGGCTGGGGCGCGAGCAGCATCTGACATCACTATCGATCAGGATGCGCTCGGATCACTTTCGAGTGCCTTGAGTACGGTGCAACAGGCACTTGGTAGCTATTGTGCAGCTGCAGACCCATTGAAGGTGCTGCAGTGGCCGGGTGTTGTTGGGGCAGGCTCAGATCAGCACGAACTGATGGCCGCACATGCAAAGGCTTCGCTTGCGGAGGCATTGGATGATCTGGTGGCAACCAGAGAACGAGAAGGTGCAAAGACAGGTGACATGCTGCGAGTACGGGCTGCGGAAATAGAATCCAAAATCGCTGAACTTAAACAACATCGCCCGGCAGTGGTAGCCAGACAACGTGAGAAGTTGGTGCAGCGCTTAAAAGAGCTTGATATTGAACATGATGCTGCACGGCTTGAACAGGAAATTGTTTATGTAGCGCAACGGCTGGATATTGATGAAGAGCTCGACAGGCTGGGTGCGCATGTGAGCGAATTACAAAAAGCGATTAAACGATCTGGCCCGATAGGCAGGCGGCTGGATTTCTTAATGCAGGAATTTAATCGTGAGGCGAATACGATAGGATCCAAGGCCAATGATTTGGATACGACTGGGGCGAGTGTTGATATTAAGGTGTTGATTGAGCAGATGCGTGAGCAGGTGCAGAACGTGGAATAAAAGTCTGGACAGTTGCGACGTCGATTACCCATTTAAAATGATCCACCGTCATTTCTAAAAACATCAACTTAACAGAAATGAATACGGCCGGGAATTCCCGGCCGTCTTGACACATCAGAACAAACATTACACTGAACGATTAAACGTTTATAAACTTGACTGACTAAAAGCGATATCGTCGTATAGCGCCCATAAGGGAAATCAGTAGCAGACCGATCACACCGAAGTGTCCACCGCCACCACCACTGCTTGTGGGTGCCGCTGCCATGGTGTCGGTCGCTACCGGCACATCGCTATCGTTAATCGTTATTGTCGCCTGAATTGGTGTCGTACTGGCGACGCCACTTACCGGCGTGACGGTAATAGTAAATGTTTCATTGAATTCCTCTGTTGTGTCATTAACGATAGTAACCGGGATAAGCACTGAGGTTTGGTTAGCCGCGATGGTCGCTGGCTGATCAGTTACTCCAATGAAATCATCCGGGCTGGTCGCACTGCCTGTTGTTCCAGTAGAGTATACGAAGTCAACTGCCGATTGTGCTGCCCCACCAAGTTGCACTGAAATGTTAGCGGTACCAGCATCTTCATTAACCGTTTGATCAAATATAGCAAGCTCACCAGCAACGACAGCTTCAGCTTGTTCGTTATCAACAATAGTAATTGTTGCACTAATAGAGTCATCCGCTCGATTGCTAAAGCGTGCCCTAAATGTGCGTAGCACCCTGACGTCGAAAGTCTCGTTACCTTCCGCATCATCATCGTCCACAAGTCCGATCCCAAACGTGGATTGTGTTTGATTGGCGGGGATTTCAACTCTGTTGGTAACACCGTCATCGGTTACCGGATTAAAGTCGGTGTTGTTAGCCGTGCCATCTTCAGTGACGATATCAAGAAAGACTGGATAGTTTACGGCTTCACTAAGCGTGACTTGTATTTGTCCAATACTACCGCCCACATTCTCATTGATGTTCTGCGCAGAAATACTGAGTACGGGTTCTTTAGGAATAGAGAAAACCGTATTGCTGTTGCCCGAGCCACGATTAGTTGCAAACAAAACTTCGCCCTGCCTGCCATTTAATTGATCAATATTTGCAGGAAATCCACTGACTCTTTGTGCCGTGCCAGTAGGTGATGTCAAGCGCCACACGTTAAAGCTTGTGTCACGAAAATACAATTGCTCATCAAAAACGGCTAATGACAGATTGCCGTCCAGCTGGCTGATTTCCAGAATAAGGGTTGGGTGTCGCAACGTCGCGGTATGATCGAAATCACCAACTGTAGGGAACTGCAAGAACTGATCGATACGTAAATGAAGTAATAGCGCTGTTTGTTTTGAAAGCTCGATTGCTGTGTGCGCCAATTTAGTTATATGAATAAACAAATATCCGCATTGCGAGCGTTAGGCAAAAAAGTTGTCGCGCCGACCCACTCCGATACTTCGGAAATAAAATCTTCCTTGTCGTGACCAAATAAATCGACAGTCATCTGGCAAGCAATGAGATCAACGTCTTCTTCAAGACAAGCTTCGCGAAAATCAGGAATACTGGCCACACCTTTGGACTACGCGGTTTTCGACATGAGTTTGGTTGTAAGCTTTTCAAACACGGGCACATTCGCTGGGTGATGTCGATGGTTATGGAGGTGGGCGAGGTCCCTGCTGTGGAATAAGGGAAAACAAGTGGATGGAACGCTACGGTTGGAAAAGCTGAATAGGCGAACGTACGTGGTATTTAATTTGAGCTTGTTGCGAAGATATTTATGAATATTATTTTTTTAATTGCTTGTGTTCAACTGAACACGAATAGTTGCGATTAAAACTGAGCAAGTCATGATGTCCATGACTTGCTCTTTAACAAACATTATGAGCCGATCAAAATCTACAGAATGTCGACAGTCACAACCAGATCAAGCTCCAAATCGATGCTCATCTGCAGCTCCGAACTATTTGGAGTGCCTTCTACACAGTAGAGGAAAGATGCATCCAGGTTGTCAAGAAAATGCGTAACGGTTGCCGCTCCAATGTCGGAAAACGGGAATGCTCTGAAATCATCAAAGTTTTCATTAGCGCCTATTTCTACAGAGGCAATCGTAACAAGCTCATTGGTGGCAGGGTCGGTCATTTCCATGGAAGCACTTGTCGCAACTGGTGTATTGTTGTTTGATACGCGATAACGAAGTGTGCGTAGATCAATGGTTTCCAGAAAATCGTCGAAGTCGTCAAAATTATCAACCTGTGCAAGCAATGAATTAAGCGAGGTCTGTTCAGCTGTGCATCCAGGGTTGCCGCTGACCCGCGCTCTGGTATTTACCCCATTGAGTGGAGCCCCATCAGTGCCCACCAGATCGAAGGTATCCAGCGTGATGGTGACATCTTCTTCCCTTTGGGTTAAGTCATCACAGGCTTGCAGGAAAAACAGACTGGCTAGTGTAATCAGGCATTGCTTTCGTGTTGCGGCTTTCAATTTACTTCTCCACTTTCATATGAATTATCGTGAGTACTAATAACATGTCTAAATATGTGTGGAAATTATCAATTCAGGTATAAGAAGTATCTCAATAGGTGCCCGTGGGTTATGATAATTGTCGCCTAGATTACTAGCCTATTCCTACTATACTGTTTTGTTGTAGGCAATAAGACGTAAGGTCGAATAGATTGTATGGATGATCTGCATTTATTGATGAATAGGTAGGGATGGTAAGTTGAACGACAAACGCAAAAAATACCAGGCCGCCACAGGCGCAATAGACGAAGCAACTGTTGGAGCATCACGCATACGCAGCCTGGAAGCAGGCGAGCAAGCGCAGCATCGGCAATGGCCAAAGAAAAAACACCTTGCGTCCGAGCACCCGGAATTAATGCCTAAGCCTGGCAGTAAATCACGGATTCATTCCATTCTCACCGCATTGCCACTACTGATGCTCATTGGTGGTTTTTATGTTTACTTTAAAGGCGAGTCCGCCCAAACAGAAGGCCAGCCTATCCTTGCTCAAATGGTTGAGAAGCAAGGTGAGTACGGCGGAATATCGTCGAGTAGTAAAAACAAACACCTGCTTTGGCTAAAAGTGGACGAGAAAGATGTTGCGGTGCGAGTTACAACTGTGCAGGCAGAGGAATTAAAGAAAATTCCAGTTGGTGAAGGCATCACCATAGAAGCTGCACCGACGGTGCAAGGATCGAATACGCTTTGGATTATTTCTGCAACGGCTAATGGTAAACAGCTACTGCAAACGAGTACACAATAAACGGCCGATAAATCGGTTGTGAAACAGCCGTGTCTTTCGCTTATTGTTATTTAGACTCTTGAGCGGCTTGTCTAAACGTCATAGAGACCTTCAAACCTGGCTTGTTATCTTCCAGCTCAAGCTCGGCCTTGTGTAAACGTGTTACCGCTTTAACAAGGCTTAGGCCTAATCCATTTCCTGGTGAATTACGTTCGTTTTCTAGCCTGACAAAGCGTTTGAAAACACGTTCTCTGTCTTTTGCCGGAATGCCTGGGCCATTGTCTGCAATACAAATTACAAATTGTTTTTCATCACCAGTAAGGCTTACGTTAACTTTGCCAGGTTTTGGCGTGTACTTGATCGCATTGTCTAAAAGGTTCGTGACCGCCTGGGCAATCAAGTGTTTGTTGCAGTAAAAAAGCGGGTTGGACTCTACATTGGCTTCAAAAGCCATACCTTCATCTTCACCAACAGCATCGTATAGCTCGGAGATCTCAGCAATTAGATCACCCATCGGTGTGTCAGTCCATTGCGCCCCATCTATACCAGCTTCCAGCCTTGCAATGCTGAGCATGGCATTGAAGGTGTGGATCAAGCTGTCTGCATCACCTATCGCTTCATCCATGACTTTGCGATAACTTTCCGGGTCGCGTTCTTCCAGCAGCGTTACTTCTAGCCGATTGCGTAAGCGTGTTAATGGGCTTCTCAAATCGTGTGCAACATTATTGGTGACTTGCTGCATACTCATCATAAGATCTTCTATGCGGTTAAGCATTTCGTTAAGCTTGGTAGCGATTTCATCAAACTCATCATCACGCTCGGTGACTGATAAGCGCTGCGATAAATCACCACTCATGATTTCGGTTGCGGTGCGGCTAACAGAATCGATTCGACGCAGCACACTCATACCAATCCATACACCACCAATGAGTGAGAAAAACAAAGTGAGCAATGTCGCGCCCACTACCAGCGCAAAGGTATGGTCCAGCAAGGCTTTTTCATCACTGATCTCGTGGCCAATGGTGAGCTTTAAGCCATTGGATAATTGCGTTTCCGCTACACGTACAGGATTGAAAGCGCGTGGGCTCCCTGGAGGAAGATCTGCAACATCGCCCATATTGCGTGTGGTGTGCGAGCGTATCGATTTAAGCCGAATAGGCATCCCTTCTTCAGATGCTTGTGCCGCTTCGCTATCAGCTTCGTTATTGGCTAAATAATAAAAGCGGCCGTAGGTATCGATTTGATTGCGTCGCTGGATGGCTTCGAGTAGTTCCGGTAACGCACCGGATTTATACAGGTTGATTAGATAGTCTGTTTCAAGTCGCAGGCGTGCATCAACCTGAGATTCAATCTGATCTCTGGTGGACCAATAAATAAACCCGAGTGTTGCAGCTGATAAGGCACTAAAGAGAGTGGCGTAAATCAGTGCAAGGCGAAACGCAGAGGTTCTGAATAAGCGTCCTCGGTCAGGTGTTTTTTGTGTCGTTTTCTTCAGCTCAGGCCTAACCACTTTTCGGGTTACTGCGCTGGCTGCTGGGAGTACGCTACTCACTGATGCCCTCATACTTGAACGGTTGGCTAAGCGCTTTGATTGCGTCGTTTATGCTGATAAACGGCTGCCGTAGTAGGAAAGTGTACTCGCCAGCGGCTCACTATTCAAAATAAACCGTCGCGTTTTAATACCCTGTAAGCAATTTGCGTACAACTCGGCCGTTCGTTCAAATACAACTTGTCCATGCACAAAAAGCCATGCACAAAAAAGCCGGACGATGTCTTGTCCGGCTTTAAAGATGCTATTTTTAGCCTTTGGCCTACTAAGATCAGATGGTCGCATAGTTAGCCACCGCTTAGTTGACAACTATGTTGGCTACCTTGCTGGCAACCATCTTGGCAATCTTATTGGAAAATATTAGCTGGTTTCTACGCTGTTAGTGACTTCTTGCAGTTTATAACCAGCGCCTCGCACCGTGTGCAGCAGTGGCGAATCAAAATCTTTGTCGATTTTGCTGCGTAAACGGCTGATTTGCACATCGATAACATTTGTTTGCGGATCGAAGTGATAGTCCCATACGTTTTCAAGCAGCATGCTTCGTGTTACGACCTGACCCGTGTGTTGCATCAAGTATTCAAGCAAGCGGAATTCGCGTGGTTGTAAATTAATGTTTCTACCCGAACGCGTCACCTTGTGCTTGATCAAGTCAAGAGTCAGATCGCCGACATGCAGTACTGTGCCTTGTACACCGGCCTGCGCTCGTCTTGTGAGTGCTTGTAAGCGCGCGGTGAGTTCACTTAGTGAGTAGGGTTTTGTGAGGTAGTCGTCACCACCGGCTTTGAGGCCTGTGACACGCTCATCTACGTCATCTAGCGCACTTAGAATGAGTACTGGCGACATATTACCCATGCGCCGCATTTCTTCAATTACGGATAGCCCATCGCGTTTTGGCAACATGCGATCGATGATGTGCGCATCGTATGCATTGTTATTGGCCATGTGCAATCCTTGTTCACCATCTACCGCATGTTCTACGGCATGGCCACTTTCCGTCAGCCCTTTGACTAGGTAAGCTGCCGCTTCGATATCATCTTCGACTAGTAATATTCGCATAATGCCCCCATTGTTTAAACGGTTATGACTTTTGGTCTAACCGCATTGCTACCTCAGCAGTGACTAGCTTGTAATGCAACGCCACTGGTACTGCGCCTGTCATTGTTACGAGTCTTTTGAATAAATGGAGTTCAACGTTAATGTTCAATATCAGTTTTTTAACGAAGCACAACCAGATGATCAATAAAACATCTGCACAACAATGTAACCGAACTGCAAGAGTATCCCGAAACTCGCTCTTATGGATAGCTTTGCTTTCGATTCTTGCTGTAACGAAATCCTTTGCCAACACTTTGCCCAATTTCAGTGCTCTTGTAGAGAACGAAGGTGATGCAGTAGTAAAAATATCGGTTATCACTGAAACCGGCAAGACTGCGCTTAGCGGCATCCCTGGTATTGATCCTAAGCAGCTTGAGGAGTACTACCGCCAATTTAAAGACATTCTTCCGCAGCTTCCGGCCATTCCTGAGAGTTCTCAACGTAAAGGTACGGGCTTTGGTAGTGGTTTTATTATCGATAAAAACGGCTATGTGATAACCAACGCACATGTTGTAGCGAATGCAATCGACATAAAAGTCGGTTTACAGGATCGACGTGAACTGCGTGCCGAACTGATAGGCACGGACGTCGCGAGTGACATTGCCGTTTTGAAAGTTGATGCAGAAAATCTACCTGTCGTCAAAATTGGTGATTCTGATGATATTAAAGTGGGTGAATGGGTGTTGGCTATTGGTTCACCTTTCGGTTTTGAAAACACCGCCACACAGGGCATAGTGTCGGCTCTGTCAAGAAGTTTACCTGATGGTACCTATGTACCATTTATTCAAACAGATGTTGCCGTTAATCCGGGTAATTCTGGTGGGCCTCTTTTTAATACCGATGGCTATGTCGTTGGGGTGAACTCACAAATCTATTCGCGCTCAGGCGGTTATCAGGGTTTATCATTTTCGATACCCATTAATGTCGCCATGTCTATTGCAGATCAGTTGCGTAATACAGGTTATGCAACACGGGGCTGGCTTGGTGTGCGTATTCAGGATGTTGATCAAAAGCTTGCAG
>CAYSZH010000183.1:0-8031 GCA_964435305.1 uncultured Granulosicoccaceae bacterium
TCACCGGCGCTAATAGAAAGATTCAACTCTTTCACGGCGACAAAATCACCAAAGTGTTTAGCCACGTTTTCAAAGACAACGAGTGGGGAATTCAATGGTCGACCCTGTTTTGTCGTAAAAAGAAAAAGACTTGAGCGACAATAACCAATGTCATCGATATCAAAAAGACAATTGTCCCAATAGCATTAACTTGTGGGTCTATATTGCCTTGAACAATTTCCAGAATAAGAACCGGTACAGTTTTGTTCAATCCTGATACAAACCATGCAATGGCAAATTCATCGAACGACACAGCGGCTGTAAGAAACAGCGCTGATAGGATTGCCGGTTTGCAAAACGGAAAGATGACTTCGCGCATCGCACGCCATTCACTTGCACCAAGATTCCACGCGGCCGATTCTAAATCTTTGTCAATCTGGTTGAGCCTAAGGCGAATAATGGCCATGGCGAATGGGGCCGTTAATACAGAATGCGCAATGATCACAGACCATAGCTTGCCCGATGCGCCTATTTTTGAAAACCACGCCAGCATGGCCAAAGCCATAATAATCAGTGGGATAGTTGGTGGCAGTAGCACCAGCGCTAAGTACGCAGATTTGAAGCGAAACCGATATCGGTAATCCGTATAGGCGGTGCAAAAGCCCAGTACTGTCGCTAGAAGGGCTGCCGATACCGAGACAATGATACTGTTACGAAAAGCCTCCCAAACATCAGGATCCGACCAAATGGTCTCATACCATTTAAGGGTAAAAGATTCGAGAGGAATGGTTGGAAATCGGGCAGAGTTAAATGAGAAGATCACACTGAAAACGATAGGTGCAAACACAAACACAAACAGCAACAAGACGTAGAGACGCAAAGACCAGTCGAGCATCACTTGGCTTTTATTCGCTCTACTCATCAACCGGCCTCATCGACTCGCCCGGGTACGATAAGCCAGCGTTATCGCTGCAAACGCAATCGTAATGAGGGTTACCATCATGACTACCGCAACCACAGCCGCTCGAGGCCATTGCTGTCCTGACTTGGTGGTATCAATAATCAGGATGGGTAGCGTTGGAGGTTTAGAACCACCTAAGTAATACGGGCTGACAAAATCACCAAACGATAAGATAAAACAGAATAGGGCTGCAACGATTAACCCGGTTTTCGCTAGTGGCATGATAACGGTATAGATGCTTCGAAACGGTGAGCATCCTAAATTGTGCGCTGCTTGAACAAGATTGCGATCAATGTTGGACAGTGCAAACGTTTGTAGTACCACCACTAAGGGTAGCGTCAGTGTCATATACCCAACAAGGGTGCCGAACTTGGTATTGAGCATGGTGAATGGACCAAGCCCGAAGTTGTCGAACAACGCGTTAAGTGCACCACTCTCTGCCAGAATTACGAACCACGCAAAAATGCGCACCAAGTAGCTGGTAAAAAAAGGAATAATTAATAGAAATATCGCCCATCGACGCACCGTCGCGGACACTTTAAACGCAAGTGCAAACGATGCCGGGAAAGCTAACAAAGAAGCTACGATAGTTGATAAGGTCGCAAGAGCAAAGGTTAAAACATAACTGTCCCAAAAATAACCTTTTGAGAACATTTTGTTCCAGTTCTTTAGCTCGAAGGCTTCCTCCATCCGATAGTTTTTTACCAGGAAGAAGGACATGGCGACCATAAAAATTAATGGCCCAAGAAAGAACAAGGTCTGCCAAAGAATGATAGGCAAACGCCAAGCCAATGCGAATCTATCGATCCGTCTACTGCTTGATCTATTTGCAGAATTTGGCACTGACGTAGGGCGAGAAGCCATACTCTCGTTATCGAATTGAACTAATCACGTGGAAAAGTGGTAGTAGGCACTATTCAGACAATAGGCCTACCACTCATCCGCTATAACCTATGCGTTTTTGTACTCCGACCAATAGTCGTTCCAATCTTCCAACGTTTGTTGAACCGGAATGTCGCGATAGTGAATTCGCCCTTCGTTAATCAATGCAATGGGATCGTTAGGATTACCGTCCATTTGCCCAGAACGCATGGCTTCTTGGGGATCAACTTCCTGTAGCTTCGCACGGCCCGCTTTGGTGATACAAAATCCCGGGTATGCCGCCATCTGCGCTGATTTTACTTGCCCCTCTGGTGACATCATGTATTGAATGAATTTTTTCACCAGATCAGCTTTTTCCGAGCCTTTGCCGATCGAATAGCTCTCGGTAAATTGAATGCCACCTTCTTTGGGTATAACGGACGCAACCGGTGCGCCATCTTTTTCCAGTACGCCTGTTATCCAGTCACCGATACCACACATGGCAAGCATTTCGCCATTTTTGAGCGAGTTGAAGGTACCACCGTAGTCAAAGAACCCACCAACCTGGGGTCGCAAGCTGGTGGTTGTCTCTTGTACTTTGTCCCACTTTGCGTCATCCAAATCCCATAAATCGGCGCCATTGCCGTTGTATAGACTCATCATGCCAAGACTGGGTAAATGCCAATCGAAATGACCCACTTTACCTTTTAGTTCTGGCTTCCAGAAGCAAGCATAGCTGGCAGCTTCTTCGGCACTGACGGCAGTGGTGTTGTAAGACACGCCCAAGTGTCCGCCGCGCAGCATCATGGAAAATAATTTTCCGTCTTTCCAGTGACCAGGAAACTGAGTGAAATCTTCATGCAACATGTCATCAAAGGGATAATCAGCGGCATCCATCTCTTCGATATAGCCTGCAGCATTAAGTTGTTGCACAAACTCGGCATCCGATAGTATTAAATCGTAAGTCCCTGGTGGCGATTGGGCGATTAGCGCAAGCATGTTGTCGCCACCGGCATAGTATTTGGGTTTAAATTTCACATTATTTGCAGCTTCAAATTCAGCCACCATGTCGGGTTCGCCGTGTCCGTACCAGGCCAGCATGTTAATTTCAGTTGGTGCAGCTTTCACACTCCTGATGAATGGCAGGCTGACACTAAGCGCTGCACCATATTTTAAAATGCCTCTTCGAGCAGGGCTTTGGATTATTTTCTTTTCGTCGGTCATGGATGTTCCCCAATAGTCAAATGTATTTCTTTATTGCACGATGTTATGTCCGCAGAACAGTTTAAGGAAATTAGTGATATTTATTCGCGGATAATAAATTCAAATGCCTGCTTCAACTTCTGCAAGTCCCGATATATGGTCGTTTAGTTGTGTGATCAGCTCTGATCCAACCTCAGACAGTTGCGAATGCCGATAGAAGATACCCAGTTGTATCGATGGTAGTGCAGGAAACCCTTCATCTGCACCAATTTCGCGCATGCCATCCAACAACGTGGCGCTGGTTAACGCAGTCACGCCAAAAGAGGCTAACACAGCCCTTTGCAGTTCGGCGATGCCCGGCGCAGAGAAAACAATATTCCATTGTCGCCGAGCTCGAGTGAGGACAGAGGTCATACGATCACGATAGGCGCAGCCCTTATGATGCGCAATAATCGGAACGGGCAGCTGCTGGTCGATGTCGAACTGCTCAGCGCAGACCCAAATCGGTTGTTGCGACCATTGATGTGACAAATATTGATTGTCTTCATCTGAATACAGCGCGATGATGATGTCATGCTCATCATCGTGCAGTTCTTCCAGCAATCTGGCAGACAGGTCACAACGAATTTTGAGCTGCATTTCTGGCTTGCTATAACTAAACTGCATGAGCGCTTCTTGTAGATAAGCAGTTGCAAAGTCTGTAGGCAGCCCGATTCTCAGCGCATCACCTGGCGTTTGTGTTGAGAACTTGGCGATGGCGTCATCATTTAAACGCAAAATTTTTCGCGCATAGACAGCAAGCAACTGACCATCATCGGTCAGGATAGACTTTTGCCCTACCTGTGAAACCAATTTGGCATTAACCAGTGCCTCAAGGCGTTTGATCTGCAAGGTGATGGCTGGTTGCGTTCGACCAAGCACCTCTGCAGCTCGCGTATAACCACCCACTTCAGAAATGGTGATAAGCGTGCGAATCAAATCGATAGGTAGATTGCGGTTGTTCATCGAGAAAAATCTGCTTGTCATCAATCATAATACATACTTATTCAAATATAAATAGAATAAATTTCATTAATAACTGATGGGGCGTTAAGTTGCCACTGATGAACAGAACTGAATTCCATCAATTATTCCGTTGTACCGGTCCTGTGGTCACTCCGGTGATACACGTATTGGATGTGCAGCAAACCGTGACAAACATCGATATCGCCATTGCAGGTGGGGTTCCTGGCGTTTTCCTGATTAACCACGATTTTCCAGTCGACGAGTTTTTACCGATTGTTCGCGAAACACGCAAGCGTTACCCGTCGCTTTGGATCGGCCTAAATTTTCTTGCCGTAACGGGTGATCGCGCATTCCCCCTATTGGCAGAACTGGAACGCAACGATTGCAGAATTGACGCCTATTGGGCTGACGATGCGTGTATCGATGAGCATGCGACACTGGATTCTCAAATCGCAGCCAATCGAATTAGAGACATACGAGAGCAATCCGGCTGGAACGGATTCTATTTGGGGGGCACTTGTTTTAAGAAGCAACGGGAAGTGAGTGCTGCACACTACGGAGTCTCAGCCGGACTCGCTACACACTTTATGGATGCGGTTTGCACCTCTGGCGTGGCAACCGGCATGGAAGCTGACCTGGATAAAATTTCCACATTTCGTGAAAACATTGGCGAACATGTACTTGCACTGGCGTCCGGGATCACACCTGACAATGCCAGTGCCTACCATCAGGTTGACTGCTTTATGGTTGCCACCGGCATTAATGTGGAAGGAGACTTTTACAACATTGATTCGACGAAGCTTGCACGATTAATGACTATCACCGAAAGGATGAAACACAGCCATGAGTGACCAAACCAAGAATGCTGAAACAAAAGGGCCTCGCGATAATCGGTGGTATCTCTCAATCATGTCCCCAAATACAAAGGGTGAAAAATTTGCCTGGTTGGACCCGACGTCTATTTATATCAATACTGCTGCGTTCCAGGATTTGCTGGACGACTTGTCGGCAGATCTAGCTGGACTGGAATTTGATGTTGTTGCAGGCCTGGATGCGATGGGATTTGTATTGGGCGCTGGACTCGCCGCTCGTCACAACACAGGCTTTCTGCCAATTCGCAAAGCCGGGAAGCTCTGCGTCGAAACCGATAGCGTTGAATTTAACAACTATTCTGGCCGACGCCAGAATATGGAGATGCGGACACCGGCTTTCGATGCGGGCACCCGAATACTGTTGGTTGATCAGTGGGTTGAAACCGGAGGTACTCTAGATGGCGCGATCAGATTGGTGGAAGCTCAGCAAGGCGTAGTCGCGGGGATTGCTGCTATTGCCATAGAGGAAAACGAGCGTACGATTGCTTATCGCGAAAAATACCCCTGTGCATCGGCCGTTGTGCCGGGATCTCGCTGGCAGAGTGAATGCAACGCACAATACTTGCAAAGTTTTAAACACTACAATGCGTCAAGTACGTTTCCAAATGCCGGCCGAATCACGTAATTGCGCCTGTGTCTCGTTTTCGACAGTTTTTGTCAGTCACAATAGCTAAAAAGCGATACACTTTTACTCGAGTTTGAGGCGATGGCGTCGCCACCTTGACTGCTCCATTGATAGCTGTGGAGCACGATGCTCATTTTGATCCTGCACGCCCGGATTTTTCCCCGGGTGTTTGCACATTCCAAGCCCCGGTTCAAAAACCAACGGTACCCCAAAACATAACTGGGGGCGCCGCTCAATGGCCTGGAGAATTGTTATGCCCACTATCAATACGCAACGTCAACGATTGGTCGACTATCAAGGTAACGGAGACCGAGCACAATCCACCTTTAGTGATGCCGAGATGCAAAGAAGGCAGGATGCAGTTCGTGCTTACATGGCCAATAATGCGATTGATGCCGCGTTATTTACCTCCTATCACAACATTTGTTATTTGTCTGATTTCTTGTATTGCCAATTTGGTCGACGCTATGGATTGGTGCTTGATCACGATAAAGCAACCAGCATCAGCGCTGGCATCGATGGTGGCCAGCCCTGGCGACGCACCTATGGTGGCAACATCACCTACACCGATTGGCAAAAAGATAACTACTTCCATGCGATTGAAGGTTTAACGACCCATGTTAGACGTCTCGGTATCGAGTTTGATCACGTGAACATCGAGCTGCTCGAAGGCCTCAAACACTATTTTCCGCACATGGAATTCGTGGATATCGCACAAGCTTCAATGCAGTTACGCATGATCAAATCAGACGAAGAAATAGTCCACATCACTAAGATGGCCCGTATTGCCGATCTAGGCGGTGCTGCCTGTGTCGATGCAATCGGCGTCGGTGTGGGCGAGCACGAAGTCGCGATGCACTCCACTCAAACCATGGTTCGTGAAATAGCGAATTGTTGGCCGGATGGGGAACTACTGGATACCTGGACTTGGTTTCAATCCGGCGTAAACACCGATGGCGCTCATAATCCAGTGACAGCAAAAACAATAGATTCTGGAGACATTCTCAGCTTAAATTGTTTTCCGATGGTGGCAGGTTATTACGTTGCTCTGGAACGCACCCTATTTGCCGAAAGTGCAAATGATGAAAACATCAGTATCTGGGAGCTTAACTGTGCTGTACATGATCGCGGTAAAGAGCTTTTAATACCCGGCAACAAATGCAGCGACATCGCCAAAGAACTTAATTCGATGTACGAAGAACGTCAGCTATTGCAATACCGCTCGTTCGGATATGGGCATTCGTTTGGCGTGTTGTGTCATTACTACGGTCGTGAGGCTGGATTAGAATTGCGCGAAGACTGCGAAACTGTTCTTGAGCCTGGCATGGTCGTATCAATGGAGCCCATGTTGACTATACCAGAAGATCGCCGCGGAGCAGGGGGCTACCGTGAACACGATATTCTCGTGATTACAGAAGACGGCAACACCAATATCACCGGGTTTCCGTACGGCCCGGAGCATCTTATTGTGAAAAATTGAATTGACCCACTGGTCGTTGAAGCTAGACTATACCAAAACCCTTGCTTCCAACTCGATCTTCGCCGAAATCAACGGCGAGTGTGAGCAGCTTGATGGGCGAGTACTGGCGTAATATGACACTTATGAATGCTCAACAATCGGAACCCTCCAATTTATTGATCATCATTTCAGATGAGCACCGCAAAGATGCGATGGGTTGTTCGGGCCACCCGATAGTTAAAACACCGAATCTCGATGCGCTTGGCAATCGTGGCACCGTGTTTACCAATGCCTACACACCCTCGCCGATGTGTGTGCCGGGTAGGGCAAGCCTTGCTTGCGGTGATTATGTACATAACATCAGGCACTGGGACAGCGCCACACCGTATGACGGCAAAAAACGTAGCTGGATGGCCCAACTCCGTGATCACGGAGTGCCTGTAACTTCTATTGGTAAATTGCATTTTCGATCGGGTGACGATGATAACGGGTTTACACAGGAGTGCTTGCCAATGCATGTGGTTGGCGGTGTTGGCTGGGCGATTGGATTATTGCGCGAAAATTCACCTGAATATGACTCTGCCTCTGAACTGGCACACGATGTGGGCATCGGCTCCAGTAGCTACACGGACTATGATCTGGACATCACACGAACCGCAGAAAAATGGATAACGTCAGATCAGCGAAAGGAGCAACCCTGGGCTGCGTTTGTTTCCCTGGTGAGTCCTCATTACCCACTAACTTGCCCGGAAGCGTTTTACAATCTTTATAACCCCGCAACTATTGATCTACCAGTCGGTTACGGCAATCACAATAAGCCCACTCATAGTGAGCTTAAAAATGTGGCCAATTTTTTTGACTATGATCGCTATTTTGATGAACAAAAAATGCGCGAGGCAAAAGCAGCATACTATGGACTGACAAGTTTCATGGATGATTGTGTCGGCCGAGTGCTACGAGCTCTACAAGACAGCGGACAAGCTGATAATACCGTCGTCATGTATGTGTCTGATCATGGCGATATGATGGGTGATCAGGGGTTCTGGACAAAACAGGTTATGTACGA
>CAYSZH010000184.1:0-8002 GCA_964435305.1 uncultured Granulosicoccaceae bacterium
GTGGCGAGTCGCCGGCAAGTAGCTACGCTATCTATAGCAAGTTCGCTTCCCGATACGTCTCGACCCCATCGATATTTGCTGTGAAATTTTAGCGCTTAGCCCGGAATTGGTGGGTTACGTAGCGAAAATAGGGGTCGATTTTGGCTTTGCGGCAAAAAAAGCGAATTACGGTCAATCCATCAGACGTTTTTTGCACTTTGAACACTTTGAAATAGCAATTGAAAGCACTTTAATTTGGGTCGCAGGACACTACATTGACCTGCGCTTTTCCTTTTTTGGCGAGTATCAAAATGACAGACCTTTCGCAGTACCGAAATATCGGTATCTTTGCTCACGTAGATGCGGGCAAAACCACAACAACCGAACGAATTCTCAAACTCACTGGCAAGATCCATAAAACCGGTGAAGTACACGATGGTGAAGCCACCACAGATTTCATGGAGCAGGAACAGGAACGTGGTATCACTATCCAGTCTGCTGCCACGAGCTGTGAATGGGACGATCATCGACTCAATATTATCGATACACCTGGGCACGTCGATTTCACTATTGAAGTGTATCGCTCGCTTAAGGTACTTGATGGTGGCGTCGGTGTCTTCTGTGGCTCTGGTGGAGTTGAACCACAATCTGAAACCAACTGGCGTTACGCCAACGAGTCTGAAGTTGCACGCATTATTTTCGTCAACAAACTTGATCGAATGGGCGCTGACTTTTATCGCGTTGTTGATCAGGTCGAGAACGTACTCGCGGCGCGCACCTGTGTCATGACCTTGCCAATTGGTACCGAAGACGATTTCGTCGGCGTAGTGGATCTACTCGAAGAGAAAGCCTACATCTGGGACGACACAGGCAACCCTGAGGCGTTCGAAGTTAAAGACGTCCCTGAAGATATGGTTGAACTTGTGGCAGAGTGGCGCGAAAAGATGGTCGAAATTGCACTTGAGCAAGATGACGATGCAATGGAGAAGTACTTTGAAGGTGAAATGCCCGATATCGCAACACTAAAAGCCTGTATCCGAAAGGGTACTATCGCGCTGGATTTCTTCCCCACATTTTGTGGTTCGGCGTTTAAGAACAAAGGTGTGCAGAACGTCTTGAACGGTGTTGTGGATTTCTTGCCTGACCCGACTCAGGTTAAGCCGCAGCCAGAAATGGATCTGGAAGGTAACGAAACGGGTAACTTCGCGACCGTTGATCCGGCTAAACCGATGCGTGCGTTGGCATTCAAGATTATGGATGACCGCTATGGTGCGTTAACCTTTATTCGTATTTATTCTGGAACCCTGAATAAGGGTGATACCGTAGTGAATACATACACGGGTAAAAACGAGCGTATTGGTCGAATTGTTGAAATGCATGCCGACTCACGTGAAGAGCTGGATTCTGCTACAGCCGGTGACATTGTCGCGGTATTGGGTATGAAGAACGTGCAGACAGGTCATACCCTGGCTGATGCGAAAAATCCGGCCACACTCGAACCGATGGTATTTCCTGATCCGGTTATCTCGATTGCGGTTGCGCCAAAAGACAAAAGTGCGTCTGAAAAACTCGGTGTCGCACTGGGTAAGATGATCGCAGAAGATCCGTCTTTCCGTGTTGAAACCGATGAAGACAGTGGCGAAACTATTCTCATGGGAATGGGTGAACTGCACCTTGATATCAAGATTGATATTCTGCGTCGCACGCATAACGTTGAAGTTGAAGTGGGCAAACCTCAGGTGGCCTATCGTGAAACGATTACGCAGCAGGTTGAAGATACCTACACCCACAAGAAGCAATCAGGTGGTTCTGGTCAGTTTGGTCGTATCGATTACACCATTACACCAGGAGAGCCTGGCTCTGGTTACGAATTCGAATCGAAGGTAACGGGTGGTAACGTACCGCGTGAATACTGGCCAGCAGTTGAGAAGGGATTTAGCAGCAGCATGGAACAAGGTGTTCTGGCTGGCTACCCTTGTCTCGATTTCAAAGTCACACTCCTTGATGGTGCATTCCACGCGGTAGATTCATCTGCACTGGCTTTCGAAATTGCGGCAAAGGCGGCCTATCGTCAATCGATACCAAAAGCTGGGCCTCAGTTGATCGAACCGATCATGAAAGTGGATGTGTTTACACCTGACGACCATGTGGGTGATTGCATCGGCGATTTAAACCGACGCCGTGGCATGATTAAATCGCAAGAATCAGCGCCTACTGGTGTGCGGATAAAAGCCGACGTTCCATTGTCAGAAATGTTTGGCTACATTGGTGATCTGCGAACCATGACATCCGGTCGTGGCCAGTTCTCAATGGAATTCTCACATTATATGCCTTGTCCTAAAAACGTGGCAGATGTGGTTATTAAAGAAGCTCAGGAACGTGCTAACGCTTAAGCGTGTAGACTTTCTTTGCTAGCAAGCTGTGCATAAATGCGCGCATCGATTGATTTCGGTGCGCGTTTTTTTGTCTGTAATAAAGCTGATATCTGGCTAAGGTGCGATTACAACAAGGCATTTCTATCCAGCCCGTTCGCTTCCATAAACGCTCGAAGCTGTTTGATCGCTGCCTCTCTTTGACGGACTACGTGTTGTAGTGGTTGTTTAAGACGCTGCGCGATATCGTTTTGTGACATTCCCTGAAAATAGTAGCATCGCAGTATGAGGATATCGGTATCAGACAGTATAGGTTTGTCTTGCAGTGACTTGCGCATATTCGCGAGCTTCATTTTCGCATCGTGTGATTGGCCAGAGCTAAGCTTGTCTACGTTTCCGAGCAACAGCTCAAGCACTGACTGCAGCCTCTCAAGATCAGCTGCTTCTTCCGTGCTTGGCTGAGCTGCTCGAATCTCTGGTGCCTCTGTGTCATCAATATCGGTTTGCATTGGTCGGACTCCCTCACATTCCTTTTTCTCTATCATCAATTTTACGGTGTTGTCGATGGTGGCCAAAAAGTCAGATGATTGTTCCGCTGGCGAAGGCTGCGCCGACGGGTTGTTTTCTTGTAATGCCTTGTGTTTAATTTCTGTAACCGTTAATTTTTGCAGGCAGAACCATTCAAACAGTGATTGACCCAATTCACCGAATTGCTGCAGCCATTTGCGCGGCCTTGGGTAGCCAAGTTTTGCGCGTTTAACCGATACCAACTCGTTTTTAAACACAGCGAAAATCAGGGCTTCGCTGACTTCACGTTCAACCGGAAGCTGGTTTATTTTAAGCGCCAGGTTTTGATGTGCTTCTTCAAACCAACCCTCCCAGTCACCAAAATTCTGGTATCGGCTGGCCACAAAACGCTTGAGTTTTCTTTGCCAGGAATCAGAGTAAATGGTTGCCAGGCGCTGCTGCTTAATTTGATCTGCTGTAGCGTCCATTGTTACTGCCCATCGACAGGGGGTATATCGGCATTAAGTAGTGTTTCGGCCAGATCACAAACACCGCGTTCTGTAGCAAGGTTTGCCTGGCTTATCACCGATTTGAATAGTGGGCTGTTGGCAATCACCTGGTGGCTTAGCAGTGTGTTTGCAATGTCAATACTTACATTTTGAGTTGATGCACCGGGCAAGGCGTCGCCTGACTGGCATAGCAATGACTGCGCAATTGACCAACGACCCAGTTCATTTATGGGCGTTTGCGATGCGCTGCATGCTGCCTGGTCTGATGCGGTGCTGCAATCCACTGCGGACACGGGTAGAGAGCCACGCCAGGGCTGCCATTGAGCCGGTGGTGAGGTGCTTATTGCATTAAACCCAAGCAGCTGCCCGCGTTTAAGTTGCAGCAAATGCACATCAGGTTTGCTGATATTGCCTAGCACGCCGGCCATTGCGCGAGTTTTTCGTATGGGCGGGGCGTTTGCCGGTAGCGGCGCTCCCAGGGCGATATATTGATTGATTAGTGGGTTTGCAGTGGAGCCCAGATCGGCTGTGTCGCTTTGCTGCAACTGAGGAATGACTAACACGATCAAGAGCCCTGCGGCAATCGCACCTCCCAAGGCTGGCAGTGGTCTCGCCTGCAAACGCTTTTTAAATTTACTGAGCCAAACAACATTGGACTGGCTATTGTCGTCAGCGCTTACGGAGTCAGCCGTGTGGGTCTGATCATTCTTTGCATTTTCCTCTGGCAAATTCTCTGTATTTGTTTTGCCGTTCTCATCAGCTAGCCAGATTTCAGCATCACTGATGTCCTTCCATTGCTGAAAAACGACCGGGTCATGGGCAATATGGCTAAGTACCTCTGCCGCTCTGGCGTCATCAAGCGTGCGGCTGTGCCAGTCGTGAATTTCCTGCCAGCTGGGTGCATTCCCCTTTGGTTTAACGTGATGCAACTGAACGGCTGAGAATGCGACTTCAGAATCGCTAATTGGGTTCGTGTCACTCATTATTTGCCTGTTCTTATGCGTATATGGCTAGCGCTATAACGCTCTGATGAGTGTGTAAGTTCATCAATCAGTGCTGTGTAAAGCAACTGGTTCGATTCGACACCGTTTTCATCCATCATATTCAATACTTTGCTACTAATTTCACTTTGCGGTGGAAGCGCATAAAAAACCACGTGATCCGTGCCCCAGGGTTCGGTAACGCGTAAATCAAATTGATTGGCCGGTGGAAAAATAAACCCGTTTACAGGCGGAAATACACGTTTGGCTTCACGCTTGGTTTGAGGATATAACCAATGGTATTGGCCATGCGCATCCATGACGATCATAACCAGCTGAGCAGGTGTATTTAGACTGAGTGTGAATAGAATATTCTCGCCTTCAAACGCCACAGGACCTAACAAAGGATTTCTGAATTCGGTTCCGAGTTGCCCCTGGGAGTGAACAGCATCTGTTTGCTCCTGCGCGAGCATGAGAATATTGGCGAACAACCAGTTTTGTAATCGATCGGCTGTCCATGCATCTGGTAAGCGTGTAACCAAATTGCCCAAGCTATCGAGTATGTCAGTGCTGTTGCGTGTTTGAGATAGCTGTGTGCCAGGTAACTCTTGCGTGATGCGTGATGCTACGTTTCGAAATTGCCTGCTGTCGCGACCAGCCAATGCCATTTGCGGGTCATTCGACTCGTTGCCGCGTGCACGTTGTAATGCCTGATTGGATTGCGTATCAATGGATGCAAGTTGGAATGTCTGTGAAGGTGGCGCTCGCATAACAGACACAAACGGTTCCATTAAATTGTTATGCACATCGATAGACGCCATCGGCAATATGACAGGGTTATGCCCGCAATCGCGGCAAAACGCATTAAAGCGGCCTAACACTAAATTAAAGAATCGAGCAAAGTTCAGTTGTTTGTTCAGCAAAGTCTCGTCTGACAATACACGCAGCAGGGCATCTGTAAAACCGCCGTGCGGTTTATTGTCGATGGTCTGTGCGAGCCCTGCATCAATCTCTGCTTGCGAATAATCTACGGCCAATTGGTTTTCGGCTGCGGCCCCAAAATACACCACATTGTCATGATCAAATGGCGCGTTAATTTCACCCACCTGGCAGTTGATACAACGACTTGTACCATAATTTGTGCTGCGCAATCTGGCGCTTGTGGGCGTGGCGGTGGGTAGTTTTATATAGCGTTTGCGCATGGGGTGGCCAGTGCCTGCGATAGACCTGACGGCGTTCCCCGAAAAGCAGGCATCAATGGCGATCAGTAGTGGTGAGTTGCTATTCCGATTCGCTAACAAGGGGCGAATATCGTGTCGCCCCACCAACAAGCCGTCGAGGTCAGAACCCACAGCGTGCCCGGCTTCGATACGAGCTATGTGCTTGCTGGCGTCAAAATCGTGTGTCACTAAGGCGCCGGTGCCGTCGGGTAAATTCAGACGAGCACCAAACGCTGAGTCGTGCACACTGGTGCCATGTCCGGAAAAATAAAAAACCAGCTTGTCGTTACTATTGCTGTTGTTTATGAGCGCTGTTAACTGCTGCTTGATATTGCGCTCAGTGGCGTCTTTGTCTTTCAGTGTGGTGATATTTTCCTGTGCGAATCCCCAGCTTGATACCAGTATGCGCTCTAAGGCGTCCACATCATGCCGCGGACCTTCCAAGTCTTCGATGCGTGGATCAGCATAGTCTGAAATACCCACAAGTAACGCCTTGTTGGCAGCGTGAGCGTCGAGCGCAGTCAGAGTAATGAGTGTTGCCGCAGCGCCATTTAAAAGGAGGCGCATCAGTCGTCGCGGCAGGGGTTTATCAATTGCGTTTGCTAACATAAAAGTTCTAACGCACATCAAGCGTTTTTTTAACATCGAGGTGTGACGTTATTCACGCAAACCTTCAATAGTCCAGATCTTCAACCACTCGGAAGCCCGTCATGGAAGCCCTTGCGTGGCTAACCGCCCTGTTACGGCTGGACAAGCGCAGTTTGCGACTGGCGCTGTCCCAGGCACCCCCGCGCAGCACACGTTCACTGTCAGAGCCCACCGTATTGGCTTCGCCGGTCAGCGGTATTGACACAAGGTTAGCCGACCAGACATCCGCCACCCATTCCTGCACATTGCCCTGCATGTCATACAGGCCCAGGGAATTAGGTTGGTAGGAGCCCACCGGCGCATTAAACCAGTGCCCGTCTGTGCAGCTTAAGCGATCCGTCCATGTTGAGCCTTTTGGGGAGGCGCCTCTATCAGCCCCATTAGCAATGCCGCAAAGCGAGGATGCGCTGACCCCTTCTGGGTAGCGTGTGTGGTTGCCAGCGCGCGCCGCCAGTTCCCATTCGGCTTCTGAGGGTAAGCGTATCCGTCGATTTGAAACCTCAGACAACCAGGTGGTGTAAGCCGTCGCATCGTGCCAGCTAATACAGCTCACTGGGAAATTGGTTTGCTGAGCAAAGCCCGGGTTTTGCCAGTACGCATCAGCACGCCACAACCAACCTGAATTCGACCGACTAATCCCACCTTTTTCCTGCCAGACATAGCAGCCTTTGAAACCGCCGGAGTTACGCTCGGCATCGCTTACATAACCTGTTGCTTCGACAAATGCCTGAAACTGGTTCACGGTGATTTCCTTGCTGGATATTCTGAAATCACGCACACGGACATCGCGCTGTGGTTGTTCTGTTTTACTGCAACTTTTGTCGCCTGTGGAGCAACCCATTTTAAACGAGCCACCTGGAATTTCCACAAATGTGTGAGTGGCGTAGTGCTCGTTTGAGCTTATGGCTGCGATTGGTAAGGATGTTGGTGTGAGCGTTGCTTGTTCGCTGTCGGGATGCAGGTAGTATTCCTGCAACAGCGAATTGCTCTCCCATGGGACCTGTTTTCCACTGGTTTCGCGCACCACGGCTGCACGTGTTTTGCGGATCGTTTGTGTCAAACTCAAACCCGGCTCTTGCAAAAAGTTGAGCAAGTGGCCTGTGAATACACCGTTGCGGCCATTACCATCTGCCGCGACTTTTCCAGGTGCTGTTGAATACACCACGAGCGAACCCACTGGCGCATCCACTCGTGCCAGGCCTCGGCTGGCGGAACGGAAAGCACTTGGGAACGGGTTGTTTCTGCAGGCATCCAGAATCATGATGTTGAGCGCATTGCCAGCTGATTGCATTTTTGCCAATACGCTGCCCACGTCCACCGACTCGTATGGGATTTCATCTTCATCAGTGATGGGTGTATCGACCGGAATCAGAAAATTGCGGTTATCCAGCTGCACCCCGTGGCCCGCATAGTAAAAGAGTCCTATGCCTTTTTGTTGTTTAAGCTTGTTGCCAAAGGTTCTGATTGAACGCGCCATGGACCGTCGATCGGCGTCCATAACCAGAATGACCTCAAAATCCAGTTCCTCAAGCGCACTGGCCATATCGACGGCGTCGTTCTGTGGATTGGCCAATGGCGAATCTGGGTAGTTACTGTTGCCCATCACCAGCGCCAACCTGGCAGCGTTTGCCTGGACACCTTGGCTGAATAGAGTCAGAAGGGCAGAAAGGCATAAGGCTGCGCAGGTTCGGCCGGTGATGTTATGGAGGGATTTGCAGGTTAATTTGGGCATTTGAGTCCGTATTATCCATAGTGCGCACTTGCTGCCACATAGGCGACAACTGTCG
>CAYSZH010000185.1:0-7936 GCA_964435305.1 uncultured Granulosicoccaceae bacterium
AGCCTCGCTGTTACGACGCCACCGCAACCAACAGCGGTATGGTTTGCACACCCAGTTTCAGCTCTCTGATGCAACCAGGAATAGAATAAAGAATAAATGTAACGAAACGTGAAGGAGGGGTGTTTTATCAAAATCACCGCCGCACAAACATGCGGCATAACAGGAGGTTGGGTTTTCTATTGCAGCTTAAACCTAATACAAGGGTCAAGCTGAATCACAGGCATCGTGATTATGACAAACCGTGGGTGGGCTGCAATATGAGATCCGATAAAGCGCAAGATCCTTCTATACGCTTTTTCGTTATTAATTTAAAACGCCTTATAATGCGTTAGCCCCGGCGACGCCTAAACCCAACAAACCGAACCAACATAGCACCCAACACTAAAGCAAGCATTGAATATTCTTTCTGCCCTTCAACAATGCTGCAACCACCACCGCCAGACGACACCGCGTCAGTCACTGTATCAACTACAGTCTCTCCGTCATTGGCATCAGTCATGGCAAGCCGCTCTTCATCGGTTAATAAGCCTGGCCCGTTGCGTACATTATCAACATAGGCAACCACAGTTCCAGTAGCGCCTCTTGCAATGCGATTTTGAATTCGAAGCGGAAACGGCTCAGGAACGATATCAGTCACAATATCAATCGTCTTTGTTTCGCCCCCAATGGTGAAGCGCACTTGTCTTGCTTCTTCATCCAATTCGAGCACAGCGTTGTAAGCTGTATCTGGCTGTACCTGCAAATCAAAAGTTGGGCATCGATCATCATTGGCCATATCGGCCAAATCAGACGACTCTGACCACTCCGGGTTTTCAGCACGTAACAGGCAATACTCGGCGACCAAACCCGTTCCTGGGTTTTCAATCAACATAACGCCAGCCCACACTTGCCCAGTCAGATCACCTTCGCCCGTTGATGAGCCATCGTTATACACAACACCCGAGACTCTTACGGCAGAAAAACCTTCACCGTTGACAACATCAGACTCGCTAGAGTAAGTGAGGTCAGCTTCCAAATAGCCGGTGCGCTGCTGCATGCGTAAATCAGCATTGTTGTCTGTTTCTGTGTCACGGTTCGTTGCGCTCAAACGAAGCCGCCCAGCGACAACATCCTTTGAACGGTCTGGGTCGTCAGAATAGTTGTCAAAATCACCTGTGCGGTAGCGACTCAGCAACGGTGCGATCGACAAATCAAATGCCGCACCATCAACATTCAAAGAGGAGAGTTCAAAATTTCCAGTCGGTGCACCCTCTCTGGCACGAAACGTTATCTCTGCTTGTTCATCAACAGCCGCAAATGTTTCGGTTGTATAAGTTTCTATAATGGTTTCGTTATTCACTGAGGCGGTCAATGCATTCCCAGCACGATCGATTCCTATGCTAAAGGTATACTCACCACCTGCTACTACAGGAGCTTCGAAATTCTGACACTTCTCACCCGATGCAGCAAAAGCAGACGTGCTGTTGTCGGCTTCACGTAACCTAAAACAATAGTAGGCTGCATTCTCCGCTGCATTGGCTCTAAAATTTAAACCAACCTCAATACTAACATTACCAGTCCTGCGCACTATCGAATCATCATCTTGCGCTGGGCCACCATCAGAGAATATGTTGAATAGCGAGCCATTGAGGAAAAATTGCTGCCGACCAGCAACTGGGTTTTCATCATCCAGCTTGATTGTGGCAGATATCGCATCCGCTTGATCAAATCTTAATTTAACATCCGCTTCGGTGTCATCTGCAGGGTCAGGATCTTCAATATCCAAGACCAATATACCGTCTGTAACGTTGAGAACAGTGTCCTCATTAGCGAGATCTTCAAAACTAACAGAGTAGGCAGGGTTAACCACATCAAGGTTAAAATCGTCCGCAAACTCCATCGCGATAGCACTACTACTGGCCAATGCCAAGGCGACAGTTCCAATCATTACTTTCATGTTCAATAGTCCTTATACACTTACGGGCCAAGCACAACTTGACCAATCCAAATCGTAAAAAATTCACTTAAAACGGAACCAAAGGTGGATCACAAAAGCAACTTGGTACATAGTTCCGTTAGGGGTTGTATTATTAACTGGAAACGGGATTTACACATCACCCAAGCGGGTGATCGAATAAATAAGTGTCTGTTACGTGGATAACTTGGCATTTACACTGCGAACTAAATTAAGTTTTAAATCCCCTTTTTTGCCAACTCCAACGCACTCCAATTCCGCACGCCCTGTTGGCTATATTCAATGCTGGGGAAAAAACATGCCATAGCCCGATCTACAATATCCACCGCCGAAGGAAAGTAGCTTGATTCCATTTCAGCCCCCGGCACGATCCAGTTTGGCGAACCGATAATTTCTGGTGCGGCTTTTAATGCCTTAAAACCAAATTGCGTTAGGTTGCTGGCAATGGTTGTTGCATAACTGCCCCGCTCACAGGCTTCGCTCACAATAATCAAGCGGCCAGTCTTTTTGATTGATTGCAGTAAGGCATCGTAATCGAATGGCACCAGTGAACGCGCGTCGATAACTTCGGCTTCCAATGCGTGATGCTGATGCAGACTCGACGCCGCATCCATTGCAGTGTACAAACACGGACCGATGCTAAGAATGGTTAAGTCTTTGCCTTCTCGTTTAATATCGGGCTGACCCATCTCCAATCGATAGTACGCCTCTGGCACACCATCATCCTTGAATTGTTCTGTGACATCATAAAGCCGCTGGCTTTCAAAAAAGACCACTGGGTCGTTGGATGATAGCGCTTCAGCCATTAAGCCTTTTGCATCATAAGGAGTTGCCGGATACAGCACTTTAAGGCCAGGGATATGCGTTACCAATGATGACCAGTCCTGGCTATGTTGTGCACCATACTTACTGCCAACCGAGCAACGCAACACAACGGGTAAGGACAACTGACCTGCGGACATTGCCTGCCACTTGGATAGTTGGTTAAAAATCTCATCGCCAGCACGACCAATAAAGTCAGCGTACATCAATTCAACCAAGGCACGCCCACCTTCCATTGCATATCCTGCGGCACTGGACACTATCGTGGCCTCTGAGATGGGTGAATTGAATAGTCGGTAGGCAGGGAACAGATCGCTTAAGCCGCGATAAACACCAAACGCACCACCCCATTCGCGACACTCTTCGCCATAAGCGATGAGGCTGTCATCACGCAGCATGTGGTACAAAATGGATTCGAACAAGCCATCGCGCAAGGTAATCGCACGCATGGGTGAGAGCACCTTACCTTCAGCATCTTTTGCTTGGCGGGATTTTTTCCCGTTTTGACGTACTCGCGCACACTGGCTTAAATCGAATTCAGTTGCGATACCTTCATCCGTTTTATGGGAGGCAACATCTACACTGCTGTTACTGAACATATGCCTACCAATGAGGGTTGGGTCTGCCGGCACATTCACTATGGGTGCTGTCTCAGGATTGGCAGCCAGCATCAAAATGTTTTTTAATTGCTCTGCGGTGTCTAGTTTAAATTGTTCGACTGACGCTGTATCCAACACACCGTGTTCACACAGCTGATTGGAAAATCGATCAATCGGGTCGTGCTGCGTCCAGGCTTTAATCTCCTCTCTTGATCGATAAGCATTAGCATCGGATGTTGAATGCCCAGAATAGCGATAGCATTCAAGGTCGAGCAAACAAGGCCCTTGCCCCTTTAATAAAATGGCTTTACTGCTAGTAACCGATTCTGCCACCGCTAGTGGATTGGTGCCGTCAACTGTTTGTGCATGCGCTGCTAGCTCATTTACACCCAAACCAATGCGCGACAAGCGATCCCAACTCATGGTTTCGCCAATGGTTTGTCCGCCCATAGCATAAAAGTTATTGGTAAACGCAAACAGCACTGGCAGGCCGCGCCCTTCACGCTCTTGCCATAAAGACTCGATCTGGCCCATCGATGCAAAATTAAGTGCTTCCCATATAGCGCCACAACCTGTTGAGCCATCTCCTGTTAAGGACACCGCAATACCTTCGCCACTAATACGTTTATGCAGTGCAGCACCGCTTGCGATGCCAGCTGAGCCTCCGACAATGGCATTGTTAGGGTAACAACCAAACGGAGGAAAAAACGCATGCATACTGCCACCCATACCACCGTTAAAACCGCAAGCGCGCATTAGAATTTCTGTTAAGAACCCAAACAGTAAAAAATCTTCCGCCAGCGCATCACCATCGGCATGGCCATGTTGTTCTAGTGTTTTTAACACAGTACCGTCAGCGTGTTGCATCATGATTGTGCCAAGGGCGTTGTCAGATAGCTGGCCAATGGCGGCAAGGCCTTTGGCTAAAAATTCCCCATGGCTGCGGTGGCTGCCAAATATGTGGTCCTGATTGTCGAGCGCCATGGCCATACCAACAGCAACGGCTTCCTGCCCCGCAGATAAATGAGCTGGACCACGATAAGCACACTTAACATTCGCGTACTCGCCCTTACTGCGCAACGCACTAAGTAGCGTTTCGAATTCGCGCAGAATCATCATGTGCCTAAGCGCTGCAATTAGTGCATCGTTGCCACGCGTGTTTATTTCATTATCAAATGCCGTGTTGTACCGATAAAGCGGCACTGTTGGCACGTGAAGCTTGCCATGCTTATTCAGGCGCTCGGGGAGTACATCAATGGACTTAGGCATTAAATGTGGTGAACCTTATAAAGGTGGTAAATCGGCAAGGCGAGGTAAGTCGGCACCACTGCGCGTACAGGTAACGGAGGCAGCGGCGGTTGCAAATTCTACGGCAACGCTTAAATCAACATCACCGACAATATCGCCACTGTCAGAAATATGATCTTTAACAGTGAGGTAGTGCAGCATCGCCGCCTGAAAGGTATCACCTGCACCTACGGTATCCACAACGTCAACCGCCTTGCCAGCAACCGTTGCTTGAGTGCCATCAGGTAAAAAGCCACTACTTCCATCTGGCCCACGAGTAATAAAAACCAGCTGCCCGCCATGCTTAAAACAGCTTTCAACAAACTGTGCTTCTGCATCCTTGCCAAACAAAGCCTCGATGTCTTCATCACTGGCCTTGATCATGGTTGCAGTGCCGGCATAGCCATCAAAAACCTCACGCCATTTTTGCGTATCAGGCTCGATGCTTAAGCGTAAGTTGGGGTCATAACTAATAAAACGATTTTGCCTTTCACGCTTTGCCAGCGCTAACAGCGACGAACCTGTCGGATCCACTGCGGTGGAATAAGAACCAAAATGCAACACTTTAATATCGCCTGGCAGTGTTGCCGGTAGTTCAGCCACTTCAATGCTCACGTCAGCTGTGTTGTCGGTGTAGAACACATAGTTGGCTGAACCGTCAGCATTGGTTTCAACAATCGCTAAGGTTGTATTCAATTGCGTATCGATACACAGTTCTGTTTGCAGATCATTCGTTTTGAGGTATTGGCGCATGCGCACACCAAACGCATCTGATGAGAGCTTGGTAAAGTAGCTCGATTGATGCCCCATGCGGGCAAGCCCCACGGCCACATTGATAGGTGAGCCGCCCACGTTACCAGACACGGTTATGCCAGTAGAGAGCGGATCTATATTACCGCCATCTGCTACAAACAAATCAAAAAGGGCATCACCACAACTTAAAAACATACTTACAGACTCCGGGTTTAGCTCTCATCAAGCATAGTGCGCAAGGTTCGATCAAAGCGGATGCGATGTTCAATATGCGGCAAATGCCCACAAGATGATAGTTCGTGCCAGTCGGCGTTAAAGCGCTCGCGATCAGCAGGTTTGTGCGGGTTGATACGATCTTGCTTGCCCCAGAATACCAACTTTTTTAAGTCAGGCTGAGCTGAGGCAGCATTGATAGCATTGTAAAGGCTAGCGTTTGTCTCGTGGGTAATAAACTTGCCAATTTGGCTCAACGATGCCTTCACTCCCCGGCGTGACAGTTGCGCTAGCACCATTGGCGCTATTTGCGGGCTGATCATGCGCGGATCATTAACAAGCAACTGCAAATGCTGTAACACAGATTGCTTATCGGAAAGCTGTATAAAACCTGCCGTAAACTGTTCGGAAACACCTTCACCCAAGCCCATTGGTGCAATCAGTGTGAGTGATTTAACAGAAACTGATTGTGTTAACAACAGCGCCAATGCAGCACCAAGACTGTGCCCTACAAGATGTGCAGCTCCAATGGACTCCTGCTCTAACACCGAACGAACATCATCTGCCATCGCTTCTACGGAGGTGGCGGGCGCGGACGCCCAGGCTTGACCGTGCCCGGGTAAATCGATGCCATAGAGGGCGAAGTTGCTTTCAAGATTAGCAATGTTGCCAGCAAACGTTTGACTATCTGCGCCAAAACCATGGATAAATACAATGGGTTCGCCGTGCCCACCAAAATGAATACACTTTGTCACGACACGGGTTCTATTGTTCCCAGTGTTTGTCCTTCCTCAGCGATATCGTCTGGCTCGACATCTTGCGATTTCAATATACCAGCAACGGGTGCTTCAAGTTCCATAGCCACTTTGGGTGTGGTAATGAGCAACACCTGTTGCCCAGCTTCCACTGTGTCGCCAACAGCAACCAGCCATTCATCAATCTGTGCTTCATTCACTTCATTGCCAAGGCTAGGCATTAAAATGGGTACAGTCATACTTTGTTCTATCCTAATATGTCGATACTACAATGACGTATTACGTAAGCCGATAAAATGTTGCTGCGGTACCGCCGAGCACGGCGGCTTTTTCTTGTGAGCTTAAATGATCGATGAGCTTATTGCTTGCCCGAAACCAGGTTTCGTACTCACAACGCAACCTCACCACCGGCCAATCCGACCCCCACATAACACGATCGGGAGTGAATTCTTTTAGTATATGATTAACGTACGGCTGCAACGATTCTAATTGCCAATTGCTCGCACTTTCAGTGACAAGCCCTGACATTTTGCAATAGACGTTAGTGTCATGTGCAAGCTTACTCATTCGGTCGGCCCATTGCGTATAACTGCCTGAGCTATGATTTTCGATATCAGGCTTTAAGCAGTGATCTAACACGACGCGTAAATCAGGATAACGGCTAATAAGCGTATGGAAATTGTCCATATGCTGCGGCAGACCCAGTGCATCAAACGTTAAATCCAGTTCTATCAGTGCATCAAACGCCCACTGTATATCGTCACCTAGCATCCAGTCAGGATCATCGATGTCCTGGATCATGGGCCTCACACCAACAAATTTGGGGTGTGCTGATAAACGTTTAAGAGTTTGTAACGATGATGGCGCTTCGAAATCCACCCACCCGACAACCGCCAGCACGTGCTCCGTTGCGTCTGCAATACCCAACATGTATTCCGTCTCGGCAACCGTTGGGGCAGCCTGAACCAGCACGCTACCCTGCACATCACAGGCTTTAAGCCCAGGTGCAAGATGCGTTGGCGCATAAGCACGCGAAAGCGTGGGATCATCTTTTGGCATCCACCCATAATCGCCACGTGCAGGCTGCCAAAAGTGCTGATGAGAGTCGATTCTTTGGCTCATAGCGCACCGCATTTTGCCTGTTGTATTGTCGCTACCATGGCCTAATTGTATCGCATTGCGTGTGCAATCACTATTTACGATAAGCCTGAAGATTGGCAGGTATCGATGCTCACCGCTAAAACTGGGTGTTTGCACGAGGCAAGACGTAAAACGCATCCAAATTAAGGTCTGTTTACGAGAGTGACTTCTCAAATCACTCACAGTTTTACATGGCAACTCACAAATACAGGCCGATACTCTTCATCTCGCTATCCGTAGAACCGCTGCCCTGAATACACACGAAGCGCATGTGCTTTGGGAAATTTATAAGCAAACGGAATTTAAGAATTGGAGGGAAGCCAATGGGAGCGTCAACGACATTTAGTATTTCGTCTGGCGGCGGGGTATTGCAGGGACATGAACTGGATGCGGTGGTAGAAGCATTCAGTACG
>CAYSZH010000186.1:0-7936 GCA_964435305.1 uncultured Granulosicoccaceae bacterium
CGTTGAGCGGCACTGCAACCTGCTTTAAATGTGTGCAACATGCATTTTAATGCCATTCCATAACCCTTCACACCCCTGCATGACTCACAATCTCCGGTTGTTTATTGCATTTGAGTTTGACTAAAAATGCGATTAATGAGATTCTTTTTCTCATTACCGCTCTGTTTGAGAGGTAGGAGACATGAATTCGGCGTTTTTCATCCAATGTGGAGGAAATCATCGGATCGTGAAATACTTGAAGACGCTCAATTTCAGCGCCCAACCAGTCCATTTGGAGGATTTACCTAATGCGCAGTACTCTGCTCAAAACGATCAGCGTATCGTTCGGCCTCGCTCTGCTCGGTTCCACCGCGCAAGCAGCCACCACAATTAAAATTCAGTCTGTTATCGGCGACAAAGCTGACGAAATCGTTATGCTTAAGGATTTCGCATCCAACGTAAGCGAACTCACCGGCGGCGAAGTCAATATCGAAGTATTGCCAGCCAATTCAGTTGTTGGCAACGCCGACATACTCGACGCGGTAGACAAAGGCCTGCTCGACGGCGGTTTCGCCTGGACTCACTACTGGTCTGGCAAGCACCCTGCAGCGATGCTGTTTGGTTCACCTGTAGCCGGTGCCGGTGTTGGTATTGACAACATTGCGTTTATCTCTTGGTTCCAGTTCGGCGGTGGTAAAGAACTCTATAACCAACTTTGGGACGAAATGGGCGTTAACGTTCATGGTCTGATGCTTCAGCCGGTTGGCCCAGAAGCACTGGGTTGGTTCAAAGAGCCCATCAACAGCATGGACGACTTCCGTAAGCTGCGTTTCCGCGCACCTCCTGGTATCCCTGGCCAAACCTATAGCGATATCGGCGTAGCCGCTGTTGCAATGGGTGGTGGTGATATTTTGCCAGCACTGGAGAAAGGCACTATCGACGCAGCCGAATGGTGTTGCCCGAAGCCTGACAGCGTGTTTGGTTTCCAGAAAGTTCTGAAGCACTACTATCTTCAGGGCTTGCACCAGGTTGTTGTAAACGCTGACATGTACATCAACGGTGACGTTTGGAACAAACTGACTCCTTTCCAACAAAAAGCCATGGACGTTGCAGCTGATGCATCTTTGATGCGTGCGATCAGCTACCGTATCTACGAAAACGGTAAAGCGCTGAAAAACCTGACTGAAAACGAAGGTGTTCAACTGCATGACACACCAGCTGACTACTTCACAGAGTACATGGCTGCTGCCAATGCCACTCTGGAAAAGAACGCAGCAGAAAACGAGTTCTTTGCTGAAGTTTGGGGCTCTATGAAAGACTTTGCTGCAGTTGCTGTGCCTTTCTGGGCTGGCGCTCAAACGTCTAACGCTTCTTTGGGTAATGCATTCGCAAATTCTCTGAAGTAATAAGTGTTACGTCTGTAGTGATGTAAGTCACAGGCCTCGCAGGTCAAACTGCGAGGCCTGTTTTTTTATTGTTTTTATTCTCCCGGATTCCCACCATGGCTGATGAAGTTGACCCGGATAAGCTTGAGATTGCGGACGAACTGATAGCAGAGCGTCGTTCCGCAGCGCCTGGCGAGTTACCGGATGATATGAACCCGATGCATCGAAAAATCATCGGTTTTATTGATACCTTAAACGGTCGCGTTGGAAAAATAGTCTGTTGGATGCTGGTGCCCCTGGGCCTTGCAATGGTGTACGAAGTCATTGCACGTAAATTCGGGATCTCCCCAACCGGGTGGTGGGAAGAGATAGTGCGGGTTTTCACTAATCCAAATGCGCCAAGTAATATCATTCCGAAACCCACAGCCTGGGCTTATGATGTTAGTCGCATGCTCTATGGTGCGATGTTCATGTTGGGTGCAGGGTATGCACTTTCGAGAGGTGTTCATATCCGTGCCGACTTTTTATACCGCAACTGGTCAGATCGCACGCAAGGTGTTATCGATTTGTTGCTGTATTGCACCTTATTTACCTTTGGCATGTTAGGGCTTTTGTACAGTGGCTTTGATTACTTTATGTCTTCGATTTCACCGCGCCTTGAAGTTGCCAACGATACGGCTTGGGCACCCTATCTGTTTCCAGTTCGTTCAGCCATTCCCATAGGGGCCTTCTTACTTTTATTGCAAGGGATTTCGGAAGCGCTTAAATCCTGGTATGCAGCTACACGTGGGAGATGGCCAGTATGAGTCCTGAACATGTAGGGCTAGTGATGATCGGCGTGATGTTATTCGCCATTTTCATCGGGTTCCCAATTTCATTTACGCTGATCTTTCTTGGCACGGTGTTCGGTGTCTGGGGCATGGGTGGTAACTGGGATTTAGTGTTTTATCTTGAAACACTGCAATTCTCATCATCAATGATGGAGCAAACGCTCTCTGCTGTGCCGCTATTTATCTTTATGGGCATACTCATGGAACAAGCCGGCTTGATGGAACGCCTGTTTTTAGCCGTGCAGCTTATGCTCTCCCGAGTCAAAGGCGCTTTGTATATTGCGGTTTTATTCGTATCAACAATTTTTGCTGCCGCCACCGGCATCGTAGGCGCATCAGTCACCATACTGGGCATTATGGCTGCCAAAACCATGAACCGCTCTGGCTACGATGTACAACTCTCGGCAGGAGCAATTACCGCCGGCGGCACCTTGGGTATTCTCATACCACCAAGCATCATGCTGGTTGTCATGGGCCCCATCCTTGAAGTACCTGTAACAGATCTCTTTGCAGCCGCAATTATTCCAGGCTTTCTGATGGCGCTTTTGTATGTCGGTTACGCGCTGGTGCGTTGCAACCTCAACCCAAGCCTTGGGCCAGCATTACCTGAAGAATTTCGTGCTGAAAGCATGTGGATTATCTTCCGCGAATTCTTTTTGGGCCTGGTACCACCTGCTGCGTTGGTGGGCTTTGCACTGGGCAGTATTCTTCTGGGGCTGGCAACACCCACAGAAGGTGCAGCGATGGGTGCGTTTGGTGCCTTCCTATTAACTCTGGTGTACGGGAAATTAACCTTCAAGGGTTTTCAGGATGCACTCATTAAGACGCTTGAAATTTCTGTACTGATTTTATTTCTGGTCGCCGCATCGAACTTTTTCGGCGCCGTGTTCAGTAAGCTCGGCACACCTCATATGCTCACAGAAATTCTGTTGGGTTTTGACATGCCTCCTTATGCAATGCTGCTATTGATCATGGCACTAATCTTTCTACTGGGCTGGCCGCTTGAGTGGGTTCCGATTGTGCTGATCATTGTGCCTATTCTATTACCACTGGTTGAGAGTCTGGAATTCACCGGCATACTGGCCGACCCACAAAACCGATTGACCTGGTTTGGGATATTGGTGGCCGTGAATCTCCAAACGGCCTGGCTATCGCCGCCGGTGGCCCTCTCAGCCTACTTCCTTAAAGGGGTGGTGCCTGAGTGGGATCTTAAAGATATCTACATCGGTATGATGCAATTCATGGTGATACAGCTTATTGGTCTGATCATCATTATCGCCTTACCGCAAATAGCACTATGGCTGCCAAATTACCTGGAAGAATCCGCAAGAGCCGCCGCTGGTCTGGCCAACTAAGTTACTTAAGCGCCCCGCCAGGGGCGCTATGCTCTTTTTCGAATTATAAAAATCTTTTCCTGATATGTTTGCAGAATACTTTAGTGATTTGTTCACTGTAGAAGCCTTTGCAGTCC
Source organism: uncultured Granulosicoccaceae bacterium (assembly GCA_964435305.1). GTDB lineage: Bacteria > Pseudomonadota > Gammaproteobacteria > Granulosicoccales > Granulosicoccaceae > Granulosicoccus. Next base: position 3,666 of record CAYSZH010000186.1, read on the forward strand.
TGGTACAGGTCATCATGATCGACCTGGTGCTGGCAGGCGACAACGCCATCATTGTCGGTATGGTCGCATCACGTGTACCTGCCGAGATGCGTAAAAAAGTCATTTTTTGGGGTATTGGTGCTGCGGTTGTTATGCGAATTGGTTTTTCGCTGATCACCGTTCAACTGCTGGGTGTCATTGGATTAAAGCTCATCGGTGGTCTCTTGCTGTTATGGGTATGCTGGCGTTTGTGGTCCGATCTCAAAGAAGGCCACGGCGACATGGGCGAGGATAGTGGTGCACAACCGTTCACTTCCATGCGCCCGGCCATTATCCAGATAGTGATAGCCGATTTATCGATGTCGATTGATAACGTACTGGCTATCGCCGGTGTTTCAAGAGACTACCCCGCCATACTCGTTTTTGGCCTGGTGCTATCAGTCGCTTTCATGATTTTTGCGGCCACGCTCATTGCCAATCTTCTCAAGAAATACCCGTGGATTGCCTATGTCGGCTTAGTGTTCATCTTCTATGTAGCACTGGTTATGATGTGGGAAGGTGGCCAGGAAGTGTTGGCATCAATAGCTTAGATTACCGTGCTGCGCTAATTCAATTCGAAATTGTGGTCTGTACGGCTTCCACGAAATTACATCTTGCAGTACCCTGAAGTATTGGCGTTGTTGTCTGATACTGAATGGGTGGCTGATGCATTTTAGCTAGTCGTCAATTAACTGCGTCAACCCTCATAAGGTCAATTTAAATGAAAGCATTGGTTTATACCGGCAAACTCGGCATGGAAATCCGCGAAGAGCCCGTTCCAACAGCTGGTCAGGACCAGTCGCTTATCAAAGTGGAAGCTGCCGGTATTTGTGGCTCTGATATGCACGCCTACCATGGATTAGACCCGCGCCGTGTGCCACCGATGATTCTGGGCCACGAAATAGCAGGCACGGTCATCGAAGGGCCGATGCAAGGCAAACGCGTTGCCCTCAACCCCCTGATCAGTTGCCTGCAGTGCAGAGAGTGCCGTATGGGTAATCATCATCGCTGCCCTCAACGCGATTTGCTTGGCCTCGGCCGTGCCGGTGGATACTCTGATTATGTTGTCGCCGATAATCGAAATCTGTTTGAGATGAGCGATACGATGACCTTCGCCCACGCAAGCTTGATGGAACCAACTGCTGTGTCCGTTCACGCCATTGTCATGGCAGAACATGCGATGACACGTCCTGTCACTGAATCGCGAGCCCTGGTTATTGGTGGTGGTGCGATCGGCGTTTTGGCGGCACTCATTCTGAAAAGCAAAGGTGTGCGAACACTGACCATTGCAGAAACAGGCGCTGCACGTCGGGCCACGCTAAATTCAATTGGCTGTGGCGACGTTCACGACCCGTTGGGAGAGACGCCACTGAAAGATGATTGGTTCGATCTTATTGTCGATGCTGTGGGCAGTGGTAAAACGCGTGCCGAAAGCTCTCGTGTCGCTCGCACCGGAGCGGTGATTTCACATATCGGGCTTCAGGACAATGAACCCGGGCTGGATACGCGAAAGCTAACATTGCAGGAAATCACCTTTATTGGGCACTACACTTATACGGCTACCGATTTACAAGCGGCACTGAACTTGATTGATGAGGGAGGTCTGGGTGATCTTGCCTGGGTAGAATCTCGCTCGCTTGATGTGGGCGCCCAAGCCTTTGACGATATTCATACAGGGACAGCCGCCGCACCAAAGATTGTGCTCCATCCAGATTAAACAGATAAAGACATAGAAAAATGAATCGTTCTCTTTCAACATTGATCATTTTGGCTTTGCTCAGTCTTAGCCCACAGATTTTTGCGGTTCAATTTGAATGCGTCCTCGGACAAGATCAGCGTTTCATTAAAATAGACTTACCCGGTGAATTGCACTTGTGTGAAGTGAGCGTCACCGGGCGCGATAACAAGCGCAGCGTAAAATGGTATGCCAATCAGGACACCAGTTTCTGTTCGGAGAAAATTCAAGAACTCAAAAACAAATATGAGCGCCAGTGGGGGTTCAGCTGTCAGAGCTGGCCTGATACCGATGGTATTGATAAGCTATCGAGCCGCCATCGCGTCATACTGGATACCGAACTAAAACGCCTTATCACCAAGGGGCAAAACGCACTTCCGGCATTTAAAGTAAAAAGTGTGAAGGCGGCGTCAAGACGTGCAGACGCATTCTCAACCACTTTGGCTTTGCAGTTTTTTACTACAGAGCTTGAAACGGGAAAACAAAGCGATCAAATCTCAATCATTGTGGACAGTAACAATAGCTGGCAAACACTGACAACGATTGACTCTATTGCTGAATTTATTACACCCGATGAAAATTATGTTGTAGACGCGGCACTCATTAATGCCATCACCGATGTCGGTGCCCTGGAGATCCTCACGGTATTGGCTCCCAAATCTGGCTCGTATGTGAAAGCGAATGAAGATTCGGAGCAGGCTTTACCATCGGCAAAAACCTACTGCTATGGGCGACAGATTTTGCTACCCCAGGGCACAGACGTGTTGGTTCCAAGAACACCACACCGCTTTGTGTGCGATGAAAGCGGCAGTTAATTCATTTAGTGTAACTTAGCACCATTAGGCACAACAGTGTCAGGCGTCACCAATACAACCGCGCCCTCTTCATTGGCAAATCCGGTTACCAGGCATTCAGACATAAAAGGCCCGATCTGTTTAGGTGGGAAATTAACAACCGCCATTATTTGCTGACCCAGTAGCGTCTCCTTGGTATATAGGTCGGTGATTTGCGCACTGGATTTGCGTTGACCAATCTCTTCGCCAAAATCAATGGTCAATTTAAATGCAGGTTTTCTAGCCTCTGGAAAATCATCTACCGCAATAATGGTTCCCACCCGCAGCTCGACTTGCGCAAACTCATCCCATTGAATTGTTTTCATTTTTAGTCGCTCGCAAATAAGCGATAGTCTATACCGTTCCAGCCCATCTATATGACAAATTTGTCATTCAAGACACCGTTTTCTGAACAGCTTGCGCGTGATTGAAAGCGAGTCATAGCGCACAAATTCATCAGAGCAGAGACACAATTAACGCAATTGCTCACAGACATTTCGTTAACCAAGCCCGCAAAACCAAAGCTAACTGTTGCTTACAGCTCAGTTTTCGCAGTTTGAGTAGATAAACAAGCCGCTCAGCCGAAAACATTAACTGAGGAGGGCGATGTAAGCCTGAGAGAAAGTCTGGCCAGTCGTCTTGCATTAAAACAATAACAGCATGAAGCGAGACTTATAAATGAATTTTTTAAAAACCACATTAGTTGCCACAGCGGCTGTCGTCGCCGTTGGTTGTGCCACAGACGACCCTAACCGACGTGCAAAAACAGGCGCTGCAATTGGCGCTGTCGCGGGCGCGGTGTTAGGAAATCAACATAGCAGCAAAAACGGCAAAGTCGTTGGCGCAGCGGTGGGTGCACTTACCGGTGCTGCCGTGGGCAACTATATGGATAAGCAACAGCGTCGTCTGCAACAGCAACTTGCACAAGAACAGGCTAACAACCAGATCGAACTGTCTCGAGTGGATGAAGAAACAATCAAACTGGATGTCAGCAGCGAAGTTTCTTTCGACGTAAACAAGGCTTCGATCAAACCAAGCTTTCGTTCAAGCCTTGATAAGGTGGCAAGCATCATCTCAGAATACGACCAAACTGCGGTACATGTCATTGGCCACACAGACAGCACAGGTTCAGAAAGTTACAATCAGCAATTGTCTGAAAACCGCGCCGATTCAGTGGGTCGTTATCTGGCACGCAGTGGCGTACAGCGCACACGCATGCGCATGGCAGGCCGAGGTGAACTACAGCCCGTTGCCAATAACAGTTCAAGCAGCGGCCGAAGCCAAAACCGTCGTGTTGAAATTTACTTAAAGCCGATTGTAGAAGGCCGTGAGAACGAAGCGTATCGTTCGCCACGATAGGATCAATGTAAAGTCTTGTTGATGACTTGATCAGCCAGACACTAGTGATGTAAAAAGGGCTGCAATTGCAGCCTTTTTTTGGCCCATACAAAAGATAGCTCCGAATAGCACCTCTGCTAGTGACACAGTAAGCAACCTGCTCCCAATACCAAACTAAGTGCATGACACCGCGACACGTTTCACTTTTGTGGTTTGAACGATTGCAAGTCCAATATTTTTTCTCAATTTATTTCTCAATTTTTTTTCAATAGCGGATGTTCGGTAGCAAACTAAGTTGACCCAATATCGGTCAATGGCTGGCATTGTTTCCAGTCATACTTCGTAGT
>CAYSZH010000187.1:0-7883 GCA_964435305.1 uncultured Granulosicoccaceae bacterium
TACCCACTAGTGAAGCTGATGAATCAAATTTACTCGAATGAGGAAGATCCGATTCGAGGTCGACAACTACCTATTATGTATTCAGCAAAAGACTACGGCTTTTTCTCCATATCGGGAAATCTAACCACACAGTTTTCACAAGCTGTTGGCTGGGCGATGGCATCGGCGATCGTTAACGATACTAAAATCGCAGCGGCTTGGGTAGGTGATGGATCAACTTCTGAAAATGACTTTCATGCGGCAATGGTGTTTGCGTCTACTTACCAAGCTCCGGTTGTGTTGAATATTGTCAACAATCAATGGGCAATTTCAACATTTCAAGGTATGGCAAAAGGTGGGGCAGCGACGTTTGCGGCACGCGGACATGGTTTTGGTTTGCCGGCTTTACGAGTGGATGGTAACGATTACCTTGCAGTACATGCTGTGGCTAAGTGGGCCTGCGAACGGGCAAGAGCCAACCTTGGCCCAACGTTGGTTGAGTATGTAACTTATCGAGCCGGTGGGCATTCGACCTCAGACGACCCCGCTGCTTACAGACCGAAAGCTGAAGGTGATGTTTGGCCACTAGGTGATCCTATACTCAGGCTTAAAACGCATTTAATTAAACAAGGTGTATGGTCAGAGCAAAAGCATGCGCAAACCGAAGCAGAAATTGATGATGAGGTGATCAGCGCGCAGAAGGCATCCGAAGAAATTGGAACATTGATCTCGGGTAATTCACCGTCAGCTCGCGATATGTTTGAAGGTGTGTTTGAAGAGATGCCGCCCCACTTGGTTCGACAACGCCAAGAAGCGGGGTATTAGTCATGACCAGCATGACAATGATCGATGCGATTCGCAGTGCACATGATTCTGCGATGGAGCGTGATGAGCGTGTCGTCGTGTATGGCGAAGACGTTGGCTATTTTGGTGGTGTATTTCGGTGTACGGCAGGTCTGCAGGAAAAGTATGGTAAAACCCGCTGTTTTGACACACCGATAAGTGAGCTGGGCATTGTTGGTACGGCCATTGGTATGGCGGCGTACGGTTTAAGACCTTGTGTAGAAATTCAATTTGCTGATTATATGTATCCTGCCTACGATCAAATTGTTTCCGAGGCAGCGCGATTACGGCATCGATCAGCCGGCGATTTTACCTGCCCACTTGTCATCCGAATGCCAGTGGGTGGTGGTATCTTTGGTGGTCAAACTCACAGCCAAAGCCCGGAAGCTATTTTCACTCATGTATGCGGCATAAAAACGGTTATGCCATCTAACCCTTACGATGCGAAAGGATTGTTAATCGCTGCCATAGAAGATCCGGACCCGGTTATTTTCCTGGAACCCAAGCGACTTTATAACGGGCCGTTTGATGGGCATCACGAGGCGCCGGTAGTGCCGTGGCGCAAACATGCCGCCGGGGAAGTAAGCGAAGAGTATTACAGTTTGCCATTAGGCGAAGCCCTGGTTCGACGCCCGGGTGAGCAAGTTACCGTGCTTGCTTATGGCACGATGGTGTACGTGGCGGAAGCTGCAGCCGAAGAGACGGGAGTTGATGCTGAGATTATCGACTTACGTACTTTACTCCCCTTAGATATTGACACCATCACAGCGTCTGTAAAGAAAACCGGACGTTGTGTCATTGTGCATGAGGCAACGCTTACCTGTGGCTTTGGAGCAGAGCTGGCAGCACTGGTTCAACAAGAGTGCTTTTATCATCTTGAAGTACCAATCCAGCGAGTCACAGGTTGGGACACGCCTTATCCTCATGCACAGGAGTGGGATTATTTTCCTGGCCCAGCGCGCCTTGGGCGAGCATTGCAAAAAGCGATGGAGGCATAGCGATGGGTTTGCATATTATTAACCTAAGCGATGTAGGCGAAGGTGTAGCTGAAGCCGAGCTCATAGAATGGCATGTCGCCGTTGGCGATACGGTAGGTGAAGATCAATTGCTCGGCGTTGTTATGACGGACAAGGCCGCAGTAGATGTGCCTTCCAGCGTTTTAGGTAAGGTTGTTAAACTGTGCGCCGAGGTTGGCGATGTGGTCGCGGTCGGTTCAGATCTCATTCATGTGGAAGTAGATGGAGTAGGTAACAGCAAAGCGGTAAGCGATACACAGGCGGCGAGTGATGTTGATGATAGTAACAAGGTAATTGAAACTAACGACACCGAGGTATCGATAGCTGAAAAATCATCCGTTGCCGCAGAACCTGTGGCCGATACAGCTATCAAGAGCGATGATAAAACCATTGTATCGGAGGCTGCATCAACTGCTGCGTCGCTGCAATTAGACAATCAAAACACCACCAATATCAAAGTATTAGCCGCACCATCTGTGCGACAACGAGCTCGTGAACTTAAGGTTGATATTGCAACGCTTGAAGGCAGTGGCCCAGCCGGACGCATTGTGCATGCCGATCTTGATCGATTTACTGAGCGCCGTGCGCAGCCCACAGGTGGAAAAAAACAAGCTGATAGCACGATCAATGTTATTAAGGTTGTGGGCATGCGACGTAAGATCGCTGAAAAAATGGCCCTGTCGAAATCGCGTATTCCTCACATCACAATAGTGGAAGAAGTGGATGTGCACTATCTGGAAGAGTTGCGTGCTGAGCTAAACGAACAACACGCCAATAAGCGTGGAAAGCTCACTATTTTACCTTTCATCATGAAGTCTATTGTTGAAGCTGTGCAGGAGCAGCCTGAACTTAATGCGCGCTTTGATGATGATGCTGGCACAGTATCTCAGTACGCCGGTGTGCATATCGGCATTGCAACACAAACAGACAACGGCTTAGTAGTGCCCGTAGTGAAGCACAGCGAAGTTAACACGCTGTGGGAGAATGCATCTGCACTTCAGACACAAGCTGTGGCGTGTCGCGAAGGGCGTGCAGAGCGAGAAAATTTGAGCGGCTCTACCATTACCATCACGTCCCTTGGCGCGTTGGGCGCTGTGGCAACCACCCCAATTATCAATTATCCCGAAGTGGCCATTGTGGGTATTAATAAAATGGTGATCCGCCCGCACTGGGATGGACAACAGTTTGTACCCAGAAAAATGATGAACATATCCTGTAGTTTTGATCATCGTGTTGTCGATGGCTGGGATGCCGCGGTGTTTGTGCAAAAACTCAAGAGTTTGCTTGAAAAGCCTGCCATGTTGTTTGTGGATAACTGAGATGGAAACAATTCAAACACAGTTACTCATCATGGGAGCTGGCCCTGGCGGTTATGTGTGTGCAATACGCGCAGCTCGGCTGGGTATCAACACCGTTATTGTCGAGACGGAGAAACCGGGTGGCACATGCCTCAATGTAGGTTGTATTCCCTCTAAAGCGATAATCCATGCGGCTGACGAATACCATCGGTTTGCATCGGCTGCTGGTGCAAGCGGTGTTGCCTCTCCATTGGGTATTAAAGCTGAATCAGTAGCGTTTGATTTGTCGACAACAATGGAATGGAAAACCGGTATTGTTGATCGACTGACAGGTGGTGTGCGAGGGTTGCTTAAAAAAGCCAAAGTGCAATTGATAGAAGGTAAAGCGCGATTTCGTGACGGTAAAACTGTAATTGTCAGCGGCGCTGATCAGGATTTCCAAATTGCTTGTGAGAATGTGGTTATTGCTACCGGTTCTGAAGCAATAGACATTCCCGGCCTACCATTTGGTGAGCATGTTTTGTCATCCACCACGGCACTTTCATTAAATGAGGTGCCTGAAACCTTGGCCGTTGTGGGTGGTGGTTATATTGGTTTGGAACTAGGGATGAGTTTTGCCAAATTGGGATCTAAGGTGACCGTGGTCGAGAGTACAGAGCGCCTATTGCCTCAATATGACAAAGCGCTCTCAGCGCCCGTGTTAAAGCAGCTCAACACCCTGGGAGTGCACGTGATAACGAACACTCGGGCATTGAATTACTCCGAATCAGATCGAGCGTTAATGCTCGATTCAAACGGCGGCGATGTTGATCGCATTAGCGCACAAAAGGTATTAGTTACCGTTGGTCGGCGTGCCCTGATGCATGGCTGGGGGTTGGAAGAGCTTAGCCTGAGCACGCACAATGGCTGCATTACTATCGATCAGTATTGCTTAACCTCGATGCGCGGCGTGTATGCCATTGGTGATGTCACAGGAGAGCCTATGCTGGCACACCGGGCGATGGCCCAAGGCGAAATGGTTGCACGACATGTTGCTGGGCAAGCTGTCAGTTGGGACAAGCAATGTATACCGGCTGTGTGTTTTACCGATCCTGAAATTGTGAGCGCGGGAATCTCACTTGCCGATGCTGAGCAGGCAGGTGAGAATATGGCGGTTTCCGAATTTCCGTTCAAGGCCAACGGACGGGCGATGAGCCTGGAAAAAGAAGATGGCTTTATCCGTGTCATAACGCAAAAAGACAATCACGTCATTTTGGGAATTCAAGCTGTTGGCGCAGGTGTTTCTGAATTATCGGCCGCGTTCTCTATTGCGATAGAGATGGGTGCCACGGCTGAGGATATTGCCGCGACCATTCACGCGCACCCAACGTTAAGTGAAGGTTTGCAAGAAGCTTGTATGAGCGCAGTTGGGCACGGTTTACATCTATAAGCCGTGGCGGCCGAGCACTTGTAATACCAGTTCGTAGGCTCAGGACAGGTTAAAAGCCCGCAGACGATCCGAAATTGCTATTCTATTACTCCTCGCCTTTGCTTATTTAACAAGGGCAGCAGTTGGAGCTGGATGGTTCATGGATTTTGATGATGCGAAGCTTAGTAAACCCTCTTGTTCGTTACACCAATCAATACAGCGTCGATCTATTGTTAAGGCCACTGCAGTCGGGCTTTCGCTCGCGCCGTTTATTGGTTTGTATGGCTGTTTACCTGGAAGTGGCCGAAAGAATAGCGACCATTTGATAAAAGACCCCGACGGCATACTGGATCTTGCTCCGGGTTTGAAGTACACCGTACTTGATAGAAACGGTAATACGCTAAGTGATGGCCATACCAGCCCAGGCCGACCAGATGGTATGGGTTGTTTTGAAGCTTCCGATGGCCGCTTAATCTTGATGCGCAACCATGAAATAGACCTGGATGATATTGGGTCTTCCGATGGTAGAGGTGCCTACTCACTCAAGAAGGTGCCAAGCGATGCGTATTCATCTACTGATTTAGGCGGCGTTTCCAGGTTAGTGGTAGACCCTGCAACTCTGAGAGTAACCCAGAGCAATATGGTACTTTCTGGCACGCGTAATAATTGTGCAGGTGGCATAACGCCCTATGGCTGGTTGTCGTGTGAAGAGACGCTTGAACGAGATGGTGGCACGAAGCACGGGTTTGTTTTTATGTGTGATATTAATGCAAGCCAACTGCAAGCACCCCAGCGAATTGACGTCTATGGTCGATTTGTCCACGAAGCTGCAGGCTTTGATCCAAGCAATGGACGCTGTTATCTAACCGAAGATATCAGTAGTGCTTGTTTGTATCGATTTTTACCTGACGATGTAGCCACGCCGTTTAGAGGCCTGCTGCAGGCACTACGCGTTATTGGTACTGAGACGTTTAATGCATCCGAAATGGTGAGAGGTGAATCCAAAAGTATCGAATGGATTGATGTGCCCGATGCACAGGCCGGCATTGAGGTTAGCCGTGAGTCGCAGAAATTGGGTGCAGCGGTGTTTGCACGTGGCGAAGGGTGTTGGTTCGATAACGGCTTACTTGTTTTTTCTTGCACAGCAGGCGGGCCGAAAGAGAAAGGGCAGATTTTTCAGCTAGAAGATCGAGGTGAGGTGCCTACGCTGACTTTGCTGGCGCAGTCGGATGCTGAAACGGATCTTAGTCATCCAGATAATCTCACCATATCACCTGGCGGCGACATCATGCTTGCAGAAGACAACGATGGAGAGTGTTTGATCCAACGTCTCTCAAAAGATGGATTGCTTAACGCTATTGCCCGTAATAGAGAGAAGGGAGAGGAGATCGCCGGTCTGTGCTTTTCACCTGAAGGGAAAATTTTATTTGGAAATATTCAAGAACCGGGGATTACTTTTGCAATTAGCGGTTTTGAATAGTGAGAATTAATTGCATGAATAATTTAATGTAAGACGGACTGTCTGGAGAGTGTGTTGGAAGAGTTAATTTTTAGAGCAGCGCAGCTGCCTGATGTGCCAAGCCTATTAAAAATGGAGCAGGCTCTAATTGAATCAGAACGACCCTTTGATTCCGCGTTAAAGGCAAGAGATGCTATTTATTATGATCTTGAATTTTTAATATCAGACCCAGATTCCTATCTAATGGTGGTAGAAGCAGATAATAAGATAGTCGGCAGTACTTATGGGCAGCTTCGGCAATCTAAAGACTGCCATGAGCATGAGCGGCACTGTTATCTTGGTTTTATCTATGTAGATCCTGGCTTTCGTGGCAGAGGAATTGCCAGTGATCTAATAGAGGCCTTAAAAGCCTGGAGCGTAAGTCACGGCGTTAAGCAGTTTTTTTTGGAGGTGTATACAAAAAACGAATCAGCTATTCGGGCTTATGAAAAGGCAGGTTTTTCAGGTTTGAGTGTAAAGATGGAATTGGCCTTGTAGAGCGTATTTTACCATGGCTGTGCGTTTAGAGATTGTCGATAGGGCTTTGAGTGCCTGCATAGTGTTGGCCAATAACATGTGTATATATTTGAGTGGTTTTAACATCGTTGTGGCCGAGTAGTTCTTGAACCGTTCTTATGTCGGTTCCATTTTTGAGTAAGTGAGTTGCGAAAGAATGCCTGAATGTATGGCAATTTACTCGTTTGTTATTAATTTTAGCGCTTATAACGGCTTTTCTTAGGGCTCTGGTGGCAGAAGTTGGATGTAAATGGTGTCGGCATACTTGCCCTGTGATTGGATGTGCACTCCAGCTGGCTGATGGAAATAAAAATGCCCATGCGACGGTAAAAGCTGCATTTGGAAATTTACGCGATAGAGCAGATTCCACAGCCGCGCCCACATGTTGCTTTTTGTCGCTACTGTGTTGCTGCACGGCGAATTCCATTTGCAGGTGTAAGTTTTCAAGAATGGATTCAGCTAATAAAGTCTGACGGTCTTTTTTGCCTTTGCCATTGTATACCGTGAGACTAAGATGTTCTGTATCGATATCTTTTATCCGTAAACGCAGGCATTCTGAAATTCTTAAACCACTTCCGTAAAGAAGCTGAAATATCAGTTTGTCTCGCCCCTCTAGCTGATCCAATAGAATTCTGACCTCGCTAACGGAAAGTACACAGGGCAATTGGCGTTGCTTTCTTGCCAGCGTGAACCCCATATCCCCGAGCTCTTGTTTTACAACATGCCTATATAGAAAAACCAAAGCATTCAAAGCGGTTTTTTGTGTGTTTACCGCAACGTGTTCTTTTTCTGCAAGATGGGTTAGAAAGCTTACGACCTCGGCGGCGCCGCAGTCCTCAGGATGGGCTTTGTTAGTAAAGCGAATATACCGTTTGATCCAGTGGAGGTACGATTTTTCTGTTTTTAAGCTGTAATTTCTCAGGCGGCAGGCTGAACGAACACTTTGCAGGAAGAGGCTTGGCACTTTGGTGTTTTAAATATGAGATGACTTTTAGAAGGCCTGATTATGTTGATTTAATGAAGTTTTGTATGAGTTAATTTTCTCAGTTGCTTGGTATTTTTGGCCCGTAAGGGTTTATTGAGCTACATTTCAGGGAGTTACTGTTTTGTTGAGTGGGGATATAGTGCGTGGATTTATTGGTTTTTGAGGGCGCTGTTGATGTCTGAGCCTGAATTGGGTTTTGGGTGGGTATGGTGTTGGTTTTGCAGGGTTTGTTGTGTGTGGGCGGTCTGCGGTAGGTTGGGTAGACTGTGTTCTTGTTATACAAATGTTAGAACGCTTATTTAACATCGTCTTGGGTTTGGGAATTTAGTCTCTTCTCAGA
>CAYSZH010000188.1:0-7825 GCA_964435305.1 uncultured Granulosicoccaceae bacterium
GGCTTTTCATCGATAAAAATTCACCCCGTACCAATCTGGCCACCGCTGGCCAACTCACCACTGCGATTGCGATGATGACACTCTGAATAGATGGTTTCATGATTGCCACGATTAGAATGGCAAAGATAAAAGAGGGTATGGTTTGGAACATTTCAGTAAAGCGCATTAGCACATCATCTACCCAGCCACCAAAGTAGCCTGCCATTGCACCAAGCATGACACCCACAGTAACTGCAAAAGCGGTTGCTAAAAGTCCGATGAGTAAGGATACGCGTGCACCATGCGCCATACCTGCCGCAACATCACGACCTAAAGTATCACTGCCCAATAAAAAGCCATTTTCACCAGGGCCTGACATGGAACGTCCAACCAGTTTGAATGGGTCTTCTGGAAAAAACAGATTTGCAGTGGCCGCGATCAGAATAACGATTATCAGAATGATCAAGCCCACAACAGCGGAGCGGTTACGACGATAACGTGCCCAGAACGACATTCAAGAGACCTCGATACGTGGATCTAAAAACGAATAGATAAGATCGACTATCAAGTTGATCGCAACAACAAGCAAAGCAGATAACAAGAATATACCCAACAATAGATTTAAGTCTCTGGCAAACAATGCTTCAAAGGCAAGCATTCCTAAGCCTGGCCATGCAAAAACGGACTCAACAATAACAGAGCCACCAATTAAGGAGCCAACCTGTACACCTGCCATGGTGACAACGGGTAACAATGCGTTGCGAAGAATATGGACGAACACGATACGCCGCTCAGCTAAACCTTTAGCACGGGCCGTGGTGACATAGTCCATATTGGACTGCTCCAGCATGGAGGCGCGCATTAGCCGTGTATAGAGCGCAAGGTAAAAAAGCGAGAGTGTTAGCGTCGGCATCACCAGGTGATGCGCGATGTCTTTGACACGGTCCCAGCCTTCATAAAACATCGCTACGTTTTCCATGCCACTGGTGGGGAACCAGCGGAGCTTTAATGAAAACACAACGATCATCATTAAGCCGACCCAGAAAAGCGGGGTGGCATATGAAATAAGTGCAAATATGCTGATCATGTTATCACGCCAGGTGTTTAAACCTGAGGCGGCGAAAAGGCCCAGCACAATGCCAAACCCAACCGCCAGCATAATGGTACTGACCATCAGCAACAAGGTGGGTACCAGCCGGTCGAGAACCAACTTTGCGACTGGCATATCGTGTCGAAACGAGTATCCCAGATCGAAGGTGAGCATGTTTTTCATGTACACAGCCAGTTGTACAGGCACCGGCTTATCTAAACCAAATTTCTCACGCAATTGTTCCATGTACTCAGGTGTGGCGGAGCCTGCCTCACCTGCCAGAACATCAGCAGCGTCACCTTCAGCAAGCTGTAACAGCAGGAAATTGACCACGATAATAGCCAATACCACTGGTACAGCCTGCAAAAGGCGCTTAAGTACATACCGCGAACGCTGTGCAGCTTGACTCATACTTTTTGACTGCCTTTAATCAGCGGTAAAACTCGTTTTACTCTTCGATGTACGCTCGCTCAAACGACCCATAAGCTCCCATGGCGGAGACGGTATGATCCTTAAGCTTTTCGTTATACACAGTCAGAAATTCCATTTCAAACATATTTATAACCGGCATTTCATCTCCAAGAATTTCGGTTACTTCGGCATAAATGGCGCTGCGTTTGTCGGCATCCGCCTCTACGGCACCTGCGGCCAGCAACTCATCAATCTTAGGGTTGGAATACCGTGTGGAATTAACAAACGGCGTACCCGGACGAATCTGATTAGAACCGTAGTGACGTTGCACCCCAATTACAGGATCTGGCAGCTGATAGAAGTAGTTTAGGTTGATCGCGAAATCGTAATCACCGTACACTCGCTTGATCCAGGTAGGCACATCTTCATAGCGTAACTCTAAATCAACACCAATTTGCCCCATCGCTTGTTTCAGGTATTCACCCGCACGTCTCCAGTCTTCACCGTAAGGTATAAGATCAATGACTGCGCTAGCGCGATTACCATCACCATCTGGTGCAAGACCGGCTTCATCCAGCATTGCATTTGCGGCATCAACGTCAGGTGACGCAGGGTAATTTTCTGCCGCCGTATACAAACCTAAAGGCTTGAAGTTTGATGACATTGGACCTGTTGCTGGTTTGCCATAGCCAAACCAGATATTGTCGATCAGGAACTGACGATCAACTACCATCGATATGGCTTGACGCAAGGCTTTGTTATCAAACGGAGGTTCGGTGACATCCAGCTCAAGCAATGCCATCGGGTTGATCATGGCATAGCCGTCGGTTGTTACACCGATGTCTTCGGATTCACGCAAGCGTACAACATCGACGTTGGGAATGGCACCAAACGCACCATAGTGAACTTCACCACTTTCCATGGCGGCTGTTCGGGTTGATGCATCGGGAATTACGCGTGCAACGATACGATCAAGTAGTGGGTATCCTTCGCGCCAATAGTCAGGATTTTTATCCAGGCGAATGTACTGGCCTTTTTTCCACTCAACAAACTTGAATGGGCCTGTACCGACCGGGTTGTTACTCAGCTCTGCTTCACGGATGTCTTTACCTTCAAGCAAATGCTTTGGCACGATAGGCGATTCGTATGCTGAAAACGCGCGCATCATATAAGGTGCAGGCTGATCAAGGTTAAATACAGCGGTTAAGTCATCCGGTGTATCAATAGAGCTGACCTCACGAAAGGAATTTGGGCCACGCGGATGAAACTGCTTGAGTACATCCATGATAGTGAATTGTACATCAGCAGAGGTGAACGGCTCGCCATCGTGCCAGGTTACACCTTCGCGCAATTTGAATGTCACGGTCTTGCCATCATCACTGACATCAAACGACTCGGCCAATTCACCCACGGGGTTTAAGTCCAGATCGTAGTCGAGCAAGCCATTGTATATTTTGGGTGCCACCAGACCAATCGGGCCCGAGGTTGATAAATACGGTGCTAGTGATGGAGGCTCCGGTTGAGCAAGCATCACCATGGTGCCGCCAGCGGTTTGACCCACGGCTTGAGTTGATACCGCAATAGTTGCAGCTAATAGGCTGGCTTTAATGCATCGCCAGGAAAATGTAGTGCTTTTCATTGACTATTTCCTTTATTGAGTTGACATTGCTTCGATGTGCATCCTTTAAAATGAAACCGTTTACGTGAACACTGATATCTGGGATGCTAGCTTTTCGTGTGAATGTTCTACAACGTACCTCTGAAAGCAGGGTAATGTCAAAATTTATTTACTTCCGCTGGCCCAACAGCGATTTCGTCAAGGTCTTTCATGATTAGCAATAAAAACAATCGCGTGCCGGTTACCGGTTATGTCAATCGGCTATCCGCGAGGCCAGGAGAGACACTGGAATTCAAACTCTCCGTGGAGCCACCACCTGAACCAAATCGCCCCCAATTAGCAAAAGATGAAAGATACCCGCCTAGCAATCCGTATGAAAGTACGCTAAGTACGTGGCTTACGCACTGTATCTGTGCCGATCCCAACCCGGATGGCCCAGGAATAATCGAACGCTCTGCTGATCAGTGGTATGCCAGAGAGAGTCATCAAGCTAAACAACAAGCGATTCGTGCTGGTTCTTATGGGTTATGCACAACACAAGTGGAGTTTAAAGATTCCGATGCCATAACATTAACAGCTCGAATTTGGCCTACGCTTACGAAAGACTCAAATCAGTGCATATTATCTATGGGTGCACTGTCACTTTGCATATCGCAAGAAAACAAGTTGCAGTGTCAGCTGCACAATCAAGCACTGCAGAGCAAGCAAGCGATAAAGTTACGTCAATGGATAGAGGTATCGGCGTCATTACAAATCATTGACGGGCAACTTGTCATGATCTTGAAGTGGCAGTCAATTGGAAATTCTTCAGAAACCGACAACGGAGAAGTGTGTCAGCTCACCTTAAATGATATCAATCTGCACAACACATTTGAATCATCGCAATCAATTGTTGTCGCTGCACAGCAGCTGGGCGAGCATATTGAACATTGCTTTAATGGAAAAATAGAAGCACCTAGCGTCACTATTAAATACCGAGGCGAGCAATACAGGCGTGATATTGCCTGGGACTTTTCGGAACGAATGTCCAGCTGCACTGTACCAGGCTTGCATGAACCTACCGATGAACTGTCACTGATTAACTATCCAAGTAGAGCGATGACGGGTAGTACCTGGAAAGGTCAAGAGATGTCGTGGCGACATGCTCCGCAACTCTATGGTGCTATTCATTTTCATGAGGATGATCTTGTCGATGTCGGCTGGGATACGACATTCTCATGGCAAATACCCGAGTTTATGCCATCGGGTGTGTATGTGCTGCATATAAGCGATGGTGCGAACGAAGATGCGATTCCTTTCTTCGTTTGTTCACCGAAAGATAAACCTGCTCACCGTGTTTGCGTGCTTATTCCAACATTCACCTACGTAATTTATGGCAATCACGCCCGCCCAGACTACGAGCCGAGCTGGCAGCAAAAAATGAGCGAGGTCGGTGCCTACCCGCATAATCCAGCTGTGTATATAGGCTACGGCCTGTCAACCTACAACAATCACTCAGACGGCAGTGGCGTTTGCCATGCATCGCATCGACGACCTTTGTTTAACCTTCGCCCAGGGTATATGACCTTCGGTAACACAGAGTGCTCTGGTTTGCGCCACTTTCAGGCAGACAGCCATTTACTGGCTTGGCTAGACGCACACAATATTGGATTTGATGTCGTCACCGATCACGAACTGAACGATGAAGGTGTTTCATGTATTGAGCGGTACGACATACTCATGACCACATCGCATCCTGAATACCACACCAATGACACTCTTGATGCGCTTACGGCATACCGAGATAATGGCGGGCATCTCTCTTATCTTGGTGGCAATGGCTTCTACTGGCGTATAGCGCTACATCCAGAAAATACCAACACACTTGAGATACGCCGTGCCGAAGATGGAATAAGAGCGTGGGCTGCCGAACCGGGAGAATACTATCAAGCGTTCGATGGACAATACGGTGGATTGTGGCGCCGCAACGGCCGCCCCCCGCAGGCATTAAGCGGGCTGGGATTTACGGCTCAGGGACAGTTTACGGGTTCCTACTATAGGCGACGTCAAATCGACAAATCTCTTGAATGGATTTTTGAAGGGATTGACGATGAAATCATCGGTGACTTTGGGCTATGCGGTGGTGGTGCGGCCGGCTACGAACTGGATCGTGCTGATACACGCCTTGGTACACCAGAGCAGGCACAGGTTATTGCGAGCTCGGAGAATCACGATGAGGACTTTATTCTAGTGCCGGAGGAAATGCTCACGCATATCACTACGCTACCAGGCCCACAGGCTGAAGAACTACTGCGCGCGGATATTATCTGGTGCGAATTTGACGGGGGAGGGAGTATTTTTTCGGTGGGGTCGATAACTTTTTGTGGGGCTCTTCCGCACAACAACTTTGATAATTCGATATCCAGGCTACTGCTTAATGTGTTGAAGCATGTTTCGCCTCAATCCATTTTATAAGTTGCTAAAACAGCCATCAAACCTGGCCGAGGAGGGATTTATCTTGCTGACCAGCTTACAAAATTCGCGACACTTTACAAGCAGTGATACGGTATAACAATGCAATATCATCTCAATGGTTTTCGATCAGGGGATCCGCGCTTACAAGAAGAATACATTGATCCTGACGACGATGCCGATGGTGTTGTAGATGTACTGATTGTCGGTAGTGGACCTGCTGGTTTAACTCTCGCGGCGCAATTGTCTGCATTTCCCGATATCAATACCAAAATCATTGAGCGTAATTCCGGGCCGCTCGAACTAGGGCAAGCGGATGGGCTGGCATGTCGAACACTCGAGATGTTCGAAGCTTTTGGATTCAGCGATCGTGTTATCGCTGAGGCCTATAACGTTGTTGAAACGGTATTCTGGGGTCCTGACGACGCTAACAAAGACCATATAGTAAGAAGCGGCCGAGTACAAGATGTAGCGGATGATTTGTCCGAGATGCCACACCTGATTCTTAACCAGGCGCGCGTTCATGACATGTACCTACAGGTAATGCTGCAATCCGCGCGGCGGCTACAACCAGAGTACGCTTGTGAGCTTATTGAGCTTGACTATTCCAGCGATGCAGACCATGTAGCGGTGAGTTTCAGTAATGCTAAAGGTGACATAGAAACCGTCAAGTCGCGATACGTTGTAGGTTGCGACGGAGCAAGAAGCACCGTAAGGCAATGCATGGGTCTAGAACTAAAAGGGGACTCCGCGAATCAGGCTTGGGGTGTCATGGATGTTTTGTTGGTGACCGACTTCCCGGATATCAGGTTTAAATCAGTCATTCGCTCTTCAAGTCACGGAAACGTATTGATCATACCAAGGGAAGGTGGCTATCTTGTTCGATTTTATATTGAGCTTGATCAACTGCAACCCGGTGAACGAGTATCGGGGCGAAAAATTCAATCGGATGATTTAATTAATGCGGCTAAACGCATTTTTAGACCATACAGTCTTGAAATAAAACAGCTTGTTTGGTGGTCGGTATATGAAATTGGTCAGAGGCTTTGCCAAAGGTTCGACAATGGCGACGCGATGCTAACAGATTCCATGAATGCACCGCATGTTTTTATTACAGGAGATGCCTGTCACACGCACAGTCCAAAGGCTGGGCAAGGCATGAATGTGGGAATGGCAGATGCGTTTAACCTGGGCTGGAAACTTGCGAGCGTAATAAGAGGCCTTGCACCTGCTGGCTTGCTGCACAGTTATTCATCAGAAAGGCTGGCTGTTGCCAGAGACCTAATTGAATTTGATCGTCATTGGGCGGCGCGGTTTAGCGAAGCTGGAAGTAACATTGATGACGACAGGTCAACTGATAGACAAGCAATCGATTTTCAAAACTACTTTACGGAGCATGGACGATATACGGCAGGGGTTGCTGTTAAGTATTCACAATCCGAGTTAACAGCGGACAGTAAATTTCAATCCTTAGCGCGTGGTTGGACCATCGGTATGAGGCTTCATTCCGCAATGGTCACGCGCCTGGCTGATGCCTTACCAACACAGCTAGCGCACACAATAAAAGCGGATGGTCGATGGCGGTTATTTTTAATGGCTAGTCAACATGATCCAGCACACGCTCAATCACCACTTTGGCAGCTTTGCAACTATTTATCGACCGATCCCAGCTCGCCAATGCTTCGATATAAAGATGCGTTGGATAACCCGGATGCACTCATAGATTTACGCGCTGTGCTTCAACAAAGTCACAAACAAACTAACATCAATGACATGCATCCGTTTTTAACACCAACAAAAGGCAAGTTGGGTTTAAAAGATAGCGAAAAGCTGTTTTGCGCCAAAACACGCGATGAAAACGATATTTTTGACAAGCGTGGAATCAGTCGTGAAGGGTGCATGGTGCTGGTTAGGCCGGATCAATATGTTGCGGACGTGATGCCACTGCTGGCCGCTGAGAGATTATCCACCTTTTTTAGCAAGATTTTCATTCCGAAAAGCGCTTAAAAAATTATGTGGCTTGTGCCTACGAGTCATTTACACTACCACGCAATTGTGCATTCATCGTTGGGCCTATATGCATATCTTTAAATACATAGCCATGCGCAACAGCCTTTTCCGCGCTGACATTCTGATCACCCAGTAAAATCTCACGACCAAGACCACCTAAGGCGTTAATGAACAACTCTGGTATCGCTATGAGTGTTGGGCGACGCAGCGCACTTGCAACCGCTTTAGTGAACTCTCTATTGGTGACGGGGTGCGGGGCTACTGCG
>CAYSZH010000189.1:0-7789 GCA_964435305.1 uncultured Granulosicoccaceae bacterium
CCAATTGTGCCCACGTTCACATGCGGCTTATTTCGTTCGAATTTTTCCTTAGACACCTGTCACCCTCATCATTCAACAGCCGCCATTACGGCTGGTTAGGTTGCGAATCATACAGCACCAAGCGCTTTTGCGCCGGTTCAGCACTAATAAATAAATCACAGTTACAAATTTAATACGCTATCCGATACAGACTTGATCGGAATTTCGTATCTGTCGAATTCCATGGAGTACACCGCACGGCCCTGTGTTGCCGAACGCAATGCCGTGGAATAGCCAAACATGGCAGCCAATGGCACATCCGCCCGGATCACTTTCCCGGCCGGTTGCTCTTCCATACCGTGAACCACGCCGCGGCGGCGGTTCAAGTCTCCCATCACATCACCCATATAGTCTTCAGGGGTGACAACTTCAACCCGCATAATGGGTTCAAGTAACGCTGGATCGGCTTCCATCGATGCATTTCGAAAACCCATGGAGCCTGCGATCTTGAACGCCATCTCGTTCGAATCCACATCATGGTACGAACCGTCGTACAAGGTGACCCGCACATCCATCATCGGATAACCACCCAGCACACCGTTACCCAATTGGTCGCGCACACCTTGCTCAACAGCCGGTATAAATTCCTTGGGGATGGCAGCGCCAACAATTTCGCTAATAAATTCAAAGCCTTCACCACGTTCTAACGGCTCTACTCGCAACCAGACGTGACCGTACTGCCCACTGCCCCCAGTCTGGCGAATAAATTTGCCTTCCGCTTCCACGCTTTTCTGTATGGTTTCGCGATAAGACACCTGCGGCTTACCTTCGTTGGCAGCCACACCAAATTCGCGCTTCAAGCGATCAACAATGATCTCCAGGTGTAATTCACCCATGCCACTGATAATCGTCTGGCCAGAGTCTTCATCGGTGCGCACACGAAAGGATGGATCTTCGCGCGACAACTTACCAAGCGAGGTGGCCATCTTGTCCTGGTCGGCCAGGGTTTTTGGTTCCACCGCAACCGAAATAACAGGCTCAGGGAACTCCATACGTTCTAGCGTGATTTCAGATTTTTGTGCACACAAGGTATCACCTGTGTAAACCTCTTTTAAGCCAACACAAGCGGCGATATCGCCGGCGAAAAGCTCTTTGATTTCCTCACGGTTATTCGCGTGCATTTGCAGCAAGCGCCCAACCCGTTCTTTTTTGCCACGTACCGGGTTGTAGATCATGTCACCGGTCTTAACCATGCCAGAGTAAACGCGAATAAAAGCTAGCGATCCAACAAAGGAGTCGTTAGCAATTTTAAACACCAGCGCTGCAAACGGCTCTTTATCCTCTGGCTTACGCGTCCCAACAGACTCATCTGGCAAGATACCTTCAACAGGCGGCACATCATCCGGTGCCGGCAGATAGTCCACGATGCTATCGAGAAGCGATTGCACACCTTTGTTTTTAAATGCCGAACCACACATGGCTGGGACAATTTCACCTGCAATGGTGCGTGCTCTTAAACCTTCACGGATTTGCGCATCACTGAGTTCACCCGCTTCAAGATAAGCTTCCATTAATTCATCGTTTGCTTCTGCCGCCGCTTCCACCATTTGCTCGCGATACATCAGAGCATCATCGGCAAGCTCAGCAGGAATATCCTGCTCTTCATAGGTGATGCCTAAATCCTTATCGTTCCAGATAATGGCTTTCATACGCATTAAATCGACGACACCGGCAAACGTATCTTCAGCACCAATCGGTAACTGCAAAGGCACAGGCGTTGCGCCAAGCCGATCTTTGATTTCGTCAACAACGCGTAAAAAGCTGGCGCCAATCCGATCCATCTTATTAACGAACACCAAACGCGGCACATTGTATTTGTTTGCCTGCCGCCAGACCGTCTCAGATTGCGGCTCTACCCCACCCACTGAATCGAATACGGCAACAGCACCATCAAGCACACGCAAAGAACGCTCAACTTCGATAGTGAAGTCCACATGGCCTGGGGTATCAATGATGTTAATGCGATGGTCTTTCTTATCACCATCCATGCCTTTCCAGAAGCAGGTGGTAGCAGCAGAGGTGATGGTAATACCGCGCTCTTGCTCCTGCTCCATCCAATCCATGGTGGCCGCACCATCGTGCACCTCACCAATACGGTGGGACACGCCGGTGTAATACAGAATACGTTCTGTGGTGGTCGTCTTGCCAGCATCAATGTGAGCCATGATGCCGACGTTTCGATAGAGAGATGTGGGTGTGGTACGCGCCACGGTCCTGCCCTAGTCGCTCACACCCGATGCACTACCAGCGGTAGTGGGAGAATGCCTTGTTAGCTTCAGCCATGCGATGAACATCATCGCGCTTCTTTACTGCTGTGCCACGCTTTTCAGCCGCATCAGATAGTTCACCAGCCAGCTTCAGCATCATGGATTTTTCACCGCGCTTTCGAGCCGCTTCAATTACCCAACGCATTGCCAGCGCATTGCGACGCACAGGACGCACTTCAACCGGCACCTGGTATGTAGCACCACCCACACGGCGAGATTTTACTTCTACTGCCGGGCTGACGTTTTCCAGAGCCAGCTCAAGGGTTTCAAGTGGATCTGCAGAGCCTTTGTCTTTCATGACATCCAGCGCACCATAGATTACGCGCTCGGCAACCGCTTTCTTGCCGTCGAGCATCATGATGTTAATAAATTTAGCGAGTTTGACACTACCGTACTTAGGGTCCGGCAGGATTTCGCGTTTTGGGGCTTCGTTTCTACGTGACATGGTGAGTACTCTAAATTACGACTTTGGCTTCTTGGCGCCGTATTTTGATCGGCCCTGACGACGTGATTCCACGCCCTGAGTGTCCAGACTACCGCGAACAGTGTGGTATCGCACACCCGGTAAATCCTTAACACGACCACCGCGAATCAGCACAACCGAGTGTTCCTGCAGGTTGTGGCCTTCACCGCCGATGTACGAGGTCACTTCAAAACCATTGGTCAGCCTGACACGGGCAACTTTCCGCATTGCTGAGTTAGGCTTTTTGGGAGTTGTGGTGTAAACACGTGTGCATACGCCGCGTCTCTGCGGACAAGCCTGCAGTGCGGGTACATTAGACTTTTCAGCCTTGCGTTTGCGCGGTTTGCGCACCAATTGGTTGATCGTTGCCATTAACTAACCGTCTGTACTCAGTAGTTCCTCAAAATGGGCTTTCCGCAGCATTTGGCTGATAGACACCGGTTTCGAGGATGTTTGCGAAAAAATTCGTGATTACGCAACGAAATACAGGCCGCAGTATGCGGCCTGTATTCGAGCTGCGGAATTATATTAGCCAGTGCCCAAGATGTCAAGGATCCGGGCATGACGCCGATTACACACCGCTGTCTTCACCTGCAGCAGACGCATCCCCTGCGTCATCGCCATTACTGGCAATCGGCGCGGGGCTCTCAAGACCTTCCAGCAATATAGTTGGAACCGGCTCGTCCGCTGCCCCACCAATTGGGGCCGGAGCTACAGCCATGCTTTCGTGTTCAACCACTTGCTCGAATGCATCTTCGATATCCAGCGTGGCACGTCGCTTACGCCGTTCGTTATGGAAAGCCAGCCCGGTACCAGCAGGCACGAGCCTGCCGACGATCACGTTTTCCTTAAGTCCACGCAGATCATCACGTGCACCGCGCACCGCCGCATCGGTTAGAACGCGGGTGGTCTCCTGGAACGATGCGGCCGAGATAAACGATTCGGTCACAAGCGATGCCTTGGTGATACCCAATAGCAGGTTGTCAAAGGTCGCAGGCTCAGCATCAGGCTTTTCTGCCAACATCGCCTCGTTGATTTCTTTAACGCGAGAATAATCGATCTGCTCACCACGCAGTAACTGCGTATCCCCCGAAGCCGTGATATCCACTTTACGCAGCATCTGGCGAATGATCACCTCGATGTGCTTATCATTGATTCCCACCCCTTGAAGACGGTAAACATCTTGAATTTCCTGCACCAGATACGCTGCCAGTGTTTCAACGCCGCGCAGTCGCAAAATATCCTGTGGGTTAGGTTCACCGTCGGCGATCATCTCGCCCTTAACAACGGTTTCACCTTCAAACACGTTGATATGACGCCACTTAGGAATCAGCTCTTCGTAATGCTCGCCTTTAGGCCCTGTGATAACCAGACGCTGTTTACCTTTGGTTTCCTTACCGAAGCTAACCGTACCGCTAGTTTCAGCAAGAATTGCAGGCTCTTTTGGCTTACGCGCTTCAAACAAGTCAGCTACACGTGGCAGACCACCTGTGATGTCACGAGTCTTGGATGAGGCTTGCGGAATACGAGCAACAACATCACCCACATCAACCGCACCGCCATCTTGCATGCTAACGATCGCGCCGGGCGGCAAGAAGTAATGTGCTGGAATTTGCGTACCCACGTAACACAGATCTTCGCCGTCTTTATCAACCAGTTTCACCATGGGGCGCAGGTCTTTACTGGAACCACCACGTTGCTTGTGGTCAGTGATGACAATATCGGTGAGGCCGGTAATGTCATCGGTCTCAGCTTTAACTGTTACTCCGTCAACGAAGTCGGAGAACTTGGCGAAACCTGCCACCTCAGTAATAACCGGATGCGTGTGTGGATCCCACGTTGCGAGGATAGAGCCCGCTTCGATTGCTGAGCCATCTTTAACGTGGATGACCGCACCGTATGGAATTTTGTACTTCTCACGCTCACGACCATGCTCATCGGTCACACCAAGTTCTGCCGATCGTGAAACGGCTACGATCTTGCCATCTTTGTTGGTGATTTGTTTGACATTGTGGTGCCGCAAACTACCTTTCGATTTCGATTCAACGCTGCTTGCAGCGGCTGATCGACTGGCTGCACCACCAATGTGGAAGGTACGCATGGTGAGCTGTGTGCCAGGCTCACCAATGGATTGCGCAGCCATAACACCGACCGCCTCACCAATGTTGATGATGTGGCCACGTGCCAGATCGCGGCCATAACAGGCCGCACAAACACCGTAATCAGCTTCACAGGTGATAGCAGAGCGAACGATAAGCTCATCAACACCCAGCTCTTCAAGTTCATCTACACGAGATTCATCAAGCAGAACGCCAGCATCCATCAGAACATCATCACTGCCAGGCTTAACAACCGGCACCGCAGTGATCCGACCCAACACCCGATCGCGCAGTGGTTCAACAACATCACCACCTTCAATGATCGGCCGCATGGTCAAGCCTTTGTCTGTACCGCAATCTGGATCGACAACCACCATGTCTTGTGCAACATCAACAAGACGACGCGTCAGATAACCCGAGTTCGCGGTTTTAAGTGCCGTATCGGCCAGACCTTTTCGAGCACCGTGCGTGGAGATAAAGTACTGCCCCACATTTAGACCTTCACGGAAATTAGCCGTGATCGGCGTTTCGATGATAGAGCCATCCGGTTTTGCCATCAGACCACGCATACCGGCCAGCTGGCGAATTTGCGCTGCAGAGCCACGAGCACCGGAGTCGGCCATCATAAAGATGGAGTTAAATGATTCTTGCTCAACCATCTCGCCTTTGGAATCTTTAACTTCTTCGGCGCCAAGCTTACTCATCATGGACTTGGCTACCTGATCGTTCGCCGCAGACCAGATATCGACAACCTTGTTATAGCGCTCGCCTTGGGTTACAAGACCGGATGCGTATTGATCTTCGATCTCGCGCACTTCGCCCTCTGCAGCACCAATGATGTCGCCTTTGTCGTCAGGCACAACCATGTCTTCGATACCAATTGATACACCAGCAAGCGTTGCATAACGGAAGCCCAGGTACATCAGTTGATCAGCAAAGATGACACTCTCTTTCAAACCCAGCGTGCGATAGCAGACATTGATCAGTCGAGAAATGTTCTTCTTTGTCAGGTTGCAATCGACGTGTTCGAACGCCATACCCTTAGGCAGAATCTCAGACACAATCGCACGGCCAATGGTGGTTTCAACACGACGATGATTAGGCTGCAATTCGCCCGCCTCGGTCATTGTGTAGTCTGTTACACGAACGGTAACGCGCGCGTGTAAATCGGCTGTCTTGTTGCCATAGGCTCGGTGACATTCTGAGATATCACGGAAGACCATGCCTTCACCTTTCGCATTAACGCGCTCACGCGTCATGTAATACAGACCCAGAACAATATCCTGAGACGGTACGATAATCGGCTCACCGTTTGCGGGCGATAACACATTGTTAGTTGACATCATCAAGGCGCGTGCTTCGAGCTGCGCTTCAATTGACAATGGCACGTGCACTGCCATTTGGTCACCATCAAAGTCCGCATTAAACGCGGCACACACCAGTGGGTGTAGTTGAATTGCTTTACCTTCAATCAGTACAGGCTCAAACGCCTGAATACCAAGACGGTGAAGTGTTGGTGCACGGTTTAGCATGACCGGGTGTTCACGAATAACCTCTTCGAGGATATCCCAGACTTCGGCGCCTTCACGCTCAACCATTTTCTTGGCAGCTTTAATCGTGGTTGCCATGCCGCGCATTTGCAGCTTACTGAAGATAAAGGGCTTGAATAGCTCGAGTGCCATCTTCTTAGGTAGACCACATTGATGCAAACGCAGCGTCGGACCAACCACGATAACCGAACGACCCGAGTAATCAACACGCTTACCCAAGAGGTTTTGACGAAAACGACCTTGCTTGCCTTTGATCATATCGGCAAGTGATTTCAATGGACGCTTGTTACTGCCTGTGATAGCGCGGCCACGTCGACCGTTATCAAGTAGCGCATCTACCGACTCTTGCAGCATGCGCTTTTCGTTACGCACAATAATGTCTGGCGCGTTAAGTTCTAACAGGCGACGCAGACGATTGTTTCGGTTAATAACCCGGCGGTACAGATCGTTAAGATCGGACGTAGCAAAGCGGCCACCATCCAGCGGTACCAACGGACGTAAATCGGGCGGCAGTACCGGCAGAATCGTCATGACCATCCATTCTGGCGCATTGCCTGAAGCAATAAACGATTCGACAAGCTTTAAGCGTTTGGTCAAACGTTTTAACTTAGTTTCAGATTTGGTAGCACCAATTTCTTCGCGCAGGTTTGATGCATCTTCGGTTAAGTTGATGTTCTGCAGCAAATCGTGCACAGCTTCTGCACCCATGCGCGCATCAAATTCATCACCATGCTCTTCAACGGCTTCAAGATATTGCTCATCAGAGAGCAACATACCGGTTTCGAGTGTGGTCATTCCAGGGTCGATAACCACATAGGCTTCAAAGTACAAGACACGTTCAATTTCACGCAGTGTCATGTCCAGCAACAAACCTATGCGCGACGGCAATGACTTTAGAAACCAGATATGTGCAACCGGGCTCGCCAAGTCAATATGGCCCATGCGCTCACGACGCACTTTGGTCTGCGTGACTTCAACACCGCATTTTTCGCACACAACACCACGGTGCTTTAAACGCTTGTATTTGCCACAAAGACATTCGTAGTCTTTTACCGGTCCAAAAATCTTGGAACAGAACAAGCCATCTCTTTCCGGCTTGAAGGTTCTGTAGTTAATGGTCTCTGGCTTTTTGACTTCGCCATACGACCAGGAACGAATCGTTTCCGGTGATGCCAACTTAATTCGAATGGCATCGAACTCTTCAGTTTGCCCCTGCATCTTGTACAGGTTCAGTAGGTCTTTCATAGTCTTTCTCCCCTACAAATTTAAGTTGGCGTTAGTCAGCTTCCAGCTCGATATTAATACCGAGTGAACGAATTTCCTTCAGCAATACATTGAAGGATTCAGGCATACCCGCATCCATTCGGTGAT
>CAYSZH010000190.1:0-7786 GCA_964435305.1 uncultured Granulosicoccaceae bacterium
TCTCCAAAACCGCAGGTTGGGGGTTCGATTCCCTCCTGGCCTGCCAATTCGGTCATAATTACCGGTAATTATTATCGGCAGTAATTATCGGCAAATAAATGCCGCATAAAGTAACTTGGGATAAACGGTGCGATGGTCGCAAAGGCCGAATTAGAAGCAAACAACGGTGACAAAATCAAGCTAATTGGTGCAGCCCTTTTAGGGTTTGCCGGGTTAGTAGCATTTTACGTATTCGCCGAGCAATCTCTGCTGTTGCGAGTCATTGGTCTGCTCCTTGTGGCGGCTGCGGTGGCGTTTATTGTGTATCAGACGGCCGTCGGCAAGCGCACGGTTTCGTTTTTTCGTGATGCTCGAACAGAAGTCAGAAAAGTCGTTTGGCCTAGCCGCTCAGAAACCGTACAAACAACGCTCACAGTCTTTATCATCGTCCTAATCGTGGGTATATTCCTTTGGTTGTTCGATATGCTGCTATCGGCTCTGTTTAAGATGATCACGGGGATCTGATAATGCGCTGGTTTGTCGTACAGGCTTTTTCTGGTTTTGAGGGTGTCGTCAAGCGATCGCTTGAAGAGCGCGTTGAACGTGCTGGCCTGCAAGAGAAGTTCGGCGAAATACTGGTGCCCACCGAAGAAGTGGTTGAAATACGTAACGGTCAAAAGCGACGATCAGAGCGAAAATTTTTCCCAGGCTATGTACTTGTTCGTATGGAAATGGACGATGAGACGTGGCATTTGGTTAAAGATGTACCCAAAGTGTTGGGTTTTATTGGTGGCACGGCTGATAAGCCAGCGCCAATTACTGATAAAGAAGCAGACAATATTTTGCAACGCGTTCAAGAAGGGGTTGAGAAGCCACGGCCAAAAGTATTGTTCGATGTTGGTGAAGTGGTGCGTGTTACAGACGGTGCCTTTAACGACTTTAATGGCGTGGTAGAAGAAGTTAACTTCGATAAAAACCGTCTGGTGGTTGCAGTACAAATTTTCGGACGTTCCACTCCGGTGGAGCTCGATTTCAGTCAGGTCGAAAAGGCCTGATTTTTCGGCCCCGATTGGGGTCATGCGCATCGGGGAGCTGTCACAACTTTCGTTTTACTACAGGGTTAGCTTGTAAAAAGTTAGCTGTGTAAAACGGCCGTTAGTGAGGCGATCGCACCCGATCAGGAGTTCAAAATGGCTAAGAAAGTCGAAGCTTACATTAAGCTTCAAGTGCCTGCTGGTCAGGCAAACCCGAGCCCACCTGTTGGGCCGGCACTGGGTCAGCATGGTGTCAACATCATGGAATTTTGTAAGGCGTTTAATGCATCCACTCAGGGTGTGGAAAACGGCTTGCCTATTCCCGTTGTCATTACTGTGTACAACGATCGCAGTTTTACTTATATCCAGAAAACACCTCCGGCGGCTGTGCTTTTGCGCAAAGCGGCTGGTATTCCCAAAGGCAGCGGCACACCCAACACGGTAAAGGTTGGCAAGGTGACGCGAGCCCAATTGGAAGAGATCGCGACCACCAAGAAGCCTGATTTATCGGCGGCTGATATGGATGCTGCGGTACGCACCATTGCGGGCACCGCTCGTAGCATGGGGCTTGAGACGGAGGGAGTAGTCTGATGGTAATGGCGAAACGAGCAAAGAAAATCCGCGATAGCGTCGATCCTGAAAAGCAATACGAAGTCGAAGAGGCTTTCGCACTGCTTAAGGAACTCTCAACGGTTAAGTTTGACGAATCTGTTGATGTGGCCGTGAACCTGGGCATCGACCCGCGTAAATCCGACCAAGTGGTTCGTGGCTCCAGTGTTTTGCCTAATGGCACCGGTAAAACTGTACGTGTAGCTGTTTTTGCGCAGGGCGAGCAGGCTGAGGCGGCTAAAGCGGCTGGCGCAGACATTGTCGGCTTCGAAGACCTGGCCGATTCTGTTAAAGGCGGCAACATGGATTTTGATGTGGTTATCGCAGCACCAGATGCCATGCGCGTTGTGGGTGCGCTAGGTACAATCCTCGGGCCGCGTGGTTTAATGCCGAATCCTAAAGTGGGCACGGTGACACCTAAGGTTGCAGAAGCTGTGACAAATGCAAAAGCCGGTCAGGTTCGCTACCGCGCTGATAAAGGTGGCATTGTGCATTGCACGGTTGGTAAGTCCAATTTCGAAGCCGGCGCACTAAAAGAAAATCTGGCGTTTTTGCTTGGCGACCTTGTCAAAGCCAAGCCAACGTCGGCAAAAGGCGTATACATGAAGAAAGTCACTGTCTCCACAACCATGGGGCCAGGACTAACAATTGACCATTCGCCCTTAGTCTAAATGCGTTAGGGTTGAATGTTTAAGCTGGAGAGAACCGGCTTTTATTAAAGAACGTTGTTGTAAAGAACGTTGTTGTAAAGAACGTTGTGTAAAGAACGTTGTTGTAAAGATTGAGTGAGCGGGCGCTGGCACATGTCATCGGTCTGGCTCATCCAAGACCGCAGGTGCTGTTGATGTAAAAGCTCGATGAACAGCTTAATTTCCTGCGCAGATGGGATCTGCCCAATGTTGTCACTATTGGACAAGGGCGGAAACCGATAGGCGTGAGAATGCCGGTAGCCTGTAAAGGGTTGCTGTCGTAATCACATAGGCAATGCCTTCATCTGAAGGCTTTAACCATGAGGTGCTCTATGGCTCTGACTTATGCAGAGAAGCAAGCCGTCGTATCCGAAGTTGCGGAAGTAGCGGGTGGTGCGTTGTCGGCTGTGGCTGCCGAGTACAGGGGATTAAGCGTAGGACAACTCACCGAGTTGCGCGAGAAAGGTCGCGACACCGGTGTGTATATCCGCGTTGTAAAAAATTCCCTGGCACGACGTGCAGTTGAGGGTACTGAATTTGAGTGTATGCAGGAACGTTTAAGCGGTCCGCTAATGCTGGGTTTCTCGAAAGAAGATCCAGGTGCAGCAGCTCGATTGTTTCGCGACTTCGCTAAAGACAATGATCAGCTCAAGATCACTGTGGGTGCAGTAGGTGGTGCCACGATTGAGGCCGGTGATATCGGCAAGCTGGCGAATCTGCCAACGCGCGATCAAGCGATTTCTCAATTGATGTCTGTTATGCAGGCGCCAATTACCAAGCTTGTGCAAACGCTCAACGAAGTACCTTCGAAGCTGGTTCGAACAGTTGCGGCTGTTCGCGATGCTAAAGAATCGTAATCCTTATTCACTTTAAATAGTTTTATCCGGCTTAACTAAACAAGAGTCGGTAATCTGGAGAAATACAATGGCTGTTTCACAAGAAGAAATGCTCGAAAGCATTTCAAACATGTCTGTAATGGAAGTAGTTGAACTCATTTCCGCAATGGAAGAAAAATTTGGCGTATCGGCTGCAGCGGCTGTTGCGGTTGCCGCAGGTCCTGCTGGCGATGCTGGTGGTGCTGCTGCCGAAGAGAAAACTGAGTTCGATGTTGTTCTTGCAAGCTTTGGCGACAACAAAGTTGGCGTGATCAAAGCGGTTCGTGGCGCAACTGGCCTTGGCTTGAAAGAAGCTAAAGATCTGGTAGAAGCTGCACCTTCACCGATCAAAGAAGGCGCTGCTAAAGAAGAAGCTGAAGAGCTGAAGAAAGCCCTCGAAGAGGCTGGCGCTAAAGTCGAACTGAAGTAATCAGTACTATTACATTAAGTTCGTCCATCTTCTGTTTAACAGACGATAACACAGGCTGGCAGTCTAATAGTACTGCCGGCCTGCAGTCGCTTATAGCGACACAAAACAATAACGCGTGCTCGCTCGGCATGCATCTTTGAAATTGAGGAACGTTGATGGCCTATTCGTTCACTGAAAAAAAGCGAATTCGAAAAGATTTTGGCAAACGCGCACCCATTCTGGAAGTGCCGTTCCTGCTGCAAACCCAGCTCGATTCCTATCGAAAGTTCCTGCAAGAAGACAAGGAACCAGATGACCGGATAGAACAAGGGCTACATGGCGCTTTTAATAGCGTGATGCCCATCGTCAGTTACTCAGGCAATGTTGAGCTGCATTACGTCAGCTACCGTCTGGGTAAACCAGCATTTGATGAGCGCGAATGTAAGATTCGTGGCTTGACCTTTGCTGCGCCTTTGCGGGTGCTTGCGCGTTTGATTATTTATGATAAGACCGCACCTGCCAGCAGTAAGGTGGTTAAGGACATAAAAGAACAAGAAGTGTTCATGGGTGAGTTGCCGTTAATGACGGACAACGGCACTTTCATCATCAACGGTACCGAGCGCGTTATCGTGTCTCAATTGCATCGCTCACCGGGTGTATTCTTTGACCACGACAGGGGTAAAACGCACTCATCAGGCAAGCTGTTGTTTTCAGCTCGAATCATTCCCTACCGTGGCTCATGGCTCGATTTCGAATTCGATCCTAAAGATTGTCTGTTTGCGCGTATCGACCGTCGTCGAAAATTGCCCGCCACCATTGTGTTGCGTGCACTAGGTTATGAAACCAGCGACATCCTCGAAACGTTTTTCGAAACGCATAAAATCAGTATCACCAAAACCAAAATTGAAATGGAGTTGGTGCCTGAGCGTTTGCGTGGTGAAACGGCCGCTTTCGATATTAAAGTTGGCAAGAAAGTCATTGTTGAAACTGGCCGTCGAATTTCGGCGCGTCACGTTAGAGAACTTGAAAACGCCGGCATCACCAAGCTTGAGATTCCTGCCGAATACCTGATTGGTAAAATTCTGTTCCACGATATCCCTGATACCGAAACAGGCGAATTGCTGGCTGAAGCAAATGCTGAACTCACAGCTGAGCTTATCGAGCGTATTGTTGAACTTGGTACGAAGAAGCTTGAAGTGTTGTATGTCAACGATCTTGATCGTGGGCCACATGTATCCAATACCTTGCGTATCGATCCAACGCGCACCCAGCTAGAAGCGCAGGTAGAGATCTACCGCATGATGCGCCCAGGCGAGCCACCTACAAAAGAAGCGGCTCAAAACCTCTTTAACAACCTCTTTTTCGAACCGGATCGATACGACCTGTCGCCAGTTGGCCGCATGAAGTTCAACCGTCGCCTGAGCCGTGAAGAAACAGAAGGTTCTGGCACACTCGATAAAGTTGACATCCTCAACGTGATGGAAGTGCTTATCGACATTCGAAACGGCAACGGTACTGTGGATGATATTGATCACCTGGGTAATCGCCGTATTCGAAGTGTGGGAGAGATGGCCGAAAACGTTTTCCGTGTTGGTCTTGTGCGTGTTGAACGTGCAGTACGTGAACGTCTTGGTATGGTTGAGAGTGAAGGGTTGATGCCGCAAGACATCATCAACGCCAAACCAGTTGCTGCAGCGGTTAAGGAATTTTTTGGTTCCAGCCAGCTCTCGCAGTTTATGGATCAAAACAACCCGCTGTCAGAAGTCACACACAAACGTCGTATCTCGGCGCTTGGGCCTGGTGGATTGACACGTGAACGAGCCGGTTTTGAAGTGCGTGATGTGCATCCGACTCACTATGGTCGTGTTTGCCCAATTGAAACGCCGGAAGGCCCAAACATTGGTTTGATCAACTCGCTTGCGGTCTATGCGCGAACCAACAACTTCGGTTTTCTTGAAACACCTTATCGCAAAGTAACCGATGGCAAAGCCACTGACGAAATCGTTTATCTGTCGGCAATTGAAGAAGGCAATTACGTGATTGCTCAGGCGAATGCGGGTCTGGATGAAAACGGTAAATTAAACGATGAGCTGGTTTCAGTTAGAAACCTGAATGAATTCACCATGTCATCCCCTGATCGGGTTGAGTACATGGATGTATCACCAAAACAGATTGTATCGGTGGCAGCGGCGCTAATTCCGTTCCTTGAACACGATGATGCTAACCGTGCATTGATGGGCTCAAACATGCAACGTCAGGCGGTACCGACATTGCGTGCTGAGAAGCCATTGGTGGGCACTGGAATCGAACGTATTGTCGCGGTTGATTCTGGCTCTGCCGTGGTATCAAAGCGAGGCGGTATAGTTGATTCTGTGGATGCCGCACGAATCGTTGTGCGAGTAAAAGATGCTGAAGCCACTGATGGCAGCGGTGTTGATATTTATACGCTCACAAAGTACACCCGTTCAAACCAGAACACCTGTATCAATCAGCGCCCATTAGTCAATGTTGGTGATGAGATTGAACGTGGTGACGTGTTGGCTGATGGCCCCTCAACTGATATGGGTGAGCTTGCGCTTGGTCAGAACATGTTGGTCGCCTTCATGCCATGGAATGGATACAACTTTGAAGATTCCATCCTGATATCAGAACGTGTTGTACAGGAAGATCGCTTTACGACTATTCACATTGAAGAACTCACTTGTGTGGCACGAGACACCAAGCTTGGGCCTGAAGACATCACAGCGGATATTCCAAATGTGAGCGAAGGTCTTTTGTCAAAGCTCGATGAAAGCGGTGTGGTTTATGTTGGTGCTGAAGTGAATCCCAATGACATTCTGGTGGGTAAGGTCACACCAAAAGGTGAAACCCAGCTCACACCAGAAGAGAAACTGCTGCGTGCAATCTTTGGTGAGAAGGCATCTGATGTAAAAGACACAAGCTTGCGTGTACCTCCGGGTATGGATGGCACCGTCATCGATGTGCGAGTGTTCACGCGCGATGGTGTAGATAAAGATGCGCGTGCTTTGCAAATTGAAAGTGAAGAGCTTAAACAGGTACGTAAAGACATCGAAGATGAAACCCGCATCATCGAAAACGATTTGTATCAGCGAATCGAACGGCTGATTCTGAACAAAGATGCCGATAAAGGCCCGGATGGCTTAAGTAAAACAGCTGTCACTCGCGAGTACCTGGAAAGAATCGATCGCGAAAAGTGGTTCACTATCAGCATGGCCGATGAAGACCTGAATGTTCAGCTTGAAAAAATGGCCAAACAGATGGCTGATCAGCGTGAAGCGTTTGAGCAACGCTTCCTGGAGCAAAAAGAGAAGATCACATCAGGAGATGATCTTGCGCCAGGCGTACTCAAGATGGTGAAGGTGTACTTGGCCGTTAAGCGTCGCCTGCAACCAGGTGACAAAATGGCTGGTCGTCACGGTAACAAAGGGGTTATCTCCATGATCGTTCCGGCAGAAGATATGCCATATAACGAGAAAGGTGAGCCGGTTGATATTTGTCTTAACCCACTGGGTGTGCCCTCACGTATGAACGTGGGTCAGGTGCTTGAGATGCACCTTGGCATGGCCGCAAAAGGGCTGGGTGCGAAGATCAACAACATGATCAAGTCGCAGCAGGCGGTGTCTGAAATTCGCGGATTCTTAGACAAAATATATAACCACTCAACGGCTCAACAACATGTTGACCTTGATAGCCTTAGCGATGAAGAAATCAAAACACTGGCACATAATCTGTGCCGCGGTGTGCCCATGGCAACGCCTGTGTTTGACGGGGCTGCCGAAGTTGAGATCAAGGAAATGCTACGCCTGGCTGACTTGCATGAGTCGGGTCAATCGGAATTGATTGACGGCCGCACAGGTGAATTTTTCGAACGACCGGTTTCGGTGGGCTATATGCACATGCTGAAGCTGAACCACCTGGTTGATGACAAGATGCACGCTCGATCAACCGGGCCATACAGCCTGGTTACACAGCAGCCATTGGGTGGTAAAGCCCAGTTTGGTGGACAGCGATTCGGTGAGATGGAAGTTTGGGCACTGGAAGCATACGGTGCAGCGTACACCTTGCGCGAAATGCTCACTGTCAAATCGGATGATGTTAAAGGTCGAAACACCATGTATAAGAACATCGTTGATGGTGATCACCGAATGGATGCGGGTATGCCTGAATCCT
>CAYSZH010000191.1:0-7770 GCA_964435305.1 uncultured Granulosicoccaceae bacterium
AGCACCGACCATGGTGTGCAGTTCATCAATAAAGAGAATAACCTGCCCTTCTTGCTTGGCAAGATCGTTTAGCACCGCCTTCATACGCTCTTCAAAATCACCACGAAATTTTGCACCGGCGATTAATGAACCCATGTCCAGAGACAAAACACGTTTGTTCTTTACACCATCGGGCACCTCACCGTCCACAATGCGCTGTGCAAGCCCTTCAACTAATGCGGTTTTACCCACACCTGGCTCACCAATAATGACAGGATTATTTTTGCGCCTTCGCTGCAAGACTTGTATGGCGCGACGAATTTCATCATCGCGACCGATTACCGGGTCGATTTTGCCTTGTTCGGCGCGTTCGGTTAAATCGATGGTGTACTTTTCCAGTGCCTTTCGCTGATCTTCGGCATTGGGGTCGTTCACAGGCGAATCGCCGTGCACATCAGTAATGGTCTTTTCAATCGCTTCAAGGTTGGCACCATGCTGAATCAACAGTTTAGCCAGCGAGTTTTTTTTATCTTCTAATGCGGCCACCACAAAGGTTTCAGAAGAGATGTATTGATCGCCTCGCTTCTGCGATTTTTTATCCGTTAAATTAAGCAGGCGATTAAGCTCGTTAGACACATGTAATTGCCCAGACCCCCCCTGCACTTGCGCCATGCTATCGAGCGATGCATCGATGCCGGCTCGCAAACCATTCACGTTTACGCCCGATTGCGCTAGCAAGGGCCGCACACCGCTGCCATCCTGATCAAGAAAAGCCGCCAATAAGTGCGCGGGCTCTATAAATTGATGATCGCGACCCACTGCCATCGACTGCGCTTCTTGCAGGCCCAGCTGAAATTTGCTGGTCAGTTTGTCCATTCTCATTGGCGCACCTATTAGGGGGAACACCCCAAAATTTTTAAGTTAGATTAAAGATAGAGCCGCTCGCGCCTGATTCAAGCCTTTGGGTTTGACGCAATCCACGCAATGGTCGCCATGCGCCCGCTTTGCGCACCATCCCGACGATGCGAGTGAAACTGATCGCGCTCAGACACGGTGCAATGACTTCCACCGAAAACATTCACACTGCGATGTCGGTTTAAATCAGCGGTTGCCAAACCATAAAGATCGGCCATGAATTTGTTTTTTTTGTCGCCAGGTTTAAAATAGATTTCGTTTTCCAAAGAACTTGTTATAAAAGCATCTTTAACCTCTTCTCCTACTTCAAACGCTTGCGGGCCAATGGCAGGGCCCAACCAGGCACTCACGGGTTCATTAGAATCAAAGTAGGAAAGCGCATTGCCAAGCACCCCGGCAGCCAACCCACGCCAGCCAGCATGCACTACAGCAAGTGAACACCCTGTCGCATCGGCCAGCACAACGGGTAGGCAATCCGCTGTCATCACAACCAGCACCGTATCTGTAGCTTGTGTAAAAGCACCATCAGCGGTGTGCACATCTGGCGCTTCATCATCGGCTGACAGACACACCACCTCGTTTCCATGCACCTGGTTTAACCAGTAAGGGTCAGCTGGCAGGTTCAGCGCTTGCGATAAAAGATCGCGATTTTCTCTGACTCGATTGACGTCATCACCTACGTGTAGCCCCAGATTCAGTGCATCGAATGGAGCTTGGCTAACGCCACCACTGCGCGTGGTTGAATAAGCTTTAACTTTTGAGGACACTGACCAATCCGGGCGCAATGTGTGAAGCTCATTCATCATCGTGTTCCTGGTCATCATCGTCGTACACATACAACATTTGGTCTGATAGTTCGTCATCAGATGCCAGAGGTAACTTGTTACGTAAATGCGCAAGCATTAACTGAAAGTCCTCAGGCGGGTCAGCTTTATACTCGCAGTGTGATCCATCGACTGGATGCTTTAAGCCTAAGCGCCAGGCATGCAGGGCCTGTCTTTTAAATGCTGTTATCACTGTGTTTAAGGCAAAGGATGCAGCAGTAGCTGTGCCGCGTTTACGGTAAATCGGATCGCCCAGCAAAGGGAACCCGATATGCGTCATATGCACTCTGATTTGGTGCGTTCTGCCCGTATCCAATTTAACTTCAACTAAGGCACAGCCATTGAATTGCTCAAGCACCTTATAGTGTGTACGTGAAGGTTTGCCCTTGGCAACCACCGCCATACGTTTTCTATCTTTAGGATGACGGCCTATGGGTTCTTCGATTGTGCCGTTCTCTGGTGGTGTACCCAGCACAATGGCCAGGTAGCGTCTGGAAACGCTTCTTTGCTGTAATTGATCAACCAAATGTGTATGGGCTTTTAAGGTACGCGCTACAACGCACAAACCCGTGGTGTCTTTATCTAGGCGATGCACAATGCCGGCACGCGGCACGGCTCGAAGTGTTGGCTCCAGATGCAATAAACCGTTCATTAATGTTCCAGCTCGATTACCTGGCGCCGGGTGCATGACCATCGCTTCCTGCTTATTCACAATATAAAACTGCTCATCCGTGTGAACGAATTCAATTGGCACCGGCTCGGCCAACATCGTCGAACCGGCATTTTCCCAGGACTCATCAAAGCTTTCGAACGTTGCATCAGGCGGCAGGTTAAGGACGATATCCTCACCGCCGACGAGTTTGTCGTTCACACGTCTCGTCTGCCCATCAACCGTGATATAACCGGATTTGATCCAGCTTTGCAGTCGGCTGCGTGAGTAATCGCTGAAAAGCACAGCCGCAACGGCATCCAGACGTTTGCCGGCAGCAGAAGCCGGGGCTTTTATCTCTACAGGCTGATTTGAGGGGTCGCTCTCGGGCGGCATGTGGGTCAATGCATGTTAAAGAGCGGAAAGAATACACGCACTGGCATCGGGTAGCGAAAAGTTGGCCTGTAAATTCGCTATACTTTTTCAATGAACACGACTTTTATACGTACTTTTTCCCGTGCGGCTCTGCTTAGCGCCTGCTTATTTATGGCTGCCTGCGCATCGAACCCTGCGTCAAGCCCAGCCGATACCAGTGCCGAAAGCCTGTACGCCGCGGCCAAACGAGCTCTCAGCCAAGGTGATTTCATTACCGCCGTGGACACGTTTGAGACGCTGGGTGCGCGCTACCCGTTTGGCAATTTCACCCAGCAGGCGCAACTGGACATTGCGTATGCGTATTTCAAGCAAGACGAATACGATAACGCCATTACCTCGGCAGATCGGTTTATCAAGCTGTATCCGCGTAGCGATAAAATTGATTATGCTCATTATATCAAAGGCTTAAGTCATTTTTCCCGAGGTGGCTCTGCTATGGAGAGGCTATTTCCTCGAGATATTGCGAAAGTGAATCAAAATTGGCCTCGGGCCGCGTTTGCCGAATTCGACACACTGGTGCGGCAATTCCCCGATAGCGAGTATGTGGATGATGCGCTGGCCCGAATGGTCTATTTGAAAGATGAAATGGCCCGTCACGAGCTGATTACCGCTCGCTTCTACTACGACAGGGGTGCGATGGTGGCGGCGGTAAATCGGGTCAATTACCTGATGGAGCGCTTTAACGGCTCGAAACATGTGCCCAACGCGCTGGCATTGCTGGCCAGTGCGTACCAAAGCATGGGGCAAACGGACCTCAGTGCAGATACCTTACGCACCCTGGCTCTGACAGAACCAGGCCATCCCGCGCTGGACAACTAAACCTCGGATCTGAGCGAACGGCCTCTTCTGGCCATTGCAGAAAATAAACACCTCCTTCGGGTGCAGTTTATGAAAAGCCGATTGTGAGCTAAAAAGCGCATTCTAATGCGATTTTCGTGGTCTGTTTTTTGCTCTTAAAAGGGCTGAAACCGGCGATTAGAAGCCCTCCGCGATCACTGTGCCCAATAACGTAGACTCTCAACAACCGTCGCACCATTCCGCAGCGCCAGCTTTGCGAGATGACGGCGTTGTTCGGCTTTTTAATCAGTACCGGTTTTTCCTCATCGTCGCACTTGGCGCGGTTTACTATCTCTCGACTACGCAAACCATACTCGGCCAGAGTAATGCCGATATTTTTGAATTGGCGCATCTGGGTTACCTGGTTACCGCTTTAGGGCTGCTGTATCTGCAAAAAATCAACAAGCCCAATGCGCTGGCTCGCAACTATATTGAGAACTACGCCGACATCGTTTTTATTTGCTTGATGATGTTTGCCAGTGGTGGCGTTCAAAGCGGTTTTGGTGTCTTATTGATCGTGACCATTGCATTGATCAGCCAGTTAAATTCCGTCCGCATGGCCTTGTACTTTGCCGCCATGGCCAGCATTCTGGTTTTGACTGAAGAGATGATTACACGGCTGGCGATGGGTGAGTCGGCGGCCAATCTTCAACGCACGGCGCTGCTATGTACCATGCTGATGTTGGTAGCATGGCTCTCCAGCGTGCCGTTGAGGCGTTTGAATTCGCAAGAATCGGCGGCATCCACGGCCGATCGTGCTGCACTTAACGTACAACAAATTGCCAGCCTTAACGAAGAGATCATTCGCGAGCTTGATTCTGGCGTGCTGGTGCTCGATGCATCCAATAGAGTGCTGTTGATGAACGACACGGCGCGCAATTTATTAGCCAACGAATTTGTCACCTTACCAGTCCATGTCGGTCAGATTTGTCACAATCTGTTTGCCAGCATGCAAGAGGCTGTGCGCGGTGAGCCCAATTCATCACAGCCCTTTACGGTGGAAACAACTAACACGGCACTGTTACCGCAGTTCATTGCCTTAAGCTCTGGCGGCATGTTAATCCGGCTGGACGACCATGCTCATATAAAGCAACAGTTCCAACAGTTAAAGCTGGCCTCCCTGGGCAGGCTCTCTGCCAGCATTGCACACGAAATCCGCAACCCGCTGGGTGCGATCTCGCATGCCATTCAACTGATGCGCGAATCAGAAGAATTAAGCGCGCAAGATGCAGAGCTTCTGAATATCGCATACCGTCACACAAAACGCATTGATCGTATCGTGGAAGACGTTCTGCAGCTATCCAACAGAAAGCAGGTTAAAACAGACCTCATTGACTTAAGCGCGCAGGTGCAACTTTTTTGTCAACGCTTCAGCGACGAGAACGACCTTGATAGTTCGAGTATCACCTGTAATACCGAGCCGTATGTCAGCGCCAACTTCGATCCTGAACATCTTGATCAGGTGTTGTGGAACCTGTGTACCAATGCCCGCCTGCATAACGACAGTAGCGAATTACACATCGAACTCAGTTGCTGGCAGTCCCAGCAAGGCAGCGCCATTATCGACATCGTAGACAATGGCCACGGTATTTCCGACATCGATCGCGAGCAGTTGTTTGAGCCGTTCTATACAACTCATCATGATGGGTCTGGATTGGGTCTGTACATAATTAGAGAGTTGTGTGAGCTCAACAAAGCACATATTGAGTGTGTCGCACGCGATGTAGGTGCACATTTTAGAATCACGCTGATGAACGCTCAACAGATGGCCGCCTGAGATGACAGCCACCGCACTTATCATTGACGACGAGCCGGATATTCGCGAACTCATTGCGATGACACTGGCACGCATGGGCCTTGATTATCATGCAGCAGCCAACCTCGAAGAAGCGCGCAATCTATTAAAAGAATATGAATTTAATGTCTGCCTGACGGATATGCGCCTGCCCGATGGCAACGGTGTGGAATTCGTAAAGTACATGCAATCGGCGCAACCTGAAATGCCAGTGGCGGTGATTACCGCGCACGGAAACATGGAGGCAGCGGTTGA
Source organism: uncultured Granulosicoccaceae bacterium (assembly GCA_964435305.1). GTDB lineage: Bacteria > Pseudomonadota > Gammaproteobacteria > Granulosicoccales > Granulosicoccaceae > Granulosicoccus. The sequence goes on from CAYSZH010000191.1 coordinate 5,690, forward strand.
GGCCATGAAAAACGGCGCTTATGATTTTGTTTCAAAGCCTGTTGATATCAAGCAGCTGCGCAATCTGGTTGTGCAGGCTGTTGCGCTTAATTCAGATTCTGCCGAGGCTCCTATGGCCGCGAACGATAGCCATGGAAGAGATGCAACTTTCGATCAGCCAACGAAGGCTCTAGCACCCAGGCCAAATGAGACCGATGATGAAGCGAATGTTAATGGTTCATTGCAATCATTGTCAGGACGCCCGCAGGATCAAAACCAAACTAACGCCAGCCTCGAACTCATTGGCAGCGATCGATTAATTGGCCGATCACGGCCGATGAAAGAACTTCGCACCATGATCGCAAAAGTGGCTCGCACGAATGCGCCGGTATGGATTACAGGCGAATCTGGCACAGGTAAAGAACTGGTTGCACGATTGATTCATGAGAACGGGCCAAGGCGCAGCCATCCGTTTGTTGCAATTAACTGTGGCGCTATTCCCAATGAATTAATGGAAAGTGAATTGTTTGGTCACAAAAAAGGCAGCTTCACAGGTGCAAGCCATGATCATGAAGGTTTATTTATGCGCGCCGATGGAGGCACACTGTTTCTTGATGAAGTGGCTGAGCTACCATTACATATGCAGGTCAAGCTATTACGGGCAATACAGGAACGCAGCATACGCGCTGTGGGCAGCAATGAAGAACAATCAGTCGATGTGCGTATCTTGAGCGCCAGCCACAAAGATTTAGCAGGTGAAGTGGACGCAGGTGACTTCCGCCACGATCTCTACTATCGACTGAACGTGATTGCTGTAGCCTGTCCTAGTTTACGAACCCGGGCAGATGATATACCCGCACTAGCCGATTACTTTTTATCAAAAATTAGCCAACAAGGTGCTACACAATCTATAAAAATCAGTTCGGATGCCATTGGCAAGCTACAGTCTTATTCGTTTCCTGGCAATGTACGCGAACTTGAGAATTTGCTTGAACGTGCCGTAGCACTGCTCGATGGGAATACCATCAATGTTGAAGATCTGGCCTTTATAGAAACCGCTAATGCAAACACAAGGCGCTCCGTTACGGATTCAGTTTCGAAAAAAACCTTGGAACCAAAAAACAACCTGGATGAACGCACACAGATCATCGAAATACTTAATGAAACGCGCTGGAACCGCAAAGCCGCTGCAGTTAAATTGGGCCTGACCTACAGACAATTGCGTTACCGTATTCAGCAACTGGGTATTGATTCACAAGATAACTAATCGGTCCTAGCCCTTGCAGCTGCGAAAATTTCACTCTCGACCATCAGCCCGGTAGAGACACCGTAAGGTAAATAAAACATCCAACACAGATTGTCATTAAGCGACATGGCCCATTGTCACTTGTTGACAAAAGTGTCACCTACAAATGTTAACCAATGCACTGCGAACCACTTCTCGATATTTTTAACTTACTGTTCTGTATGACTTTTATTCCCTTCAAACCTTTGTTTACAGCTTGGCACATGCCCTGCACTTAACCTCCTAAGCATATGGACGCTAACGGGTCTGTAGGTTTGGCTTGATAACGAACTTATATAACAAACTTAAATTTAGTCTCTGGAGATAACCAACCATGGTTAAAGTACAAAAAGGTTTTACATTGATCGAACTCATGATCGTAATCGCGATCATCGGTATTCTTGCAGCGGTTGCTGTACCTCAGTACTCACAGTACACAAAGCGCGCTCGTTTCGCTGAAGTAGTAACAGCTTCTGCTCCTATCAAGACAGGTATCGAAGTTTGCATCCAGTCTACTTCTGATCTGGCTGTTTGTGATACTTGGGCTGATATCGGTGTACAACAAGCATCTGTTCAAATCGGCGCTAACGTTAACTCTGCAGCGATTGCAGAGAACACTGCTGCTGTTACTATGACTGCAGAAGCAACTCTTGAAAGTGCTACTTACATCATCACACCAACTTACACTGCTGCTAACAACACTATCCAGTGGGCTGTTACTGGTACTTGTAAGGCTGCTGCAACAAAATATTGCTAATATTTTGAATGATGTTTGATCGTATTATAGATTTACGATAAAGCATGTTGTGTGGAAGGG